>DATNIT010000263.1:0-57566 GCA_035604335.1 Allostellaceae bacterium | reverse complement strand
TCGGCAGAAACGGCGCGATCCTTTGCCACTGCTCGTCGCTCAGCCAAAACAAGTTGCTTCTCATGCGCCAAGCTCCTATCCCAGCGCAGAGAATCACTATCCGATTCACCCCTCAAGAGATTTATTGAGTTCTGACCCTAGTCTTCGTCTGGCTCGACCGTCGGCTGGGACAGACTTCCTTCGCGACCTCCGACCTCCGGGGCATAAACACGAGAGATTTGGAGTAAGAGGCGCACATCGCGGCTGGGTTTCCCGGAGAGCGTCGAAGCTACATCCGTTTTGATATTTCAGCCGCCGAGCAGAGTCCAACCGGTCATGTCGTCTTCGTTCCGGGACTCCAGTGCTCAACCAGAAATGCGTCCATCTCTCGATTTCGTGCGGGCGCCTGCTCGAGGCTCGACACTTCGTTGCTCAGCGTGGTGCGCCGCATGTCGCGCACTTCGGTGTGGTCGTAGTGCCGTGCACGATGCACGGCGACCCGGTTATCCCACATCACGAGGTCGTGCTGTCGCCAGACATGGACGTATACGAACTGGCGCTGTGTCGCGTCCTCGGTGAGGTCGCGCAGGAGGGCGCGCGCCTCCGGCACGGGCCAATCCTCGATCGCGCCCGCATGGCTGGAGAGATAGAGCGACAGACGGCCCGTCGAGGGATGGCGGCGCACCAGCCGCTGGCGAACGGGCGCCCATTTCTCGCGCTCGGCATCGGTGAAATCCGTGAAGCCAAGAATGCCGCGCGAGAATAGCTGGCTGTGCAGACAGATGAGGTCATGAACCTCGCGCTTGGTAGCGTCATCGAGCGCGTCGTAGGCCGCTCGCATATCGGCGAACTCGGTGTTGCCTTTGGTCGGGGGAATCTGACGCGCTGATAGGATCGAATACTTGGCCGGCACCGGCTTGAACGAGCTGTCGGAGTGCCAGAGCCGGTTGCCCAGCTCGAACAGCCGTCGGCGATCATCGCGCGCCAGCACCCTGTTGTGCTTGTCCAGGTTGGAGATGTCGTTGATGTCCATGCTGAGCCGCCGGTCCTCGGGTGCGGAAACAATGTCGCCGGTGGCCTGCTCGAGCGGCCCCAGGCTCCGGCTAAAGGCGATCTGCTGGTTGTCGTCGATCTGCTGGTCGTGGAATACCAGCACGCCGAAACAGTCCATGCCGGCATGGAGAGAGGCGATATCTTCGGGCAACAGGGGCTGCGTGACATCGCAGCCCGACACCACGCCGGCGAAGAAGGGCCGATTGATCGGGTCGATGGGTTCGATGGTGAGGCTCATCGTCCTCCCAGATTAGCGCGGGAGCCGCTCCTTGGGGAAGAAGCGGCAACGGCATCACCGTGGAACCTATTCGGCGATCATCCCGATGGCGGCTCGCGACCTGAAATACAAGCTCGACCCGGAGTATGCGGCACGCTACCAATCGGGCACGGTCGGAAGCCCCGCGAGCAAGGCGCTGTCCTGACCTCTCTTGGCGGAGACTACCGGGGAGACGCCCATGACCGAGCCGCGCTTCAAGACGCTGACGCCCGAGACCATGACGCCGGAGCAGCGCCGCGTCGCCGAGGCGATCGTCAAGGGACCGCGCGGCGGCATGCGCGGCCCTTTCAACGCGCTGCTCCGCAGCCCCGGCCTCGCCGACGCGGCGCAGAAACTGGGCGAGCACGTGCGGTTCAAGATGTCGCTGCCCGCGCCGCTCCGGGAGCTCGCGATCCTCCTCGCCGCCCGGCACTGGACCGCGCAATTCGAGTGGTACGCGCACAACCAGATCGCGCGCGAAGCCGGCCTCGCCGCCGGGATCTGCGACGCCATCGCTGAAGGCAAGAAGCCATCGGGGATGTCGGCCGACGAGGCGCTCGTCTACGAATTCTGCTCGGAGCTGCTCGGCACCACGCAAATGAGCGACGCCACCTTCGCCAAGACCCGCGAGCGTTTCAGCGAGGCCGGCGTGATGGAACTCACGGGCACCTGCGGTTACTACTCGCTGGTGGCGATGGTGCTCAACGTCGACCGCCAACCGATCCCCGAGGGCGCGGTGCCGTTGAAGCCGCTGAGGTAGAGATCAGAGCGGGCGTTCATCCGTTTTACTGCTCGACGCCGCTTCGTGAGCACGCACCAGGTCTGAAGCCCTCGGGCCGCTGCGGCGCTTTTGCGCCAATGTTCCCTTTAAGTAGCGGAGATGTCGCATCTGGAAACGGGCCGCGTGTGCTACGATGCGGCCTATTTGGAAAACCAAAGGAGCCGGCCATGAGGCGTGCGCCCTTTGTAGAATTCGACTTCTGCGACTTCGTGACCTACGCGCTCGCCAGCATGGCTTTCATGCTCTGCCTCTATATGGAAATCGGCGCTTAGCGCAGAGCTTTACGGAAAGCCGATAGCCGGCGTTCGCTCTCCCTCCCTCGCTTGGCGGTGGTATAACCGGGCAGGGAGGACGCATTATGTCATTCGAGGGTTTCCCCGGCCGCGAGGTTCGCGCCAAACTCGATCATCCCGTGATCGATGCGGACGCGCACATCGTCGAATCCGATTCCGCGCATCTCGAGATCGTGCAGGAGATCGCGGGGCTCAGCGTGGCCAAGCAAGTGGCGGCCTTGCACGCCAATCACGGACCCACCGTGCGCGGCTTCTGGTGGGGCCTGCCCTCGGGCCCGCATACGGGCGATCGCGCCATGGCGCAGCTGCCGCGCTATTTCCGCTCGCGCCTGGACGAGCTCGGCATCGACTTCGGCCACTGCTACACGACCCGCGGCCTCGGCCACATCCATCAGCCCGACGAGGCGGTGCGCCGGGCGAGCTGCCGGGCACTCAACATCCTCTACGCCGAGATGTTCGCCGACGTCGGCGACCGCCTCAGGCCGGTGGCGGTGATCCCGACCTACACGCCAGAGGAGGCGATCGAGGAGCTCGAGTTCGCGGTCAACCGGCTCGACTTCAAGGCCATCATGATCGGCACCGAGATGCGCGGACCCGCGCGCAAGGCGACCGGCGGGGATCCGTTCCTGGAGCCCGCGCAAAAGACGCGCTCGATCGTGATGGATTCGCCCTACGACTACGATCCGTTCTGGCGCAAATGCATCGAGCTCAAGGTGGCTCCGGTCTGCCACACCTCCTCGCGCGGCATCGGCTACCGGGCTTCGCCGAGCAATTACGTCTTCAACCATCTGGGCGACTTCGCCAACGGCGCGGAGTTCTTCTGCCGCTCGCTGATCTTCAGCGGAGTGACCCGGCGGTTTCCCGGGCTGAGCTTCGGCTTCCTCGAGGGCGGCGTCGCCTGGGCGGTCAACCTCCTCACCGACATCGTCGAGCACTGGGAGAAACGCAACGTCGAGGCGATGGCGCACAACCTCGACCCGGCGCTGCTCGACATCGACCTGCTCGAGCGGCTGTTCCGCGAGTTCGGGACGAAGCGGCTCACGCCCGAGCGGCTCCGCGCCAATCCTCACGGCAGCTTCATCGTGCAGCGCCCCCAGGTGTACGACGAGTTCGCGGCCTGCGCGCTCAAGGAGATCAAGGATCTGCGCTCGCTCTTCGTCGATCCCTTCTATTTCGGCTGCGAAGCGGACGACCGCATGGTGAGCAACGCCTTCAACCGCCGGCTCAACCCGCTGGGCACGGTGCTGAAGCCGGTGTTCGGCTCGGATATCGGCCATTGGGACGTGCTGGACGCCACCAGCGTGCTCACGGAAGCCTGGAACCTGGTGAACGCCAAGCTCATTACCGCGGAGAATTTCCGCGACCTCACTTTCGTCAACCCGGCGATGCTGTACCTCTCGATGAACCCGGATTACTTCCGCGGCACGGTGGTCGAGGGCGCCGCCGACAAACTGCTGCGGGAGAGAGCGCGGTAGGGTCGTTGCGTCCTTCGACGCGCTTCGCTTGCCCAGGATGAGGGGGGTTGAGTCTTGCGGCACAGAAGGCCCTCATCCTGTGCAAGCGAGCGGAGCGAGCGCGTCGAAGGACGCACAACTAATCCGCCGTCGCTTCGTCGAGGATCCGGGCGACGTGGAGGGCTTCGCGGGCGGCGCCGTCGCGGATCTGGTGGCGGCAGCTGGTGCCGCTGGCGGCGAGCACGGTATTGGCGTCGGCGGCGCGCATCTTGGGGAGCACGCCGAGCTCGCCGATCCTGAGCGACATCTCGTGGTGCTCGGCCTCGTAGCCGAAGGCGCCCGCCATGCCGCAGCAGGTGGACTCGAACGTCTCGACGGCGATGCCGGGCACGGATTTGAGCGCGGCGACGCTGGCGCTCAGCGTGTTGAAGGCTTTCTGGTGGCAGTGGCCGTGCAGCAGCACTTTCGCCGGCGCGTTGCGGCCGGGCTCCAGCTTGAAGCGTCCGGCGGCCGATTCCTCGGCAACGAATTCCTCGAAGAGTTTCGCGCGCGCCGCCAGCGCCTTGGCTTCCTCGCCGGGCAAGAGCCCCAAAAACTCGTCGCGCAGCGTGAAGAGGCAGGAGGGCTCGAGGCCGACGATCGCCGTGCCGCGATCGAGATGCGGCTTGAGGGCCGCCAGCATGCGGCGCGCCTCGGCCTTTGCCTCCGCGACCAGACCGGTGGCGAGGAACGTGCGTCCGCAGCAGAGGGGCCGCTCGCTCGAAGGCGTCGCCTCGATCACGCGGTAGCCGGCGCGGCGCAGTACCCGTTCCGCCGCGCGGGCGTTCTCCGGCTCGAACCAGCGATTGAAGGTGTCGACGAAGAGCACGACATCTCTGCCCGACCCCGCTGGCGCGTCCGCCCGATAGGGGCGCGTGCTCCACGCCGGCAGCCTGCGCTTGGCGCTTAATCCCGTCAGCCGCTCGCCAAGCGCCGCGAGCGCGGGCACGCGGTTGCGCAGGTTGAGGAGCGGTGCCAGCGCCGAGGCGACGCGGGCGTAGCGCGGGAGATAAGCGACGAGACGGTCGCGCAGCGTGAGCGGGTGCGTCTTCCGGTACTGGTGCAGGAACTCGATCTTCATGCGCGCCATGTCGACGCCGGTCGGGCACTCGCGCTTGCAGCCCTTGCAGGAGACGCAGAGCGCCATGGTCTCCTTCATGGTCTCGGAGGCCAGCGCGTCGCGCCCGAGCGCGCCCGAAAGCGCAAGCCGCAGCGTGTTGGCGCGGCCGCGGGTCAGGTGCTGCTCCTCCATCGTGGCGCGATAGGAGGGACACATGACGCCGGCGTCCGCTTTGCGGCATTCGCCGTTGTTGTTGCACATCTCGACGGCGCCGGCGAAGCTGCCCCACTCCGACCAGTCGAGCGCGGTGTCGACCGCCTCGGTCCGATAATCCGGCTTGAAGCGGAAGAGCGAGCGGTCGTCCATCTTGGGCGGACGCACGATCTTGCCGGGATTGAAGAGCCCACCGGGATCGAAACTGTCCTTCACCTCCTCGAAAGCGCGCACGATGCGCGAGCCGAACATGGGCTCGTGGAACTCCGAGCGCACGAGACCGTCGCCGTGCTCGCCGGAATGCGAGCCCTTGTATTCCCGCACCATCGCGAAGGTCTCCTCGGCGATGGCGCGCATCTTCTTGACCTCGATGTCCTGCTTGAGGTTCAGCACGGGACGCACGTGGAGGCAGCCGACCGAGGCATGTGCATAGAAAGTTCCGTAGGTGCCGTGCTTCTTGAAGATGTTGGTGAGGCGGTCGGTGTAGTCCGCGAGGTCGTCGAGCGAGACGGCGCAGTCCTCGATGAACGAGATCGGCTTCCCGTCGCCCTTCATGGACATCATGATGTTGAGGCCCTGCTTGCGGACCTCCCAGACCGCGCTCTGGAACGCGGGATCGGTCGCCTCCACCACGCTATCGGGGAATCCGAGATCGCCCATCAACTCGACGAGACCACGGAGGCGCCGGTCGTTCTCGTCGGCATCGTCGCCCGCGAATTCCACCAGCAGCAGCGCCTCGGGCTCTCCCCGGACGAAGCGATCCACGACCGGGCGGAACATCGCGATCTCGCGGGCGAGCTCGATCATGGTGCGGTCGACCAGCTCGACCGCGGTGGGTCCAAGGCCAACGATCGCCTTGGTGAACGCCATCGCCTTGTAGAAGGTCGGGAAGTGGCAGATGCCGAGGACGCGATGCGCCGGAATCGGCTGCAGATCCAGCTCGATCTCGCTGAAGAAGGCGAGCGTGCCTTCGGAGCCCACGAGGAGCTGGGCCATGTTGTGGCCCTTGTCGTCGATCATATCGATGTTGTAGCCGCCGACGCGGCGCTGCAGCTTCGGAAAGCGGCGCTCGATCTCATCGGCCTCGCGGTTGTGGAGCGCGCGCATGCCGCGCACGAGATCGCGGTAGCGCTCGGGCATCGCGCTCTCGTCGAAATTGCCGGGCACCTCACCCATTCGAACGGCGGTGCCGTCCGCCAGGATCGCGTCGATCCCGCGCACGTTGTGCACCATGTTGCCGTAACGGAGCGAGCGCGCGCCGCAGCTGTTGTTGGCGGCCATGCCGCCGAGCGTCGCGCGGCTGCCGGTGGAGACGTCGACTGGAAAGAAGAGCTTGTCCGGCCGCAGCGCCTTGTTGAGCTGGTCCAGCACCAAACCCGGCTGCACGCGCGCACGGCGAGCGGCCTTATCGACGGAGACGAGCTTGTTCATGTAGCGCGAGCAATCGAGGACGAGCGCGCGGCCCACGGTCTGCCCGCACTGCGAGGTGCCGCCGCCGCGGGGCAGCACCGGCACATCCGACTCGCGGGCGATCGCGAGCGCCGCCGCCACGTCCTCCTTGTCGCGCGGCACCGCGACGCCCAGGGGCTCGACCTGGTAGATCGAGGCGTCGGTGCTGTAGCGGCCGCGGCTCGCGGCATCGAACAGGACCTCGCCGCGGAGCGCCGATTTGAGCCGCCGCTCGAGCACGGGATCGCCCGGCGTGCCCCGTCCGACGCTGCTGGTGCCGTCTGCCATGATGGATTCCCGTTCACCGAGTCCCGCCTATTTGCGCCAAGGAGTTAGCGAATTGCAAGGCGTGCCGCCTTGCGGCATCGGCGAGTCCGCGAGTAAGGTTTATCCTCGCGCCCGCAGCCGGCCGAGGACGCCCTGCGGAAGCCAACACTTCGGGGAGGGACTATTGAAAAAATCCGGGCAAGTCGCGACGAGCGTGGTCCTTGGCCTGATCTGCGTGATGTACTTCATCACCTACATCGATCGCGTCAACGTCTCCACCGCGTCGCTGGTCTTCCGCAAGGAGCTCAATCTCAGCAACAGCGACTATGGCCTGATCTTCTCCGCGTTCGGCTACACCTATGCCCTGTTCCAGATCATCGGAGGACGGATCGGCGACCGCCTCGGGCCGCGCCTCACCCTCGGGATTTTCGGCGCGATCTGGGCAGTGGCGACGCTGTGCACCGGATTTGCCGGCGGCTTCTGGTCGCTGATCGTGGCGCGGCTCTTCCTCGGCCTCGGCGAGGGCGCGACCTTCCCGACGGCCACCCGCGCGATGTCCAATTGGACCCGGGCGGGCTGGCGCGGTTTCGCGCAGGGAATCACCCACTCCTTCGCCCGGATCGGCAATGCGATCGCGCCGCCGATGGTGGCCTTCTTTATCGGAATCTGGAGCTGGCGCGGCTCGTTCTTCGTGCTGGGCGTCGCGAGTGCCATCTGGGTGGTCGTCTGGTACCTCTACTTCCGCGACGACCCGCGCGAGCACAGCGGCATCTCCGAAGACGAACTCAAGGTGTTGCCGCAGTTCGGCGCTCTCCGCGAGAGCGACACGGTGCCGTGGGCTCGGCTGGTGTCCCGAATGCTGCCGACGACGCTGGTCTATTTCTGCTGGGGCTGGACCTTCTGGCTGTTCCTCAGCTGGATCCCACAATATTTCCAGCAGGGCCACGGCATGAGCCTGACGGGATCCGCCTGGTCCGCAGCCATCGTCGCCACCGGCGGCGTGGTCGGGGACACCGTGGGCGGGATCCTCAGCGATCGGATCTACAAGCGCACCGGCGACCTCGCCAAGGCGCGGCGCAACGTCATCATCGGCAGCTTTCTCTCGGCCTTCGTGTTTCTGCTGCCGCTGTTCTTCGTCGAGAACGTGGCGATCTTGACGGCTTGCCTCGCCATCACCTTCTTCTGCATCGAGCTCACCATCGGTCCGATCTGGTCGGTGCCGATGGACATCGCGCCCAAGCATTCGGGCACCGCGTCCGGCATCATGAACACCGGCTCCGCCGTGGCCGCCATCATCTCGCCGACGGCGTTCGGCTTTCTCGTGGATTGGACCGGCAGCTGGAAGGTGCCGTTTTCCGGCTCGATCGCGCTCCTGCTGATCGGCGCGGTGCTCACCTTCTGGATGCGCCCGGATCGCGGCATCGACGACGAGCCGGCCGCGGCCGCGCTTGCCAAGGCAGCTTGACCCCATGCCCGTGCGCAGCGGCCGCCATTTTCTCCAGATCCCCGGCCCGACCAACGTGCCGGACCGCGTGTTGCGGGCGATCGATCGCGCGACCATCGATCATCGCGGCCCCGACTTTTTCGCGCTCGCCAAGGAGACGATCGCGGGGATGAAGCGGGTCTTCCGCACGACCGGGCCGGTGGCGATCTTTGGCGCCTCCGGCACGGGAGCGTGGGAGGCAGCACTGGTCAACACGCTCTCGCCCGGCGACCGCGTGCTCGCTTTCGAGACCGGGCATTTCGCCACGCTCTGGAAGCAGCTGGCGGAGCGCCTGGGGATCGCGGTGGAGTTCGTGCCGGGCGACTGGCGGCGCGGCGTCGATCCCGCAGCGGTGGAGGCGCGGCTCGGCGCGGACAAGAGCCACGCGTTGAAAGCGGTGATGGTGGTCCACAACGAGACGTCCACGGGCGTGACCAGCGGGGTTCCCGTGGTGCGCGCGGCGATCGACCGCGCGAAGCATCCGGCCCTCCTGCTGGTCGACACGATCTCCTCGCTCGCCTCCATCGACTATCGGCACGAGGCCTGGGGCGTCGACGTGACGGTGGCGGGCTCGCAGAAAGGGCTGATGCTCCCGCCGGGCTTGAGCTTCAACGCCATCTCGGCAAAGGCACTCGCCGCCCACAAGACCGCGAAGCTACCGCGCTCATACTGGGATTGGGACCCGCTGATCGCCGCCAACGAGACCGGCGCATTCCCCTATACGCCCGCGACCAACCTGCTCTACGGCCTCCACGAGGCGATCGCGATGCTGGAGGAGCAGGGCCTCGATGCGGTGTTCGCGCGGCACGACCGGCACGCCGAGGCGACGCGGCGCGCGGTCAAGCACTGGGGTCTCGAGGTGCTGGCGCTCGACCCACGGGAGTACTCGAGCTCCCTCACGGCGGTGCTGATGCCCAAGGGCCACGATGCCGACGAGCTCCGCAGGGTCATCCTCGAGCGCTTCGACATGTCGCTGGGCGCCGGCCTCAGCAAGCTCAAGGGCACGGTGTTCCGCATCGGCCACCTCGGCGACTTCAACGACCTCATGCTGATGGGAACGCTCGCGGGCGTCGAGATGGGCCTCGCCATCGCCGGCGTGCCGCACCAGCGCGGCGGCGCCCAAGCCGCGATGGATTACCTCGCGGGGAACGCCAAGGCGGGGACCACATAAGCGCACGGAGTCGCGGGGTCAACGCCAATGACGGATCGGCCGGGCGCCACGACCGGAAGAAATCGTGGATGTCCCGATGTCTCGGATGCCGGTTGACGAGATCCCGGAACGCGCCCGCCGATAACAGGGCGTCGTAGGCGTCGCGGATCTTGGTCAGGAACTCCTGGTCACTCAGTCAGTCGAACCACGTAAACCACGTGCATTTGGCGGACCTTTGGGTTGGTCTGCTCGCGCCAAGAATGCAACGCGGCCGCGGCATCGCGAGACATCTTCAAGTAGGTGTAGAAACGCACCAACGCCTCTACCGTGCGCGGATGAAGATTTCCGATATTGTCGCTGAGCGAATGAAAGGCCTGGAAATAGTCCTCATCCCTCGGCACGTCCGCGAATCCGAAACCGCCCGTGCCCGGATTTTCGAACACGGTCGCCCAGAATCTCCATGGTCGAGAGACCGAACTGCAACGCGCCGATTTCCGAGGTGAAGAGGCTGGTCAGGCTCTGCCGCGTCGAAGTGATCTTGAGCTCGCCGCCGATGCCGGCGAGCACGATGGCAACCCAAGCGGCAAGCAGCGCCGTGGCGACAGTGTCGTCGAAGTCGGGCTTGCCCAGGAGCGAGATACGTGCGGCTCTGGAAAATGCCGGCACAGCGACGACCGCACTGACCAGGAATAGAGCCGCGATGCCCAGACCGAGATCGGCTCGATTGAGCGCCCACCGTCGTGCCAGCATCATGATCCCGCCCCCTTAGCGCGGCCGCCGGGTAAACCGCAGCCCGCCCACGGGCTTCCCTACCCGATCTCGCTCAGATACCACTCAACGAAGCGGCGCTCGTTGGTCTCCATCGCGGAGAAGGGGCCTGGCGCGTAGTAGCGCGAGTTCACGCCGCGCTGGTTGTCCTCGATGATTCGCTTGTCGGCATCGCTGGTCACCGTCCAGAGCCAGGTGAGCTTGTCGAGATCGTAGTCGACGCCTTCGCGGGCGTCGCCGCGCACCAGCCAGATCACCTCCATCTCCGAGTGCTGCACCGTCCGCGGCATGAACCGATAGATGATGCCGTGGTCCGGGTAGGCCAAGAAGAAGCTGGCCGGTCCCACATGGATGAAGGTCGAGCCGCCGTCATAGCCCTTGAAGGCCCCCATGAGCGGCGCCACGGCCTGGCCGTCGGCGCTGCCGGTGAGCGCGCCGCGCAGCATGGCATAGCGCACGCAGTAGGCGGCCTCCTCGCCCGTCTCGGCGGCGAGCGCCCAGTGATCCCGGTTGGGGATCGCAAGGCCGAGCGCCTGCGCGCGCTCGTCCATCTTCGCGTTGAGCTCGGCGATCTTCGCGCGCGGCTGCTCGTTGGCGTGCAGGCGCGCATATTCGGGGTGCGAGGGCGCGCAGTGATAGCACTCGACATAATTCTCCACGGCGAGCTTCCAGTTGGCCGCGATCGGATAGATCTCGCGATGGGCCACCTTGGCGTCGGCCCAGCCATAGGGGCCGTATCCGCTCCGCAGCACCTCCTCGACTTTCGAGAGGCCCAGCGGCCGTTCAGCGAACGTCACGAAGATCAGGCCTTCGATCACCCGGAGCGGAATCTGCCGGAGGCCGTGCTGACTCTTGTCGAACGGCTCCGCCATGTGGCGGGCGGCGCGAAGCTTGCCGTCAATGCCGTAGGTCCAGGCGTGGTAGGGACAGATCAGTACCCGGGTGTTGCCGGAGCGCTCACGGCAGACGCGCGAGCCGCGGTGCCGACAGACGTTGACGAGGGCGCGCAGCTCGCCATCCTCGCCGCGCACGACGATCGCGGACTCGTTCGCGATCTCCAGCAAAAAGAAGTCGCCGATATTCGGCACGCTGCTGACATGACCAGCGCACAGCCAATGGCGCAGCACCATGCGGTCGAGGTCGCGCCGGAAGATCTCGGGATCGCTGTAGAAGGCCTGAGCCAGCGAACGCCCCGCGGGTTGCTCCGCGACCAGGCTGGCGATGCCGCCATTCCCTGCCGATGCCGTCATGACTTGCCTCCGAAAGCGCCGCGCGACCGCGGCACGCCGCCGGCCGCAATCTCGCCGAAGGCCATGCCGAAATCGAGCGGCATTCAGCGCAGATCGACCCCCAGCGCCTTGGCGCGCGCGAGCAGCCGCCGAGCGCTGAGATAGGTCGGCATCTCCACGATGAGCCCGCCCACTTCGACGCGGTCCATGCCCTTGGCCCGGGCCGCCTCGAAGGCGCGCAGCACATCTTGCGCCTGGCCGACCTCTTGCGACGAGGGTGTCATGACGGCGTTGATCGCGGCGACATGAGCAGGATTGACCACGCTCTTGGCGCGATAGCCCATGGCCCGCGCGGCACGCGCATCCGCCTCGCAGCCCGACACGTCCGCGAAGGTGTAGGGACAGTCGACCGACAGGACGCCGGCCGCGACGCACTCCACGTGGAGCCGCTGGCGCGCATAGGCGAGCTCGTGGCCGGCAGGCGTGCGCGGCGCCCCGAGGTCCGCCGCCATGTCCTCGGTCGAGCCCAACACGGCCGTGACCCGCGGGCTCGCGGTTGCGATGGCGAAGGTCTCTATGAGGCCACGCGCGGATTCGATGTTGGGCACGATCTCCGTGCTCCCCGTGGGAATCCCGCAGGCGTATTCGAGGGAGAGCACGGCCTCGGCGAGCGCTACCACCTGGCGCCGCTCCGCCACCTTCGACATGAGCACGATGTCGGGCTTGCCTCGCATGACCGCCTCGAGGTCGATCCGGCCCTCGGTCTCCAGCGGATTGATCCGAACGCCAGCCAAGACGCGCGCCGCCCGCCATCGGTCGTAGATCTCCGGCGCCAGAGCGCGCGCCTCGTCCCGGCGCTCCGGCGGCGTGAAATCCTCCAGCTCCTGGATCAGCACATCGGCGCCGGTCGTGGGCGCGGCCACGAGTTGCGCCCGCTCGGCGCCCGGCAGAAACAGCCAGCAGCGCCTAAGCGCCGGCGGGCGCCGTCCTCGATGCGTTGGAGAGATCATGGGATATCCTGGCGGCTTCGAGGCGGGCGGGCAACGCCCTCAAAGCATGGGAGCCCTTCGACATGACGGCAGCAGCGATGATCGAGCTTGGTGAACGGCTGGCGGCCGTTTGGGCGGGCGGGCAGCCGCTGGGCGCGCTGCCGCCGGAGCTGGTCCCGAAGACCCTAGAGGACGCCTATGCCGCGCAGACGGCGCTGGCGGCGCGGTTGGTGCCGACGTACGGGCCGATCGTCGGCTGGAAGGTGGGTGCCCCGAGCCCCACGGCCGAGCCGGCGGCGGCGCCGTTGCTGGCCGACCTGGTGCGCCCGTCGCCCGCAAGCTTCGGCGGCCCGCGTCTCCGGCTGCGCGGCATCGAGGCGGAGGTTGCCTTTCGCTTCGGCCAGACGCTGCCGCCCCGGCGCGCGCCCTATGGCGAGGCGGAGGTGAGCGCCGCGATCCAGTCGATCCATCCCGCGATCGAACTGGTCGAGACCCGGTTCGAGACTTGGGAGGGGCCGCCGGGTTTGGCGAAGCTCGCGGATTTCGGGAGCAACGGCGGTTTCTGCTTCGGCGCGGGCTCGGCCGAGTGGCGCGCGCGCGATCTCGCGAGGCCCACGGTGACGCTCGAGATCGACGGCAAACGCGTCGCCGAGCGGGTCGGCGGCAACACCGCCGGTCACCCCATGCGGACTCTGATCTGGCTCGCCAACCACGCAAGCCAACTGGGCCGCGGCTTGCAGGCCGGTGACATCGTCACTACCGGGAGCCACACGGGGCTCGTTTTCGCTGGACAGGATTCTCGAGTCGCCGCCCGAGTCGCGGGGTTGGGCGAAGCAAATCTCATTCTATCAGGGGTTTAACGGGCCAAATTAGCGAATCTGTTCAAGGGACTCGCGAAACCACTGGTTTGCTAACCAATTCTTAATTATACGCTATTACTGAAAGGCTGCCGGACTATGGCAAGCGTCCGGCAAAAACGCGGTCCCAGGGGAACGGGTCCCCCTCTTTAGTGGGTCCGATCCTCCGTGCTGCAGAGAGGCAGCGGGACTCCGGTGGCGCGATGCCGGCGGATGATGCTCGTCCGCCGACCGAATCGAGCCATCGACAGGTGCGCATGGGGTGGCCAGGCGGGTGCAGCGTCGGGAACCGACGCGCCGGCCGAGCCACGGGGAGCGGGTGGGCTAGCGTGAGACGCCAGATCGTCACGATCGTCGATGATCGCATCACGAATCTGAAGATTCTCGAGCGGCTGGCCACGTCGCTCGCCGATGGCATCGTGGTGCGGACGTTCGACAATCCGCTGTCGGCGCTCGCATCGGCCGCCAAGGAAGAGCCCGACCTCGTCATCACCGATTTCAAGATGCCGGAGCTCGACGGCGCGGAGTTCATCCGCCGCTTCCGCGTGCTCGAAAGCTGCGTCGACGTGCCGGTGATGGTCATCACCGCCTATGAGGACAAGGATCTTCGCTACCGCGCGCTCGAGGCGGGTGCCACGGACTACCTGCTGAGCCCCGTTGATCACCACGAGTTCCGGGTGCGCTCGCGCAACTTGCTGACGCTACGCCGGCAGCAGCTCCTGCTGAAGCAGCGCGCCACCTCGCTCGAGGAGCGCATGATCGAAGAGGAGCGCCGCCATCAGGACGAGCTCCGCCACAGCCACGAGCTGCTGCTGCGCGTGATCGATGCGGTGCCGATGCGGGTGAGCGCGACCGATGCCGCCGGCCGCTTCGTGTTCGCGAACGAGTATTTCGCCCGGGCGCTCGGCCGCCCGGTGCAGGCCATCATCGGACACACGCCGAGCGAGCTTCGACCCGGGCGCGAGGCCGACGAAGCCGCCGACATCGACCGAACGCTGATCGCGGGCGATGCCACGCCGGCACCGTTCGAGACGCCGGTCCGCGACATCAACGGCGAGGACCGCGTGCTGCTCACCGAGAAGGCCGTGCTCGACGACGACGTCGGGCGGCCGATGCTGGTGGTCACGGTCTCGCTGGACATCACCGACCGCAAGCGAGCCGAGCTGGCGGTGCTCGGAGCGAAGGAGGACGCGGAGCTCGCCAACCACAGCAAGACGGAATTCCTGGCCAACATGAGCCATGAGCTCCGGACGCCGCTCAACGCGATCATCGGCTTCTCTCAGCTGATGGCGGACGAGGTCCTGGGGCCGCTCGGCAATACCAAGTATTCCGGCTATGCGCGGGACATCTGCAACAGCGCCGAGCACCTGCTCGGCATCATCAACGACATCCTCGACGTCTCCAAGCTGGAGGCCGGCAAGCTCGAGCTCGAGGAGGAGCTGGTCGACGTCGCGGCGATCACGCGCAACCTGCTGCATTTCGTGGCCGACCGCGCGGGCGCGCTCGACGTCACCATCGACACCGAGATCGACAGCGCATTGCCGCGTCTCAGAGCGGATCAGCGCAAGCTCAAGCAGATCCTGCTGAACCTCGTCACCAATGCGCTCAAGTTCAGCCATCCCGGCGGCCGCGTGATGCTGCGGGCGCGCCTCGCCGAGGGCGCGGTGAGGATCGAGGTGGTCGACAACGGCATCGGCATGGACGACGCGGAGATCGCCACGGCGATTACCCGCTTCGGCCAGGTCGCGAGCACCTGGAACCGCAAGCATGCCGGCACCGGCCTCGGCCTGCCGCTCGCCATCGGCTTGGTCGAGCTGCATGGCGGCACACTCGAGATCAAGAGCCGGAAGGGCGAGGGCACCACCGTGACGGTGGCCTTCCCGCCCAAGCGCTCGGCACCGCTCGAGGCGGCACGCGCGGCGGAGCAACACGCTTCCGACCCCGCCACCGCGACCTGAGCGGACCGCGCCATCGATCAAAGGGCTAATCGACCCGTGATCGGGCACCGGACGCAATTGGCTCCCGAGCCGCTCGATCCGGCGCTGCGCCGGCAAAGCGCGCTGATCGCGCTCAGCATCGCCATCGTGGCGATCTTGACACCGGCACAGCTCTCCTTCCTGCTCTGGGGCCAGCACCAAGCCCCGCTGTTCCCGCTCGGCGGCTTGCCGCTGCTCGTGGCCTTGCTCCTGAGCGGCATCGCATGCGGCATCGCCGCGCTCTGGCGCAGGCTCGACGCGATCGCGCGCGATCTCTCCGTCCGCGAGGACACCGAGCACGAGCAGATCATCATCCGCGTGATCTTCGCGAGCGTCGTCCTCGACTATGCGATGGGCGCGCTCAGCCTCAATCGCGACGACGCCAGCATCGCGACGGGCGCGCTCGCGATGGGCATCGGCGTGGTCGTTGGGTGGCTCATCCTGCTGCACCTCATCATGAGCCCGGATCGGTCGTTCTGGCGGCGGCAGCTCGCCATGCTGATCGATCTCGGGTTTCTGTCGCTCTACCTGCACTTCGGGGGCGGCTCGGCGGCGGCCTGGTTCGGGCTCTATCTGTGGCTCGGCATCGGCTATGGGCTGCGCTACGGCTTGAGGCCGCTGTTCCAGTCGACGGCAATGGCGTTCGCCGGCTTCTCCGCGGTGGTCGCCACGACACCCTTCTGGTACGAGCGCTTGCCGCTGGCCTTCGGTCTGCTGTTCGCTCTCCTGGTCTTGCCGGCCTACCTCACCTCTCTGATCCGCAACCTGACCGAGGCGAAGGCTCAGGCGGACGCGGCGAACGCCGCCAAGAGCCGGTTCCTCGCCATCATGAGCCACGAGCTCAGGACCCCGCTCAACGCCATGATCGGCATGGACGCGATTCTCCGGCGCACCCGCCTCGACGCGCGCCAGCGCGACATGCTGGCGACCATGAACTCCTCGGCGCGCGCGCTGCTCGCGCTCATCAACGACATCCTCGACATCTCGAAGATCGAAGCCGGCAAGTTCGCGCCCACCATCGAGTCCTTCGACCTTCACGCCGTGCTGAACGGCACGCTGGCGATGCTGCGGCCGCAAGCCGCCGCCAAGGACCTGAAGCTCGACTGCCGGATCGATCCGGACCTGCCCTATGCGCTCAAGGGTTGGCCGCATCAGCTGAGGCAGATCGTCACCAACCTGGTGGCGAACGCGATCAAGTTCACGGACAAGGGGCGGATCTCCGTCACTGTCGACGCGCTCGCGGTCGACGACAATCAAGCGAGCTTCCGGCTCGCCGTGCGCGACGAGGGCATCGGCGTTCCCGCTGAGGCGCAGAGCCGGATCTTCGAGCTCTTCACGCAAGCCGACGGCGCGGTGACCAGGCGCTACGGCGGCACCGGTTTGGGCCTCGCGATCGTCAAGCAGCTGGTCGAGCTCATGGGCGGCACGGTGTCGCTCGCCAGCACGCCCGGCAAAGGCAGCACCTTCACCATCGAGCTCGCCTTCCTGCGCGAGTCCGAGCCCGCGGCCGAGAGTATCGATCTCCACGGCCGGCTGGTGCTCGCGGTCACCGATGATGCCGAACTCTCGACCTGGCTGCACGAGCGCGTCGAGGCGTGGCGCGGCACGCTCAGAAGCTTCAAGGACGCGGCCGCGGCCGCCCAATTCATCGAGACGCGATCGGCCGATGACGGCCGACCGATCTTGTTCGTCGACGCTCGACGCGATCCCGTCGATGCGCTCAGCGTGACGGCGCGCGCGGGCGGCAACGGGCTCGAGCCGCTCGCCCTGCTGCTCGCGGACGCCGCCCATATCGAGTCGTTGGCGAGCCTCTCCGGCGCGCGCGTCAGCGCGCTCCTCAGAGAGCCGCTCGACGAAACGCGGTTCCGCCGCGCGCTGCACGCTCTGCCCGCGCCCGAGACGGACGCACCGGCGATCGAGGGCGAAGAGGAGCGGAAAACCGGCGAGATCACCCTCACCCACCGACCGCTCAAGATCCTGCTGGCCGAGGACAATGCGGCCAACCGGATGATCATCCACCGCATCCTCGAGCTCGCGGGCCATACCTGCATCACCGCCAACGATGGCGAAGAGGCGCTGCAGATCCTCGACCAGTCCGGCATCGACCTCGTGCTCATGGACATCAACATGCCCGAGCTCAGCGGCTACGAGGCCGCGAAGCTCTACCGCATGGCGCATTTGGACGAGCCGCGGCTGCCGATCCTGGCGCTCACCGCGGATGCCACCAGCCAAACCGAGCGGCTCTGCCGCGAGGCCGGCATGGACGGCGTGCTGACCAAGCCGATCGAGGCGTCGCACCTGCTCGCGACCATCGAATCGGTGAGCGAGCGCGTGGCCGCCGGCACGCTCGGCACCGAGCCTGCCGCGCCCGGCGTGGTCACGCCGATCGCGCAGCACCCGCGCTACGGCGCCGACAGCGGTGCGGTATTGGACGAGGCCGCCGTGGAAGCGCTCAAGGCGCTGGGCGCGGGCAGCGACTTCTTCAACGACGTGATCGAGAATTTCCGCTCCGACGTGCGGGAGATCCTGGACGATATGGCGCGGGCCACCGCCAAGCGCGACCTACGGGCGTTCCGCGACCACGCGCACTCGTTGCGAAGCAGCGCCGCCCATATCGGCGCCGTGCGCTTCTATCGCACGCTGTTCTCGCTGCGCGATCTGACCGCTCAGCAACTCGAGAAGGAGGGCGCCGCTCTCCTGGACAAGCTCCGCGGCGAGTACACCAAGCTCGACGCGGCCTTGCGGCAGAAGGTACAAGAAGCGCGGCGCGGCTGACCTGCCGCGCCGCGCCCGTCCCGTCCCCTCAACTTGCTTGCGTCGATTCTTGGTCTGGTCGCATTTTCTGCGCCGAACCCGCGTCCACGTCGGCGGAAAATGCTCCCGGGCTATTCGGCGGCCGTGCGCTCGCGCCGGCGATCCTGCGCCGTGACGAGCCGCGACATCTTCCTCAGATCCGCCTCGGAAAGATCGAGCGCCGTGTCGACCCAGGTGACCGCGATGTCCATGAGCTCGTCGATCTTCAGCGGATTGACACGATCACGCGCCCGGTAGATCGCGCGATGGGCGGCATGGCGGCGACCGTTGCGACCGATGAACTCGTAGAGTGCCTCGGTGCCGTGTCCGTCGTCGGCGAGCACGTCGACGACGCCGAGCTCGAAGAGCTCCTCGGCGGTGTAGATGCGGCCGCTGGTGATCATCCGCTCGGCCTGCGCGGGCGCGATGCGGCGGACCAGGTAGCTGTAGGCGCCCATGCCGGGAAACAGGTTGAACAGGATCTCCGGCAGGCCGAACTTGGCGCTGCGCTCGGCCACGATCAGGTTCGAGGACAGCGCCGCCTCGAAGCCGCCGCCCAGCGCGTCGCCGCGCACCAGCGCCACCGTGATCAGGGGCAGGTTCAGGTTGGTCGCGTTGGAATAGCCTTCCTCGACCACCGCGCGGGCATAGCGCATCAGCGCCTCGCGATCCCGGCGCCGGATCAAGGTCGCGAACAGGTCGAGGTCGCCGCCCAGGTTCCAGACGCCCGGCATGCGCGAGTCCCAGACGATGTACTTGACGGGCGCGGAACCGCCGCCTGCCGCGAACAGCGTGCGGACCATGTCCTGCATGCGCCCGATATCGCGGAGAATGGCCTGTGTGAAGCTCGGCCTTCCGAGGAAATTGAAATAGGCGAACAACACGCCTTCGCTGCCGTCGAACACGGCTTCCATTTCCTCGAATGGAATGCCGCGAAGCCGCGCCTCCACCGTCGAGGCGGTGATGGCATCGCCGCGCGCGGGCTGCGCACCATCCGCTCGGTTCGGATTGATGTTCGGCAGCGGCACGCTCGTACGGCCAAGCTCAACCAATTGGATCTGAGCACTCATACGATATTCCCCTTGTACCCTGGCGGGGCGCTCCGCCTTAGCGCCCGGGAAATCAGCTGCGATCCTCGTCTCCCCTTAAGCATGAAAACTCTAAGGCATTTGAGAGCTTCTGTTCTAGCAATATTTTATTAACCACCGCGCAGGTGTCGGAAAGCATTAAGGAATCTTACTTACGCCACTAATGGCGTGTCGGCGTTCAGCATCTACTATGAAAAGCGTCGAATCGGCTCTACCAAAGCGCGAGATCGTACAATTTACTCAGGGCCTTCTGTGCCGGCCCTGTCCTATCGGATTAGGGATATGACCCCCTTTAACCATGCGCGCGGTCGTGTCGCAGCCTGGCTGTGAGGCAATTGCGCCCAAGGGCGGCGATCTCTACACCTCCAGCCGACGTCCCACACCACGATTCGCCGCATGACAACTCAGTCGACTCTGCGCGCCGCTCTGGACCCGCGATCGGTCGCGGTGATCGGCGCTTCCGAGAACCCCAACAAGATCGGCGGCCGGCCGATCCACTATCTCGGCCGCTTCGGTTTCCGCGGCGCGATTTATCCGATCAATCCGCACCGCGCGGAGATCCAAGGTCACAAGAGTTATCCCGACCTCACGAGCCTGCCCGAGGCCCCTGAGCTCGCGATCGTCGCGGTGCCCGGCCAAGCGGCGGTGGCCGCGGTGGCGGCGTGCGCCGAGCGCGGCGTCAAGGTCGCGATCGTCATGGCCTCGGGCTTCGGCGAGACCGGAGCCGCCGGCCGCGCCGAGGAGCGCGCCATGGTCGCCACCGCGCGCGCCGCGGGCATGCGGCTGGTCGGCCCCAACACCCAGGGCCTCGTCAATTTCGGCACCGGCGCGATCGCGAGCTTTTCTACCATGTTCCTGGAATCGCCGCCGCAGGATGGGCCGGTCGCGATCGTGAGCCAGAGCGGCGCCATGAGCGTGGTGCCCTACGGACTGCTGCGCGCGCGCGGCATCGGCGTGCGCCACACCCATGCCACCGGCAACGACGCGGATGTCACCGCGCCCGAGCTTGCCCGGGCCGTGCTCGATGACCCCGCGGTCGGCCTGCTGCTGCTCTATCTCGAATCGATCGCGGACGCGGCGGCGCTCGCCGAGGTCGCGGAGACCGCACGCAGGCGCGACATTCCGGTGGTTGCTCTCAAGGCCGGCCGCACGACGGCGGGCCAACAGGCCGCGCGCTCCCACACGGGCGCACTCGCCAACGAGGACCGCGTCGTCGACGCGTTCTTCCGACAGCACGGCATCTGGCGCGCCCGCGACGTGCCCGACCTCGTCAATGCCGCCGAGCTCTACCTCAAGGCCTGGCGGCCCGAGGGCCGGCGGCTCGTCGCCATGAGCAATTCCGGCGCCTCCTGCGTCATGGCAGCGGACATCGCGGTCGATCTCGGCATGCCGCTGGCGTCTCTCTCGGCGGAGACACAGCGCGCGCTCGCCTCGGTGCTGCCGGGCTTCGCAACGGTCAGCAACCCCATCGACATCACGGCGGCGCTGCTCGCCAACAATCACCTGCTAGGCGCGATCCTGCCCATCGTCGGCCGCGACCCCGCGAGCGACCTCACGATGGTTGCGATCCCCGTGGCGGGCGTCGGCTACGACGTCGAGGCCTTCGCGCGCGACACCGCCGACTTCTCGCGCACGACCGGCAAGCCCGCCGTGGCGATGATCCCCCAGCCGAGCGTCGCAGCGCCGTTTCGCGCGGCAGGCGTGCCGGTCTTTGCCGACGAGTCCAGCGCGATTCGTGCCCTCGACCAGCTCGCCCGCCATTGGGATTTGCTCCGACGACCGCCCGCGCCGCCGATGCCACTGGCGACCGTACGCATGCCCGCCGGCTCCGCGCGATTCCTCAACGAGGCCGAGAGCCTGGCGCTCGTCGCCGCACACGGCATCGCCGTGGTGCCGCATCGGCTCTGCCGCAGCGAAGCCGAGGCCCGCGAGGCTTTCCGCGTGCTCGGACCTCGGGTCGCCGTGAAGGCTTGTTCCGCGGAGGTGCCCCACAAGAGCGAGCACGGGCTCGTGGCGCTCGGCATCGCGAGCGAGGATGCCGCCGCGGCGGCTTTCGCGGACCAATGGCGCAAGCTCGACGCGCTCGGGATCGCGCGCGACGGCGTGATCGTGGCGGCGATGGTAACCGCCGCCCGCGAATGCGCCCTCGGCGCCCGCCTCGACCCGGTCTTCGGTCCCGTGGTCATGGTGGGCGACGGCGGCAAGTACGTCGAGGCCATGCCGGACGTCGCGGTGCTGCTGCCGCCGTTCTCACGGGAGGACGTGCTCGACGCGCTCGCGCGCCTGCGCATCGCGCCGCTCTTTCAGGGCGTGCGCGGCGAGCCGCCGCTTGACGCCGACGCCCTTGCCGACGCCGCGCTCAAGCTCGGCACCCTCATCGTCTCGGCCGACGTCTGCATCGCCTCGATCGACCTCAATCCCGCGATGGTCGGCGCGCGCGGAGGAGGAATCGTCGTGGCGGACGCGCTGGTGGAACGCTCGCAACATGCTGACTGACGTGCTGCCTAACGGGACTGCAATATGCTCTTGGTTTGAAGGCAGTCGAAGCACACGAAGACGTAGATGATGCCACAGTCCGCCAGCACGAACTCATCGTTGATCGAGTCTAGCTGACCGTAAAAACTCATCCGCGACCGCACGTGCATGTCGGAAACTCAGGCTTCTGAAGGAAGTCGGGTTCCCCGCCAAGTCGATGTCGTTCGCCAAAATCCCTCCCGGCCCATTTGAATGACGGAAGGCTGGCCGCCTCGTCGTTAAGAGGCTCTGCGACGAGCTTGAACGGCGGAATCGACCTCATCATCTATGTGCTCCCCGCGAAGCTGTCGACAACGGACGGCCGCGGCTCTACACCGTCCCAACCGGCGTCGCGGGAGAGCCCACGGCGCCAGGCAGGCGGAGCGGCGGCGCGGTCAGGAGGAAGCGGTTGCGGCCGTGGGCGCGCAGCCAGTCCGCGAGTTCGGTCAGGTACCAGATCTCGCCGAGATTGACGCCGAGCTTGAAAAGGCAGTGCTCGTGGATCGGGAGCGAGGCGCAATGGTCGGCCTCGCAGGGCCGCGCGGGCGAGGCCTCCACGGCGTAGTTGTCGGCGATCAAGGCCGCGAGGCCGCTCTTGGTGATCCAATTGAGCAGGCGCTGATCGCGGCCGTCGAGTACGGCGCAGCTGTCGTGCAGGGCCTTCTCATCGGGGTCCTTCTTCATCTCGATGATCATCTGGGCGAAGCCCGTGCGCAGGCAGACCATGTCGCCCTCTTCGACGACGACCTTGTCCTTCGCGAGCACCTCCATGAGGTCGTCGTAGCCGACGAACTTCCGCGCGCGGCCGTAGTGCGCCTCGAGATCGATCATGACGGCGCGGCCCTGGATGCAGGCCGTCGCCATGTTCTCCACGCCGAGCGCCCGCGCACCCGGCGCCTCCGCCACCGCGGTCTCCTTGCCGCCGCGGTAATCGATCGGCCCAACGATGTGCTCGCCCGCGCGATAGCCGTTGTAATAGACCATCTCGGGCTCGCCATCGCCGTCGGCGTCGAACATCTGGCCGACATGGGCAAGGCTGTCCCACTGGGTCGAGTACTGCAGGTGCATGAAGACGGCATCGTCGGAGATCACGTCGGTCCACTTGCTGTCGAGGGTGCGCATGGGAAAATTCATGTTGGGGCGCCCCTCACGCACCGTCGGCTGCAGCTTCGGCGGATGCCGGCGCGGATTGAGCTTGTTGCCGCCGGGATAATCGAGCGGCAGCGAGAGACAGAAGGTGCGACCCTCCGTCACCTCCGCGATCCCCTCGAGCACCTTCTTCGGCGTCAGCAGGTTTAGGCGCCCGCGCTGATCGTCGGGCCCGAAATCGCCCCAGGTCGATCCAGGCGGGCGGCGTTTCCAGCGGGGATTTGTCATTGCGGCTTCCTCCCTTGAGTGATGCGCGACCCTACTCTGCCGAGCGGTCGGGCGCGACGCCAGCACCGGCTCACGCAGAATTGACCCCAGCGGTCCCGTGTATCGAGGGGCCACGAAACGCGTCGGCTCTGGATTTTCTGGTACCGACCGCTGTCCTGTGTATCCTTCCCCAATCATTGCCGATAACAGAAGGGAGAAACCATGGACGGCTTTGAGCGCACATACCTAAAAAGCTTGGCACCGAAGAGCGAGTTCTCGCGCCGCGACTTCGTCGTGACCGGCATTACCGCGGGCTTTGCCCTCGCGGTCCAGCCGGTGCAAGCGCAGACGATGATCACCACCGACACCAACGGCTTGGTGGCGGGCCCGATCGAGATCCCCGTCAGCGACGGCACCATTCCCGGTTACTACGCGCGGCCCGACGGCAAGGGACCCTATCCCACGGTGCTGGTGATCCACGAGATGTGGGGCGTGCACGAGTATATCCAGGACATCTGCCGGCGGCTCGCCAAGGTCGGCTATTTCGCCGTCGCGCCCGAGCTCTCCGCACGGCAGGGCGATCCCCGAAAATTCACCGACAACTCGATGATCATGCAACAGATCATGAGCAAGATTCCCGACGCCGAGGTCGCCTCCGATCTCGACGCGACGGTCGCCTGGGCGCGCAAAGACAAGACCGCCAATACCGTAAAGCTCGGCGTCACCGGTTTCTGTTGGGGCGGCCGACAGGTTTGGCTTTATGCGGCCCATAACCCCAAGCTCAAGGCGGCGGTTTCCTGGTACGGCTTCCTCACCCACCCCGACAGCCCGATCATGCCCAAGGGCGCGCTCGACCTCGTCTCAAGCATCAACGTGCCCGTGCTCGGCCTCTACGGCGGAGCGGATCCCAATAATCCCTTACCCGTGGTTCAGGAAATGGAGGCGAAGCTCAAGGAGGCGAAGAAGCACTGCGAGTTCGTGATCTATCCCGATACGCCGCACGCCTTCTTTGCGGACTACCGGCCGAGCTACCGGCCAGATGCCGCCAAGGACGGCTGGGCCCGCATGCTCGCCTGGTTCAAGGCCCACGGCGTCGCCTAGCGGCTCGTCGTTCGAGGACGACACGAAAAAGCGAGAGGCCCGCACCGCGGGCCTCTTTCGCGTTTCAGCCCGCGGGATCGCGGCCGAGGATCCTGGTCAACACCGGCAATCCGCGGCCGCAGGAGCCTGCTCCGACTGGATATGGAAGTGCTCGTGCTCGGGACATTGGAGCGCCGGGGGACCGACCTCCTCCGCCCGGTAGAGGTGCGCGACCGGCACGCCCCAAGCCTCGCGGCAGGCGCCCCGCACCTCCGCGGTCAATCCGCCGACCACTCGATGCCGGAGCGCGGTGCCGCCGGATAGGCCTCGTGCGGCACGTCCGTCATCGCCGCAACTCGGTCCGAAGCCTCCCGCACAGCAATCGTCTCAATGCAACCGCGCGCGCCCACGCCGCGGCGCGGCGCCGTCGGCACGGGTATCCTCGTCGAAGAGCTCGGCGAGCCGCTCCAACATGGTGCCGCCGAGCTGCTCGGCATCGACGATCGTCACGGCGCGCCGATAATAGCGCGTGACGTCGTGGCCGATGCCGATCGCGGTGAGCTCGACCGGCGAGTGGCGCTCGATTTCCTCGATCACCTGGCGCAGGTGCTTCTCGAGGTAGTTCCCCGGATTGACCGAGAGCGTGGAGTCATCGACCGGCGCGCCGTCGGAGATCACCATCAGGATGCGCCGCTGCTCGTTGCGCGCGATCAGCCGGTTGTGCGCCCAAAGCAGCGCCTCGCCGTCGATATTCTCCTTGAGGATGCCCTCGCGCAGCATGAGCCCCAGGCTGCGCCGCGCCCGCCGCCACGGCGCGTCCGCCGACTTGTAGACGATGTGACGAAGATCGTTGAGCCGACCCGGATTGGTCGTCTTGCCCGCGCCGATCCATTGCTCGCGGGATTGCCCGCCCTTCCAGGCGCGCGTGGTGAAGCCCAAGATCTCCACCTTGACGCCGCAGCGCTCGAGCGTGCGGGCGAGGATGTCGGCGCTCATCGCGGCGACCGTGATCGGCCGTCCCCGCATCGAGCCCGAATTGTCGATCAGCAGCGTCACCACGGTGTCGCGGAAATCGGTTTCCTTCTCCCGCTTGTAGGAGAGCGGGTAGACCGGGTTCACCACCACCCGCGAGAGCCGCGCGGGATCCAGCATGCCCTCCTCGAGGTCGAACTCCCACGACCGCGTCTGCTTGGCTAAGAGGCGGCGCTGCAGGCGGTTGGCGAGCCGCGCGATCACGCTCTGGAGGTGGGCGAGCTGCTGATCGAGCAAGCTCCTGAGCCGCGTCAGCTCCTCGGGATCGCAGAGATCATCGGCATTCGTCGTCTCGTCGAACTGCGTGGTGAAGGCGCGATAGGCGGTGGGATCGCCGGCGGAATTGCTGTTGCGCGGGAGTATTCCCGGTCGGCCCGGCCGGCCGGGGTCTTCATCGCCCGCGCCCGGCATCAGCTCGCCGCTGATCTCCTCCGCGCCCGCGGGATCGGCGTCATCCTGCTTGCTCTCGGGAATGCCCGACTCCAGCGCGCTCTGCGCGCCCGCGACCGATCCCTCGCCGGCCTCGTTCTGGCTCTCGGCGTCGCCGGAGTCCTCGCCCTCGCCTTCCTTGTCTTCGCTCTCGCTCGACGCCTCGGCGTCGCCGAGATCGAGGTCGAGGTCCTTGATCAGCTTGCGCGCGACCTTGCCGTAGGAATCCTGGTCCTCCACCAGCCGGTCGAGGTCGCGGATGTCGCGGCCGATCCGGCCCTCGAGGAACGGCCGCCAGAGATCGACCAAGCGCTGGGCGGCGGGCGGCGGCGGCGCGCCCGTCAGCTGCTCGCGGGTCAGCAGACGGATCGCCTCGGCGAGCGTGCTGTCGCTGCGCTCCGTCAGGCGGTCGTAGCCTTGCCGGCGATAGCGCTGGTCCAGCATGGCCGCAAGATTGGACGCCACGCCGCTCATGCGCCGGGCCCCCAGCGCCTCGACCCGCGCCTGCTCGACGCCCTCGAAGATGGCGCGCGCCACCTCGTTTTGCGGCATCCGCCGGGCATGAAGCTGGGCATCGTGATAGCGAATCCGCAACGCGAGCGCATCGGCGGCGCCACGCACGAGCGAGGCCTCGTGCTGCGAGAGGTCGCGCGGCGGCATCGGGAGCCGCGCGCGTGGACCCGCGAGGCCTGGCGGCTCCGGGCCGTAGGTGACGGTCACGTCCTCGCGCTCCGCAATCGCGCGGAGCGCGGCGGTAGTGGAGCGCTTGAAGACTTCGACCGGCGAGGACGACTCGGCCATGCGAGGTTCCAGCAGGCTCAGACCAGCGTCGCCTGCACCCCGGTCTCCTTGAGCTCGGTGCCGAAACAGCGCTGGTAATACTCGGCCACGGTCGAGCGCTCGAGCTCGTCGCACTTGTTGAGGAACGTGAGCCGGAACCCGAAAGCGAGGTCGTTGAAGATCCGCGCATTCTCCGCCCAGGTAATGACGGTGCGGGGCGACATCACCGTCGAGATGTCGCCGTTGATGAACCCGGAGCGCGTGAGATCGGCGAGCGCCACCATCGCGCTGATGGTGCGGCGGCCCTCCTCGGTGTCCCAGCTCGGCGCCTTCGCCAGCACGATCTCCACCTCGGCATCGTGCGGCAGGTAGTTGAGCGTCGCCACGATGTTCCAGCGGTCCATCTGGCCTTGGTTGATCTGCTGGGTCCCGTGATAGAGGCCGCTGGTGTCGCCAAGGCCCACGGTGTTGGCGGTGGCGAACAGGCGGAAGGCCGGGTGCGGGCGGATGACGCGGTTCTGATCCAGTAGCGTCAGCTTGCCCTCGACCTCGAGCACCCGTTGGATCACGAACATGACGTCGGGCCGGCCGGCGTCGTACTCGTCAAAGCAGAGCGCCGTCGGATGCTGCAGCGCCCAGGGCAGCAAGCCCTCGCGGAACTCGGTCACCTGCTTGCCGTCGCGCAGCACGATCGCGTCCTTGCCGACGAGGTCGATGCGGCTGATGTGGCTGTCCAGGTTGACGCGGATGCAGGGCCAGTTGAGGCGCGCGGCCACCTGCTCGATGTGCGTCGACTTGCCGGTGCCGTGGTATCCCTGGATCAGGACGCGGCGGTTATAGGCAAATCCCGCGAGGATCGCGAGGGTGGTGTCGCGGTCGAAGCGATAGGCTTCGTCAATGTCTGGGACATGCTCGCTCGTACGGCTGAATGCCGGCACTTGCATGTCGGACTCGATGCCGAAGGTCTGCCGAATGGAGACCGTGATGTCGGGACGGTCGAGCGGTTGACCCGCCGATCCGTTTGAGGTTTGGGCCGAAGTCATCGGAATGCACGGGTCCTTGCGCGAGAGGGAACGGGCTTGGGGCTGATTGGTTCCGCCGCCCCGGCGAACTTAGAGACCGGAAAAATAGCTGCTCTTGAGCGTGGAATAGGCTTGGTTGATCACCTTCAATTTCTCTTCCGCCACCTTATCCCCGCCATGGGCATCGGGATGGTGGCGCTTGACGAGCTCCTTGTAGCGCGCCTTCAGTGCCGGCAGGGTCATTGGCAACTCGAGCGCGAAGACCGCGAGCGCTTCCTCCTGTGGTGTACGCGGCCGCGCGCGCTCGCGCGGCCGCTCGGCGGGCTCATCGGGATCGAGGAGGCCATAGTCCTCCCAGTGCACGCGGAACCGCGCGCCGATCCGGCTACCCAACGGCCAGGTCGGGCGCTGCCAGACCGTGTCCGAGCGAATTTCCGCCTCGATCTCGGCCTCGCTCATGCCGGCATAGTAATTCCAGGCGGCGTTGTAGGCGCGCACGTGGTCGAGGCAGAACCAATAGAAGGCATTGAGCTCCGACTTCGATCGGGGCGCCCGGAAGTCGCCGTGGCCGACGCAGCCTGGGTGGTCGCATGCCCGAATGGGCGGCACACTCGCCGGCTCGAATGGTAATTCAATGGCCATACGCCGCATTGCAGCAGTATGAGGAGGCCGCCCAAGCAAGACAAGCGGGGCAGTACAGGCCTGCATTTCCTGCATTTTGCGGGCGTCAATGCTTGACAGAGGAGGAGCGGGCGCCGAGCCTCCAGCCGGCCGCGGAGACAATTGGACCATGCGCGTTGCACACCGAATTAGAGAAAAACTTACTTCTGCCCTCAACCCCACTCGGTTGGAGGTGATCGACGAATCGCACCGCCACGCCGGCCACGCGGGCGCGCGCCCGGGCGGCGAAACCCATTTCCGCGTGGAGGTCGTCGCGGCGGCCTTTCAAGGCAAGAGCCGGCTCGAGCGCCAGCGCCTCGTCTATGAGACCTTGCGAGAGGAAATGTCGAACCAAATCCACGCCTTGAGCCTGGTTACCCGCACGCCCGGTGAAGCCAATTAGTCCACCTTGCGCGTTCGCCCGTACGCACCGGCAGAATGTGGCGACCTCATCGACCTGTTTCGAAAGTCGGTGCGCACCATTGCACGGCGCGACTACACGCTCGAGCAGGTCCTCGCCTGGGCGCCGGAGCAAATCGATCGCGAGGGCTGGGCGATCCGCTTGGCCGCGAGCAGTACGTGGGTCGCGGCGCAGGGCGACCGTGTCGCGGGCTTTATCAGCCTGGAGCCCGATGGCTGCATTGATCTGCTCTACGTCCATCCGGATTTCCAGAATCAGGGCGTCGCGAGCATGCTCCTGCGCCGGCTCAAAGCCTCGGCGGAGGCGCGCGGCCTGGCCCGGCTCTTCACCGAGGCCAGCATCTCCGCCAAGCCTTTCTTCGAGCGCCGCGGTTTCCGCGTCATCGAGCCCCAGCGCGTGATCCGGCACGGCCAGGAGCTGACCAATTATCGAATGGAGTCGCGGTTCTCATAGCAGGGATCCTGCGAGAGCGCGCATCGTCCAGGCACCGGCGCAACCTTGAATTGTCGACAATAGAAAAATTCTCCGCCCGATTGCTCTGACATAGAGTGCGGCCATGGGAAGACGCGTCCTCGGGCATCGTGCACACAACGGCTTCAACGCACCCGGGATCGACTCCCAGGAATCGACGCTGCGCAGCGGCAATGTCACGGTGTCCGGTCGACGCACCAGCATCCGGCTGGAGCCGGCCATGTGGCAGGCGCTCCGGGAAATCAGCGACCGCGAAGGCAAGACGATGCACGCCCTCGTAACCGAGATCGAGCGCGGGCGCGCTCAGTCGAGCCTCACCGCCGCGATCCGGGTCTTTCTGCTGGACTACTTCAGGTCGGCGGCGACCGAGGAAGGGCACCGGCGCGCGGGTCACCGCCCGCCCGCTCACTTGCCCGTATAGAAATCCGGCCAGTAGCGCTTCACGACGGGGCTATCCGCCGCGAAGGCATAGCAGGTTCCGAGGAGCCGCGGACGCTTCGCGGGCCGAGAAGCCTTGGGTAGCTCGTCCTTCTGCAGGCGATGCCGGTATGGAAAGATCGTCTGAAACGCCGTGGTGGCGAGTGGCCCCAGCAGCTCCACCAGATGGGTGCAGCCTTGGGTCCCGCCGAGCAGCTCGCGCGCCTTTGGCATGAAGCCCGGCCGGATCGAGAGGCCGACCAGCCGCTGGTAGTTCGGCGTCACTCCCGGGCAGACCTCGAAGGGACTGGCATCGGTCACCACCTCGGCCGCGCGTACCACGAAGTCGTCGTCTACCGTGAGCCGCATCCACATATCGTGCACCGGCATGCCCGGCTCTATTCTGCCGCGCCAATCGTTGTCGAAGGCGTAAGTCTTCACATCGGTCAGATGCGCTTCGATGTCCCACAGGCCGTCCGCGCGGCGATAGCCACGGCAGTCGATCTCCCGGGTGTGGATGTGCTCGCGAGGAGCCGGGGCTGAGAGAGGCATAGGCCGGATATTTAGGGATGAACCGCGGGTTCCGCCAGCGGTTTTGCTGCCTCAAGAAGAGGCAGCAGCGGCGAGGAAATCGCGTACCTCTGCTTCCGGCACGTCGCGGGCGACGAAGGCATCGCCGATCTCGCGCGCGAGGATGAAGGTGAGCCGGCCGTCGCTGACCTTCTTGTCGCGGCGCATGTGCTGCAATAACCGGTCCGGATCCGGCCGCTTGCCCTTGACCGCGCCCAGTCCGGTCGGCAGCCCCGCACCCGCGAGGTGGCGGCGCACGCGGTGCGCGGTTTGCGCCGTCGCGTGGCCCAGGCGGACCGAGAAATCGAACGCAAGCGCCATGCCGGCCGCCACGGCCTCGCCATGGAGGAGCTCCGGCCCGAAGCCGGTCTCCGCCTCGAGGGCGTGCGCGAAGGTGTGTCCGAAATTCAGCAGCTGGCGCTCGCCGGTCTCGCGCTCGTCGGCCCCCACCACCGCGGCCTTGTGGGCGCAACTCTCGGCCACCGCGCGAGCGAGCGCGGCCGGATCGCCCGCCAGCAGGGCCGGACTGTCGCGTTCCAGCCATTCGAAGAATTCACGGTCGCGGATCAAACCGTACTTCAGGACCTCGGCGTAGCCCGCCAGCAGCTCGCGGCGCGCCAGAGTCGCCAGAGCCGCCACGTCCGCCAGCACCAGGACCGGTTGATGAAAGGCGCCGACGAGGTTCTTGCCATGTGCCGAGTTGATAGCGGTCTTGCCGCCGACGGAGCTGTCGACCTGCGCGAGCAGCGTGGTCGGGATCTGCGCATAGGCGAGGCCGCGCAGCAGGCTCGCGGCGGCGAAGCCCGCGATGTCGCCGACAACGCCGCCGCCCAACGCCACCAGCAGGGTGCGGCGCTCGATGCCGAGAGCGAGGATGTCCTCGCAGAGGCGCGCGAAGTGCGTGAAGTCCTTCGTCGCTTCGCCTGGCGGCAAGATCACGGCCTTATGCGGGATCCCGGCACCGTCGAGACTCCGCTCGAGCGCGGGCAGGTGCAGCCGGGCTACCGTCTCGTCGGTCACCACCACGACGCCGGCGCGCGTGGCAAGCGGCGCCAGATGCTCGCCGCCGCGGCCGATCAATCCGGTGCCAATGTGGATGTCGTAGCCGCGCGCACCGAGCTCGACATGGACGACGCGCGTCTCGCTCATCGCGTCGGCTCGCGCGCGACCGCGTGCTCCGAGAGATACCGCTCGAGCGCCGACATCACGCGTTCCATGGTGGCCTCCGGAGGTCCCTCCACCGTATCGACCGCAATATCCGCGAGTGCGTAGACGGGATAGCGCTGATCGATGAGGCGCGCCAGGATCTCGCGCGGATTGCCCTGCTTCAGCAGCGGCCGGTTGTTCCGACGGGAGACGCGTTGATGCAACAGCTCGAGGTCGGCGCGCAGCCAAATCGAGATTCCGCGCTCACGGATGAGCGCGCGCGTCTCCGGATCCATGAAGGCTCCTCCGCCTGTGGCGAGGACGTGCACGGGATTGCCGAGCAACCGGGCGATGACCTTGCGCTCGCCCTCGCGGAACACCGCCTCGCCGCGCCGCTCGAAGATTTCCTCGATGCTCTCGCCGGCGGCCGCCTCGATCTCGCTGTCGGCGTCGGTAAAGCCGAGCCCGAGTCGTTGCGCCAGGCGCCGGCCGATGTTGGTCTTGCCGGCACCCATCAACCCCACCAGCACGAGGGTCCGGGGAACATGCAATTGTGGCGTGCTCATGGCCGAATGCCGCCCGAGTCGGCCCGCCTCATCGTTGAATCTGCTCGGGCGCGCCGATAAACTCACGGCCGCCTCATCGTGCCGCACCCTAGCATATCGCGGCGATCGGCAGTCAATCGGGCGCGCGGGGAACATAGCAACAGATGGGCAAAGTCGTCCTAGTCCTGCTGGCGGTGGTGGTGATCGCCGTCGCCGGGGGCCTCGCCTGGCTGGCATTCTGGGATATTCCGGCACCCAATCAACCGATCGAACGCGTGCTTCCCGATGCGCGGTTTCCGAAGTGATTTGCGGGTCGCGCTGCTGGCGCTGCTGATCGCGGCAGTCGGCGGCGCGTCGGCGGCGGCGCAGGTCGGCCCGCCGATCCGGCTGGTGCAGCCGCCGCCGAGTGCGGTCGCGCCAGGCGCCGCCCCATCGCCGGCTCCGGACTCGAACGAAGGAACCCAGCCGCTACCGCCCGACGTCCAGGCCATGCCGCTGGCGCCGGTCGATCCTGCTTGGTCGGGCTCGCTTCCGGCCTCCGACGGCGCACTGCCCGAGACGCTCTGGCAGGGCACGGAGAAGGCTTTTGTCATGGCTGCTCTGCCACAGTTGCAGCCGACGGTGTCGCCGACCCTGCAGGCTCTGACCCGCCGGCTCTTGCTCAGCAACGCGGCGGCGCCGGGTGGCGCGGACCTGCCGAACAGTCGAAGCCTCGCCGCCCTCCGGCTTGCCCGGCTGGTGGCGCTGGGATACGTGAACGCGGCCGCCGAGCTCCTTGGCCGGCTGCCCTGGAAGGGCGATCCCGAGCCGCTCGACCGGCTTCGGGTGGAGATCGGGTTCCTCAAGAACGACAACGATGCTGCCTGCCGCCAAGTGCAGGACGCCATTGGCCGCTATCAGGACGTCTGGTGGGACCGGGCGCAGATCGCCTGCCAGGCGCTGGCGGGCGACCCCGGCAAGGCGGCTCTGGGCCTGAGCCTGCTGCGCGAGCGGCAGGTTCCGCGCGACCAGCTGTTCGACAATTTGATCGAGGCCGCCGGCGGCCATGCGATCAAGCTCGAGCGGATGCCCGATGCGACGCCGATCCGGGTCGCGCTGCTGGCGGCGGCAAAGCTGCCGTTGCCCGCGGACGCGCTGCAGAACGCCGATCCCGCGGTGCTGCGCGCCTGGGCGACGAATGCCCAGGTACCCGACGACCGGCGGCTGGCGGCGGCGGAGCGAGCAGCAGCGCTGGGCGCCCTTCCCCTCGACGAGCTCCGTCTGCTCTATACCGAGATCGCGTTCAAGCCGGAGGAGCGCAAAACCGCGATCCAGCAGGCCGGCGACAATCCGCGCGCCCGCGCGCTCCTCTACGCGACGGCCAAGCAAGAGACGATCCCCGCCGCGCGTGCCGAGGCGCTGCAGTCGCTGCTGCAGGCTGGGCTGAAGCACGGCGAGTTTCCGGTCGCCGCGCGCCTGGTGGCGCCGCTCCTCCTCGAGCTGGAGCCGAGCCCGGATCTGGATTGGCTCGCGCCCATGGCGGCGCGCGCGCTCTACGCCATCGATCGCCCGCAAGAGGCGGAGCGCTGGGCACGGATCGGCGGTGCGCCGGCGCAGGCCCAGCTGTTCTTGATCGAGCGTCTCGCGCTGGGCAGCAACGGGCCAGCTTGGCCCAAGGATGGCCTCAAGACGATCCTCGAGGCGCTGCAGCCGAAGGACGCCGCCGTGGAGCCCGGCAAGCTCCTGCTGGCGGGCGCGCTGCTGCAGGCCGCGGGCGAGCCGGTAAGGCCCGCCGATTGGGCCACGCTCGTCGCCCTCCCGCCGACCGCCGGCCCGCCGCTCCCTAATGCCGCGCTCTGGCTCGATGGCCGCGACGCCGTCGCGGGTCACCGGCTGGGCGAGGCGCTGCTCGACACGCTCGCGATGGCGCAGTCCGCCGGGCGGCTCTCGAGCGAGCCCATCGTGATCGCCGAGGCGGTGGCGCGGCTCAGCGCCCTCGGGCTGGAGGTCGACGCGCGGCATCTTGCCCTGGAGGCGGCGCTCGCGGCCGGTTTCTAGCGGTGCCGCGCTCGGCCAAGAAACGGCCCGCGCTTTCGCGTCACGTCGAGGCATTCCTGGAGATGCTGGTCGCCGAGCGCGGCGCGGCCGCGCTCACGGCCGCGGCGTACAGCCAAGACCTCGCCCATGCAGCGGCTCACTTGGCCGAGCATGGGATCAGCCTCGAGCGTGCGCGGGTCGAGGACCTCCGCCGCTACATCGCGGCGCTCGGTCGGGCAGAGCTCAGCCCGCGCACCCTGGCGCGACGGCTTTCGGCCCTCAGGCAGTTCTACCGGTTCCTCGTTGTCGACGGGGTGCGACGCGACGATCCCACCGCTGGCCTCGACGGGCCACGCCTCGGCCGTCCGCTCCCCAAGACGCTGGCGCAGGAGGACGTGGCCCAGCTCATCGCCGTCGCCGAGCTGGACGCGAGCGCCGGGGGCGCTCGGCTGCGTTGCGTCCTGGAGTTGCTCTACGCCACCGGCCTTCGGATCTCCGAGCTCGTGGGCTTGCCATTTGCGGCGGCGAGGCCCAATGCCCGTGTGCTGATGGTGCGCGGCAAAGGCGGCAAGGAGCGCCTGGTCCCGCTGGGAGCGCCTGCCCGCGCAGCGCTCTCGGACTATCGCGGCAAGCGCGGCCGGTTTCTTCCCGAGGGCGAGACGTCGCCTTGGCTCTTCCCGTCGCGAAGCGCGCCCGGCCACCTCACGCGCCGGCGCGTGGGGCAGCTCTTGAAGGGGCTCGCCATCAAAGCCGGTCTCGAACCCGCGTGCGTGTCGCCCCACGTGCTCCGGCACGCCTTCGCGAGCCACCTGGTCGACCGCGGCGCCGACCTCCGCAGTGTGCAGGAGATGCTCGGCCACGCGGACATCGCCACGACCCAGATCTATACCCACGTCGAGACCGAGCGGCTGAAGCGGCTCGTCGAAACGCACCACCCACTGGCGCGCGGGAAGAAATGAACCCGCTTTCGGTGTTGACGCAGAACCGGACGCGCCTCTGAAATGGCGCCGCGCCTGGTCGGGAGAGATGCCTGATGCCCATGCTCGGACTTGCGGTCCTGGTCGCGCAGATCCTGTGCGCGGTTCACGTCATGAAGACCGGGCGGCCCTATTACTGGATCTTCATCGTGATTTTCGCGCCGATGGTCGGGATGATCGCCTACTTCGTCGTCGAGATCCTTCCGGAGCTTTCGGGGAGCCGCACGGCGCGTAGCGCGGCGGCCGGCATGGGTCGCGCGCTCGATCCCGGCCGCGCCGTGCGCGAGGCCGAGCGAAATCTGGAGATGACGCCCACCACCGGAAACAAGGCGGCGCTCGCCGACGCCTATCTCGAGGTCGGCCGCGCCGACGAGGCGGCGGCCCTCTACCGCGACACGCTCATGGGCGTGCACGCGACGGATCCAGGGCTGATGCACGGCCTCGCGCGCTCGGAGTTCGCCCGCGGGAATTTCGCCGCCGTCGAGCAGGTGCTCGACGATTTGCGCGAAGCCAATCCCAAATTCCAATCCGCGGAGTGCCACCTGCTCTATGCCCGCAGCCTCGAGAAGCAAGGCAAGGCCGAGCGTGCGCTCCACGAGTACGAGGCGCTGGCGCCCTACTATCCGGGACAGGAGGCGCGCTGTCGCTACGCGTTGCTGCTGGAGAAGGCGGGGCAGCATCGCGAATCCCAGCGGCTCTTCCGCGAGATTTGCCAGTCCGTCGAGATGAGCCCACGCCACGCGCGCCGCCTGCAGCGCGAGTGGTATGACATCGCCCGCCGCGCACTCGTGAAGTAGGGCGTACCGCGCGGGCTGGTATCCCTGATGCCCCTATGCTAGGGATCGGCCCCCATGCGGCATTTTCTCGACTTCGAGAAGCCGATCGCGGAGCTCGAGGGCAAGATCGAGGAGCTTCGGCATCTCACGAACGGCTCCGATCTCAACATCGCGGAAGAGGTGACGCGGCTCGAGGCGAAGGTCGATCGCCAGCTGCGCCAGACCTACGCGCGGCTGACACCTTGGCAGAAGGTGCAGGTGGCGCGGCACCCCGAGCGGCCGCACGCCTCCGACTTCATCAAAGGGCTGATCACCGACTTCACGCCGCTCGCAGGCGACCGCGCCTTCGGGGAGGACCATGCGATCCTGGGCGGCCTCGGTCGCTTTCGCGGGCTTTCCGCCGTGGTCATGGGGCAGGAGAAGGGCGCCGACACGGAATCGCGCGTGCGGCACAATTTCGGCATGGCGCGGCCCGAAGGCTATCGCAAGGCGCGGCGGCTCATGGAGCTGGCGGCCCGCTTTCGGATCCCGGTCCTGACCTTCGTCGACACCGCCGGCGCCTATCCCGGCATCGATGCGGAGGCGCGGGGTCAGGCCGAGGCGATCGCGCGCTCCATCGAGACGTGCCTCTCGATCGAGGTGCCGCTGATCGCCGCCATCATCGGCGAAGGCGGCTCGGGCGGGGCGGTCGCGCTGGCCGCCGGCAACCGGGTGCTCATGCTGGAGCACGCCGTCTATTCCGTGATCTCGCCCGAGGGCTGCGCCTCGATCCTGTGGCGGAGCGCCGAGAAGGCTCAGGACGCAGCGGAGGCGCTGAAGCTCACCGCGCAGGACCTACAGCGGCTGGGCGTCATCGACGAGGTGATCCCGGAGCCGCTCGGCGGCGCGCACCGCGACCCCGCGACCGCGGTCGGGGCATTGGGCGCCAGCATGGAAGCGGCGTTGCGTCCGCTCCTCGGCCTCGAGGGAGCGAAGCTCCGGGAGCAGCGGCGGGAAAAGTTCCTCGCCATGGGGACGCGCGGCCTCTGAAGGGCGTCAGGCCGAGTCCGGGACCCTGAGGCTGTAGCCCGCGCCACGCACCGTCTGCAGGAGCGGCGGCGCGAAATCGCGATCGATCTTCTGCCGCAAGCGGCTCACATGCACGTCGATCACGTTGGTCTGCGGATCGAAGTGATGATCCCAGACTTTCTCGAGCAGCATGGTGCGCGTCACGATGTGCCCGGCGTTTCGCATGAGATATTCGAGCAGGCGGAACTCGCGCGGCAACACCTCGATCGGCCGTCCCGCGCGGCTCACCGTGCGCTTCAGCAGATCCATCTCAAGGTCCGCGACCTTGAGTCGCGTCTCGGTCGAATGGCTGCGCCGCTGAAGCGCCTCCAGGCGAGCCAGCAGCTCCGAGAACGCGAAGGGCTTGGAGAGATAATCGTCGCAACCCGCGCGCAGCCCCTCGACGCGGTTATCCACGTCGCCGAGCGCGCTCACGATCAGAACCGGGGTCTCGTTGTTGCGCGCCCGCAACTCGGACACGATGGCAAGGCCGTCGAGCTCGGGCAGCATTCGATCGATCACCAAGGCGTCGAACTCGCCGTTCGTCGCATGCTCGAGGCCCCGCCGGCCATCGGCCGCCAGATCGACCTGGTGCCCACTCTCGCTCAGCCCCTTGAGGAGATAAGCGGCGGCTTCGTCGTCGTCCTCGATGACCAGGATTCTCATGTGCTTGCCCCACCAGACCGGGAGCGGCGCCGGCGACCTCCGCCTCGAGAAGGTCGCCGGCAGCCCCCGTCGTCCCGCTACCCGTTATCCGATTGGTCGGACGACCAGGCAACGAAAGCATTGACGCCGTGTCGATTGATCTGCAGGAGCACGCTCTTGTCCGCGCTCGACTGAGCGGCCTTGAGCTTCGCCACGGCCTCCTTGGGCGTCGCCACCGGATCTTGGTTCACCGAGACGATCACATCGCCCGGCTGCAAGTCGACGTCGGCGAGCGGGCTCGAGTCCGTGATCTGCGACACCACCACGCCCTTGACGCCCGCCGGCACCTTCAGCTGCTTGCGCAACTCCGGCGTCAGCGGCGCGAGCTTCAGGCCCAGGGCGCTCGCGCGTTGCGGCGCGGCGGGCTGTTGCTCGTCGTTCCCGCTGTTGCTCGCCACGAGGTCCATATTGGCGGGCTGCTCCGCGATGACGGGGTCGAGCGTGGTTTCATGGCCCTTGCGCCACACCTTCACTTTGGCGGCTTGTCCCACCGGAGTCTCGGCGACGACGCGAGTGAGATCGCGCAGCTTGGCGATGTCCTGGCCGGCGAAGCTCTCGATGACGTCGCCCTGCTGGATGCCCGCCTTCTCCGCCGGGCCGCCCTTGGTCACGTCGGCGACGAGCGCCCCGTGATCGCCAGGCAGAGCGAGGTTCTTGGCGATCGCCGGCGACACTTCCTGGATCTGCACGCCAAGCCAGCCGCGGCTCACCTTGCCATGCTCGCGCAGCTGCCCGATGACGGGCTTGGCGAGATTCGACGGGATCGCGAAGCCGATGCCGACGCTGCCGCCGTTGGGCGAATAGATCGCGGTGTTGATCCCGATCACTTCGCCCTTGAGGTTGAAGGTGGGGCCGCCGGAATTGCCACGGTTGATCGGCGCATCGATCTGAAGGAAGTCGTCGTAGGGACCCGAGTGGATGTCGCGGCCACGCGCCGAGACGATGCCGGCACTCACGGTGCCGCCGAGGCCGAAGGGATTGCCCACGGCCACCACCCAGTCGCCCACCTGCTCGACGCCGCTGTCGCCGAAGCTGACGTAAGGCAGCGGTTTGCTGGCGTCGATCTTCAGGAGCGCGAGATCGGTCTTGGGATCGCGACCGAGGATCTTCGCGACGTGCTTGCTGTCGTCTTGGAAGATCACCGTGACTTTGTTCGCCTGGGCGTCGCCCACCACGTGATTGTTGGTCACCACCAAGCCCGAGGGGTCGATGATGAAGCCGGAACCCAGCGCCATGCGCTGCGCGCGCGGCTGCGGGATCGGATGACCGGGGTTGATGCCCCGATCCTCGAAGAATTTCTTCAAGAACTCGTCGAAGGGCGAACCCTGGGGAAGGCCCTGGAAGTCGCCGCCATCGCCTTCGTCCGCGGTCTGATCCGTCGCATCGGCCTTCTCGAGCACGGAGATATTGACCACCGCCGGCAGAACCCTCTTCACGAGGGGCGACAGGCTCGGCATCTGCACGAGGTCGGCGCTTCCATCTTGAGCCTGAGCCAAGGGCGCAAAGGCCAGACTGGCGCCCAACCCCGCGGCAAGGGCCGCGGCGCGAAGCCGCCCGAGGCGCGGCTGGCTGAAGAACACGTGAACCATGGGACTCCTCTCTCCTGAAGCTTTTGACTCATTGAACGGCGCACCCGTGGGCGGCGGCTCCCCGAGACCGCGTCCCATCGGTATGACAGGCGAGACTAGGGCATCGCTGATTACGCCCCACCTTCACCCGGATTAAATCGCCGTAATGACAAATAGGCGCGGCGGCTGGCGCCGCAAGAGCAGCGTGCGCGCTTAGAGCCGGCCGTGGCAGTGCTTGTATTTCTTGCCGGACCCGCAGGGGCAAAGGGCGTTGCGCGGCGTCTTGGCCCAGGGATTGCCGCCACCGGACGAGCCAGATCGCTGGGTCCGGGTGTCCCCGTCCCCATCGTCGCCCGCCATGGCTTCGGCGAGGACGGGATCCTCGCGGCTCTCGCGGATGCGCTGCGGCTCGCGCGGCTGCGGCACGTCCTCTGCTCGCTGCAGGCGGAGCTCCACGTGCGAGAGCACGCCGGTGACGGTGTCCCGGAGCTGCGCCAGCATCTTCTCGAAGAGCTCGAAGGCCTCGCGCTTGTACTCGTTCAGCGGATCGCGCTGCGCATAGGCGCGGAGGTTGATCCCCTGGCGCAAGTGGTCGAGGGTCAGCAGGTGGTCTTTCCAAGCCTGGTCGAGGATCTGCAACAGCAGGCTCTTCTCCGCCATGCGCATGACGTCGACGCCGAATTGCGCGGCCTTCGCCGCCATCTTGTCGTCGGCCGTCCGCAAGATGCGCTCGCGGATCTCGGCGTCGGCGATGCCCTCTTCCTTGGCCCAGTCCTGGATCGGCAGGTCGCAGTTGAGGAGCCGCAGGCACTCCTCGTGGAGCGCCTGTATGTCCCATTGATCCGGCAGCGCGTTCTCAGGGATCGTGCGCATCACCAGCGCCTCGACCACCTCGTGGCGCATATCGGCGACCATCTGGGCCACGTCCGGCGACGCCATGATCTCCTTGCGCTGCTCGTAGACGACCTTGCGCTGGTCGTTCATGACGTCGTCGTATTTCAGCAGCTGCTTGCGGATCTCGTAGTTGCGGGCCTCGACCTTCTGCTGCGCCTTCTCGAGCGCTTTGTTGATCCAGGGATGGATGATCGCCTCGCCCTCCTTGAGGCCGAGACGCTGCAGCATCGAGTCCATGCGGTCCGAGCCGAAGATGCGCATGAGGTCGTCTTCGAGCGAGACGAAGAACTTCGAGGCGCCGGGGTCGCCCTGACGGCCGGACCGGCCGCGCAGCTGGTTGTCGATGCGGCGGCTCTCGTGCCGCTCGCTGCCGATGACGAAGAGCCCGCCGCCCTTGATCACGACGTCGCGCGCCGCCTCGATCTCGCTGCGGATCGCTTTAGCGCGGCGCTCGCGCTCGACGGGGTCGTCGATTGCGCCCGTCTCCTGCTTGAGCCGCATGTCGAGATTGCCGCCCAGCTGAATGTCGGTGCCGCGGCCCGCCATGTTGGTCGCGATGGTGACGGCACCAGGCCGCCCGGCCTGCGCGATGATGAAGGCTTCCTGCTCGTGATAGCGCGCGTTCAGCACCTGGTGCGGGATCTTGCGCTTTTTGAAAAGCTCGGAGAGTTGCTCCGACTTCTCGATGCTGGCGGTGCCCACCAGCACCGGCTGCTGGCGCTCGCGGCACTCCAGCACCTGCTGAAGCACGGAGTCGAATTTCTCGCGCTCGGTGCGGTAGACCTCGTCGTCCGAGTCCTTGCGCATCACCGGCAGATTCGTCGGCACCTCGATGACCTCGAGCCGGTAGGTCTCGCCGAGCTCGGTCGCCTCGGTCATGGCCGTGCCCGTCATGCCCGCGAGCTTCGGGAAAAGCCGGAAATAATTCTGGTAGGTGATCGAGGCCAGAGTCTGGTTCTCGGTCTGGATCTCGGCGTCTTCCTTGGCCTCGAGCGCCTGGTGCAGACCCTCGGAGTAGCGCCGGCCCTCCATCATTCGGCCCGTGAACTCGTCGATGATGACGACCTTGTTGTCTTTCACGATGTAGTCTTTGTCGCGCGAGAAGAGCTTGTGGGCGCGCAACGCCTGGTTCACGTGATGGACCAGCGCGATGTTGTGGATGTCATAGAGCGTGCCCTCGGTCAGCAGTCCCGTCTGCTGCAGCAAGGCCTCGATGCGCTCGACGCCCGATTCCGTGAGCGTGACGGCGCGCTGCTTCTCGTCCTTCTCGAAATCCTCCGGCAGGAGGCTCGGGATCAGCGCGTCGACGCGCCGGTAGAGCTCCGAGGAGTCCTCGGTCGGGCCCGAGATGATGAGCGGCGTGCGCGCCTCGTCGATCAGGATCGAGTCAACCTCGTCGACGATCGCGTAGTTGAAGGGCCGCTGCGTCATGTCCTGCAGCCGGAACTTCATGTTGTCGCGCAGGTAGTCGAAGCCGAACTCGTGATTGGTACCGTAGGTCACGTCCGCGGCGTAAGCGTCGCGGCGCTCGCCGTCGTTGAGATCGTGCACGATGCAGCCGACCTTGAGGCCGAGGAAACGATAGATCTGGCCCATCCACTCGGAGTCGCGCTTGGCGAGGTAGTCGTTCACGGTCACAAGGTGCACGCCCTTGCCCTCGAGCGCGTTCAGGTAGACCGCGAGCGTCGCCACCAGCGTCTTGCCTTCGCCGGTCTTCATCTCCGAGATCATGCCCCGGTGGAGCACGACGCCGCCCATGAGCTGGACGTCGAAGTGGCGCTGGCCCAGCGTGCGCTTGGATGCCTCGCGCACGGTCGCGAAGGCGTCGACCAGGAGATCGTCGAGATCCTCGCCGTTCTCGAGGCGGCCCTTGAGCCAGGGCGTGCGCTCGGCGAGCGCCTCGTCGGAGAGTTTCTCGAGCTCGGGCTCGAGCTCGTTGATGGCATCGACGAGAGGCTGGAGGCTCTTGATGTAGCGGTCGTTCGCGGAGCCAAACAGTCGCCGGGCGAGAGCGCCTAGCATCAGGACCTCGGACAAGGATGGGCGGGCACCGGCGGCCGCCGGCGCGGGTTGCCTGACAGATAGGCGGAGATCACCGCTCTGTCAATTCACTCGGGGTCGCGGCAGCGCCACAATTCCTTCATTTCCAGGGGATTGACGGCAATGCCGCGGCTGCGCGGAGGAGCTTCACCGGCTCCCTTGTCCCGGCGGCCCTAATGTGCAAGATGTGCGCCGCCGCGCCTGAGCCGGCGCCGGCCTGCATGCAAGGAAACCCTCCCATTATGACCGTTCGCTCTCTTCTCGCGCTCGCGGCTATGCTGCTCGTGGTCACTCCAGCCATGGCGCAGGCGCCGGCGGCGAGCGCCGCTCAGCCGGACCCGGTGGTCGCCCGCGTCAACGGCGGCGAGATTCACCGCTCCGAGGTGCTGGCCGCCCGTCAGATGCTGCCGGCCCAGGTTCAGCAGATCCCGTTCGAGCAGGTCTATCCCCAACTGCTCGACAATCTCGTGACCAACATGTTGGCCGCGCAGGCGGGCCGGAAACAGAAGCTCGCGGACGACCCCGAGGTGAAGAAGCGCCTGCAATGGGCGCAAGATCAGATCATCGAAGAGGTCTACCTTAGCCGTTACATCCGCACCTCCATCACCGACGACAAGATCAAGACGCGCTACGACCAGTTCCTGAAGGAGCAGAAGCCGCAGGATCAAGTGAACGCCAAGCACATCCTGGTGAAGACCGAGGACGAGGCGAAAGCGGTGATCGCCGACCTGCAGAAGGGCGGCGACTTCGCCGCCATCGCCAAGGAGAAGAGCAACGACCCCGGCACCAAGGCAACCGGCGGCGATCTCGGCTGGTTCACCAAGGAAGAGATGGTGCCGGAGTTCGCGGATGCCGCCTTCAAGCTGCAAAAGGGCCAATACACCGAGACCCCGGTCAAGACGCAGTTCGGCTACCACGTGATCATGCTGGTCGATCGCCGCACCGCGCCGCCGCCCACCATGGAAGAGGCGCGGCCGCAAGTGGCGGCGCTGCTCCAGCGCGAGCTGCTCGATCAAAAGGTGAAGGAGCTGCACACCGGCGCCAAGATCGAGACCTTCAATCTCGACGGCTCGAAGCCGACAGCGGCGCCGCCCGCCGCTCCGAAGCCCTGATCGCACGCCCATGGCAACGCCCTCGCCTCTGGCGCCGGAGCGGTTTCCCGATCTGCCGCCGATCGCGGGCGTGCGCCTTGCGAGCGCCGCTTGCGGGATTCGCTACCAAGGCCGCACGGACCTGATGGTCGCGGTGCTCGACCCCGGAACCACGGTCGCCGGCGTGCTCACGCGCTCGCTGACCCATGGCGCGCCGGTCGCCTGGTGCCGGAGCGCCCTCAAGGGCGGCAAGGCGCGCGGCATCGTGGTGAATTCCGGCAACTCCAACACCTTCACGGGACGCGTCGGCCACGCCGTGGTGACGGCGACGGCGCGCACCGCGGCCAAATTGCTGAAATGCTCGCTGCAGGAGATCTTCATCTCCTCGACCGGCGTGATCGGCGAGCCGCCCCCCGCCGATAAGATCCTCGCGGGCCTGCCGGGCGCATTTGCCGCCGCCTCCGCCGATGGCTGGTCCGAGGCCGCGCGCGCGATCCTGACCACCGACACCTTCCCCAAGGGTGCCACGCGGAGCGCGAAGATCGACGGCGTCCCCGTCACCCTCAACGGCTTCGCCAAGGGCTCCGGCATGATCGCGCCGGATATGGCGACGATGCTGGCTTACATCTTCACCGACGCCGCGATCCCGGCTCCGGTGCTGCAGGCGCTGCTCCGGGGCGCCAATGACGCGTCCTTCAACTCGATCACCGTCGACGGCGACACCTCCACCAGCGACACGGTGTTGCTGTGCGCGACGGGCAGGGCTCCGCACAAGAAGGTGGCGCGGGCCGGCGATCCGCGCCTCAAGGGATTCCGCGAAGCGCTCAAATCGCTGATGGTGGACCTGGCGCAGCAGATCGTGCGCGACGGCGAGGGCGCCGAGAAATTCATTGCCATCGAGGTGAAAGGCGCAGCCTCGGCTCAAGCCGCGCGGCGGGTCGGGCTTGTGATCGGCAATTCGCCCTTGGTCAAGACCGCGCTCTCGGCCGGCGACGCCAATTGGGGCCGCATCGTCATGGCGGTGGGCAAGGCCGGCGAGAAAGCCGACCGGGACAAGCTCAAGATCTGGGTCGGCGGCATCAAGATCGCGGAGAAGGGCGGACCGGTGCCGGGCTACGACGAGACGCCCGTGGCGGCCCATATGAAGGGGCGCGAGATCGCGATCGCCGTCGACCTCGGCGTCGGCAAAGCCGCCGCCACGGTCTGGACCTGCGATCTCACGCACCGCTACATCGACATCAATGCCAGCTACCGGAGCTGAGCGGCCGCTTCCTGTCGTCCTGGTCGTGGCGGTGGCGCTGGTGGATGCCGATGGTCGCGTCCTGCTTGCGGAACGTCCGGCTGGCAAGCCGATGGCCGGCCTCTGGGAATTCCCTGGCGGCAAGGTGCGCGCGGGCGAGACGCCGGAAGCGGCGCTCATCCGGGAGCTCAAGGAGGAACTCGGGATCGACGTCACCGCGAGCTGCCTCGCGCCGTTTACCTTCGCCTCGCACGCCTACGAGGATTTCCATCTGTTGATGCCGCTTTATGTCTGCCGCCGCTGGCAGGGCATGGTGACGCCGCACGAAGGGCAGCGGCTGACCTGGGTACGGCCGCCGCGCCTCGCCGATTATCCGATGCCGCCGGCGGACAAGCCGCTCGTGGCCATGCTTCGCGATCTCCTCTGATCCGCGCCGCTCACATCTCCGTCACTTTAATGTGAAAGCGCCCGGAATTACGTTTCGCGCCGCCGCTGCCTACTTACATTCGTGGAGCCGGGAATAGGCGAGACCAACCGCCGGTCGATTCGCCGTCCGATCGAAGCCGCTGCGCGGCAGAAAGCCCAGACAATCTACCCGCGCCGGGCAGCGCGATTTTGAGCCGGATCTTTGGCCACGGGAGAGTCTGCCATGACGAGTCTTGCGATCGTGGATGGGTGGAACATGACAAGTACCGGTCCCGAGGGTCGGCATGGCCGGGGCGCGTGGCGCGAGGTTGTCGTGGCTTGGGCCGCGGCGGCGGTGCTGGCGGGCGCTTTGGTCCTGAGTCTGCCGAGCCACCGCAGGGAGAGCTCGTCCGCAAGCCCATGGTCGCTCGCTCCCGCCGCCGGTGTCTTCGTGCATCAGGATGACGAGGACCCACCCGGCGACGAGGCCTGCACCGATCGAGACTACGCGAACGAGCGATGCTGAGGCTTCAGGGCCTTGCCTTGTCGCCCACCGGCCGCTCGACGGTGCCGAGCGCGTCGGCAAGACGCGCGACGGCGCTGCCGGGCCGCAGCGGCTTCGGCTGACTCTCATGGGGCGCCCAAGCCGTCATCGTCACGATCTCGAAGCTGGCGGCGACACGACCATCCGGCGCGCCCGCGAGCTCGCGATAGGCCTCCGCCGCGCGCAGCAGAGTGGCGCGCCGGGTCAAGTGCCGCCGGCGCTCGCGGAGCGCATTGGTCTCGCCCATCGCCCGCAGCTCCGCCATGAGCGCGAGCGCATCCGAATAGGTCGCGGAGACGCGGTCGCTGTCGACCACGGGAAGCGCGAAGCCGGCACGCTGCAGCAGGCCCGCGAGGTCACGGCCGTCAGCCATCGGCGAGACGCGCGGGCCGACGCCGCCTTCCTCGGCCAGCTCCGCTTCCAGGAAGGCGCGGCGTAATCCGTCCAGCGTCTCGCCGCCCAGCACCGAGGCCAGCAACAGCCCGTCGGGCTTCAGGCATCGACGCATTTGCAGGAGCGCTCCTGGCAAGTCGTTGGTCCAGTGCAGCGCCAGGGGGCTCACCACCAGATCGAACGCTGCCGCCGCGAACGGCAACGCCTCGGCTTCCGCCAGGACGCGCGGACCGGGCTCAGCGCGGCTCAGGAAGCCGATCGCGTCATCGACCTCGACCAGGAGTTCGCCGTCGGCGCGGGAGCGGAGCATGCGGGCCATGGTGCCGCGGCGCGTGCCGAGCACCAAGACGCGCGCGAAAGCGCGCTTGATGTCGTCGAGCCGCTCCGCCAGCCGCTCCGCCGCCTCCTCGAACAGGAACTCGGCGGTGCCCAGGCGCGCCGCGCGCTCACGGTGCTGCCGCACCGCCCGACGATCGAAGATCAGGATCTCATCCTCGGCCATGGCGCCATATAAGGCGCGGGCCTTCGCGGGCGCAATGGCGAGGCGCTACTCATTGACAGCGGTGCGGAGGCGCTGTCCCATCGGGGCGCATGCTTGCGCTCGTTCCCTCCGCTCTCAAACGCACCGGCGGCGCGCTCCTCGATCTCGTGCTGCCGCCGCGCTGCCTTGCCTGCGGCGCGGAGGTCGAGGCGATCAACGCGCTCTGCGCGACCTGCTGGCGCAAGATCACGTTTCTGGGCGAGCCTTGCTGCGCCTGCTGCGGTCTGCCCTTCGCGCATGATCTCGGCGCGGGGGCGCTCTGCGGCGCCTGCGCGGAGGCTCCGCCCGCCTATGACCGCGCGCGCTCGGCGCTGCGCTACGACGACGGCAGCCGCCCGCTGATTCTGGCGTTCAAACACGGCGACCGCCTGCACGGCGCGCCCGCCTTCGGCGACTGGATGCGCCGGGCGGGCGCGCCGCTGCTGGCCGATGCCGATCTGCTGATGCCGGTACCGCTGCATTGGACCCGGCTGCTGCGCCGTCGCTACAACCAGGCGGCACTCCTGGCCTACGCCATTCACCGGGCCGGCGGCCCGAGAGTGGCGCCGGACTGGCTCGTGCGCAGGCGGCGAACGCCGTCGCAAGGGGAATTCGGGCCCGAGGGCCGCCAGCGCAACGTGCGCAGCGCCTTTGCTCTCAAGCCCGGCAAGTCGGTCCGGGGCCTCAAGATCGTGCTGGTGGACGACGTCCTCACCACCGGCGCCACGGTGGAGGAATGCGCCCGCGTGCTGAAGCGAGCGGGTGCCTCCGGGGTCGATGCCCTGGCGCTCGCCCGCAGCCTGCGCACGGCGGCGTGAGCCCCGCCAATTCCCTTGACAGCCCGCCTGCAGAACCGACATTCAACGGGCGACGGCGCCGGTCGGGCGCCGGCATGAACGCGAGCACCCGCCCCGGAGGCCTCATGCCCCGCGTTGAGATCTACAGCACGATGTTCTGCCCCTATTGCGCGCGGGCGAAGAGTCTGTTGGAGCGCAAGGGCGTCAAGTACGAGAACTTCGACATCATCGAGGATTCGTCCAAGCGCGAGGAAATGCTGAAGCGCGCAAACGGCCGCACCAGCGTGCCGCAGATCTTCATCAACGGCGAGCATATCGGCGGCTGCGACGATCTCTATGCGCTCGATCGCGCCGGCAAGCTCGACCCAAAACTGGGGCACGCAACGCCATGAGCACGCCTTTCAAAGCTGCCTGCCTGCAGCTGACCTCCGGACGCGACGTCGCGCCCAACATCGAGAGCCTGCGCACCCTCGCCCGCCGGGCGCGCGACGCCGGCGCCGATCTCATCATGTCGCCGGAAGTAAGCGACATGATCGAGCCCGATCGCGCCGAGCGTTTTCGCAAGGCACGGCTCGAGGCGGAGCATCCGATGCTGGCGGCGGGCCAGGAACTCGCGCGCGAGCTCGGCGCGCATCTCCTTCTGGGCTCCATCGTGGTCAAGATCGACGAGGCCACGCTCGCCAATCGCTCGTTCCTGATTCGGCCCGACGGCGCCATCGCCGCGCACTACGACAAGATTCACATGTTCGACGTCGATCTCGCGAGCGGCGAGCGCCATCGGGAATCCGCGGTGTTCCGGCCGGGCGACCGCGCCGTTACCGCGGCGTTGCCCTGGGGCGTACTCGGCATGACCGTCTGCTACGACCTGCGGTTCGCCTATCTCTACCGCGCGCTTGCCCATGCGGGCGCGGATTTCCTCAGCATACCCGCCGCCTTCACCGTGCCGACGGGGCGGGCGCATTGGCACGTGCTGATGCGGGCGCGCGCCATCGAGACCGGGTGCTTCGTGTTCGCGCCGGCTCAGTGGGGCGAGCATGCCACAGGCCGCCGGACCTATGGGCACTCGCTCATCGTGGCACCCTGGGGCGAGGTGCTCGCCGAGGCCGAGGACGGCGTCGGCCTGATCGTGGCCGAGATCGATCCAGCGAAGGTGCTGGAGGCGCGCCGGCAGGTGCCGTCGTTGTCCCACGACCGGCCTTTCTCGAAGCCTGCGGCTCTCAAGAAACCGGTGGCGGCGGAGTAGCGGGGAGCATCGTCGGCGGTCCCTTGATCGCCGCGATGCGCTGGAGCGCGGCCGGGCGCGGCTCGTCGACGATGCCTTGCTCGAAGGCGACCACCGTCAGCGCCGAGCCGAAGGCCGCGACCAATTCGCCGGGCCTCAGCAGGAAATCGGGATTGCTCGGGCGACCGAACCGCTCGTTGCCGAGCATGAACGTCTCGTAGAGCACGGCGCCGCCGGGCGCCAGCGCATCGATCATCGGCGCGAACAGCGGCCGATGAAAATAATTGGTGACGACGATGCCGTCGAAGCCCTGGCCGAGCCGCCAGGGGCCGCCGTCCTCGAGATCGAGGCCGCGGATCTCGACTGCGGCGTCGTCGGCAAAGCGGCGCACGAGCAAACCGGTATCGCGGTCCACCGCCACGACCCGATAGCCGCGATCCCTCAGCAAGGCGGTGTGCCGGCCACCCCCTGCGGCCAAATCGAGCACTCGGCCGCCTCGGGGGATCAGGGATAAAAACCTTATGATCCAACGAGATGGAGGAACATCGGTGGGATGGATGTCCGGCTTTGGCACTTGAACCCCAACGTTGCTAAACCACCTGTTTACGGGCACAGTTTAGGCTAAGAGCGAACAGAGACCGGTTCCGCACATGATTTTGTACACGCTCCGTTGCGCCGCCGACCACGAGTTCGAGGCTTGGTTCCGCGACGGCGCCACCTACGAGGCGCAATCCGCCGCCGGGGAGATCGCTTGCCCCGAATGCGGCGATGTGGAGATCGAGAAGGCGCCGATGGCGCCGCGGGTCGCGCGCTCCAAGGCCGAGCCCTCCCCCGCCGACGTGCGGCGATTGCTGCAGCAGGTGCGCAAGCACGTCGAAACCAACTGCGAGTATGTCGGCGACAAGTTCGCGGACGAGGCACGCAAGATCCACAAGGGCGACGCGGACAAGCGCGGCATCTATGGCGAGGCGACGGACGCCGAACACCGCGAGCTCACCGAGGAAGGGATCGACGTCCATCGCGTCCCCTGGGTACCGCCGAACGACGCCTGAACCGGCGCCGATCAGCCGCCGGATTTTCCGTCCGATCCAGAGCAAGACGGCACGTTGACGACAGCGCTTCGTCAACCGGCCGCGGCCTTGGTCTAGGGTGCCGTGCCGGCAAATTGACCTAGCTTTGGGGATAGGGCAGAACCCCCGGCGCAACTTCTCGGCAGCCTCCCAACCATGCCCCGTTTCCGCACTCTCGACGACCTTTCTCCCCGGGGCAAACGCGTGCTCGTGCGCGTCGATCTGAACGTTCCGCTGAAAGATGGACGCGTCAGCGACGCCACGCGGATCGAGCGGGCGGCGCCCACGCTTCGGGAGCTCAGCGAGAAGGGCGCCAAGGTCATCGTGCTGTCGCACTTCGGCCGCCCGAAAGGGAAGCCCGACCCGGCGTTCTCGTTGAAGCCTCTGGTGGAGCCCTTGAGCCAGGCGCTCGCGGGCAAGCCCGTCGCGTTCGCCGCCGATTGCGTCGGCCCGGAAGCCGAGCGCGTTGTCGCGGCGATGAAACCCGGCGATATCGCGCTCCTGGAGAATCTCCGTTTCCATCCGGAAGAAGAGGCGAACGACATCGGCTTCGCGCGTGGGCTCGCGGCGCTCGGCGATCTCTACGTGAACGACGCCTTCTCGGCGGCGCATCGCGCGCACGCTTCCACCGAGGCGCTGGCGCATCTGCTGCCGGCCGCGGCAGGCCGGCTCATGCAGGCCGAGCTCGAGGCTCTCGGCGCTGCGCTGGAAACGCCGCGGCGCCCGGTGGCGGCTCTGGTGGGCGGCGCCAAGGTCTCGACCAAGCTCGACCTGCTGAATTTCCTGGTGCGCAAGGTCAACATTCTCGTGATCGGCGGCGCCATGGCGAACACGCTGCTGTTCGCGCGAGGCATCGAGATCGGCAAATCGCTTTCGGAGCGCGACATGGCGGAGACCGCTCGCGGCGTGCTGACCAAGGCGAGCGAAGCCGGCTGCGCCGTCGCGCTGCCGGTCGACGCGGTGGTGGCGCGCGAATTCAAGGCGAATGCCGCCGCCGAGACGGTCGCCATCGAGAGCGTGCCGAAGGATGCGATGATCCTCGATATCGGCCCGCGCACGGTCGCCGCGATCGCAGCCAAGCTCGAGGCGAGCAAGACCCTGGTCTGGAACGGTCCGCTCGGCGCCTTCGAGACGCCGCCCTTCGAGCGCGGCACGGTCGAGGTTGCGCGACGCGTCGCCGAACTGACGCGCGCCAAGCGGCTCTTGAGCGTCGCCGGCGGAGGCGACACCGTAGCGGCCCTGGCGCAGGCAGGCGTCACGGGGGACCTCACCTATGTCTCGACCGCGGGCGGCGCTTTCCTCGAATGGCTCGAAGGTCGGGAGCTTCCGGGCGTTGCGGCGCTGGGTAGGCGCTGATCCGGAACTTCTTAGGTAATCAGGGTTCGCGGGTACCGCGATCTGCGGTATAATAACCACCTGAATATTAACCATATTTCCCGATGCAGATCCCGCCTGGCCAAGCCGCTTTGCCACCCAATCCGGTCACACCCGCCGCGGTGTTGCCGCAGGCGGAGCGTGCCGAGGCGATAGAGCCCGCTCGCAAGGTCACGGCGAGCCGAGAGGGCACGGAAACCCTGAGCAAGAGGCGCTCACGCGAGGGGGCCGCGGCGCCGGCAGGGCGACGCGGCCAATCCCTCGACCTGACGGTCTGATCCCCGCTTACTTCAGCCGCTTCGCCGCCTCCTCGATGAAGGAGAGATCGGCGTGGGCGCGAACGTCGAGCGGACCCGGCAGAAAGCCGAGCTGCTGCTGCACATCGAGATTGCGCTGAAGCGCCTCGAGATTCGGGCGCGCGTCGGGGTCGCGATAATAGTCGGCGCCGGTGAAGAGATACTCCGCGAAGATTCGCCTCGGCTGCTTGGTGAAGCCGGCGACGATGCCGATCGCCTCCTCCCGATGCGCGGGATCGAGGTACCAGTGGAGCGCGCGCACGAGGTCCTCGAAAAAATCGTAAAGCGCCGCACGGTTCTGCTCCAGGAAGCCCGTGCGCGCCGCCAGTACGATCATCTGCGTGGTGCCGAGCCCATCCCGCATGTGAAACAGCACGCGCGCTGTTTCCTTGAGGCGCGGATCGTAAGCGAAGGGCGGCACCACGCCCACCAGATCGACTTTGCGCTCCTCCAGCATGGCGCGCATGCTCGGGAATTGCGCCTCGACGACGGTGTAATCCCGCTTGTCCTCCATGCCGCGCTGGCGCAGCAGCGCGCGGATCCCCATGTCGGTGGCACCCCCGATGCCGTTCGAGGCGACGGTCTTGCCCATCAAATCCTCGATGGTTCTGACCGGGCTGTCCTTCAAGACGAGGTAGTCGCCGGAGTAGTGACCCTCGACGCCGTCCTGGAATCCATCCGCGACGACGCGGAGATCCTCCATATGGCCATTCAGCACGGCCGCGCCGAACGACGAGAACGCGAGCGAGGCGATATCGAGATCGCCGGTCGCGAGCGCGGTGATTTCCGGTGACGTCGACCCGAAGTGGATCGGCTCGACCACATAGGTTACGCCGTAGTGACGCAGGATGCTCTTGTTGGCGAACAGGATCGGGGTCATGGTCGCGGGCGCCACCACCCAGCCCGCGCGTACGGTCAGAGGCTCGGCTCCCGATGCCGCCGCAGCCGAGAGCGCGAGAGCGGCGGCGGCCAGCACGGTGAGCGCGCGGTTTCGTACGCGCATGCCTCTCCCTTTTCAAATGCCCCCGACCAGGAAGCCTTCTACCAGAGGCGCTGAAGCCGGTCACTCTGTCCGATCCGCTTGCGGCGCTGGCCCTTCCCGGCCATGCTTTCCTTATGGCGACGACACCGAATTCCCTGCCCGGTCCGAGCGTGCGTACCATTCCGGACGGCGACACGCGCGAGCGCATGGTTTGCCCCGATTGCGGCTTTATCGCCTATGAGAATCCGAAGGTCGTCGTGGGCTCGGTGGTGGTGTCCGGCGACCGCTTCCTGCTGTGCCGGCGCGCGATCGAGCCGCGGCGCGGCTACTGGACTCTGCCCGCGGGCTATCTCGAGGTGAACGAATCGACCATGGCCGGTGCGGCGCGCGAAGCCCTTGAGGAGGCAAGCGCCCGTATCGAGATCGACGGGCTGCTCGCCGTCTATGACATTCCCCGCATCAGCCAAGTACAGGTCATCTACCGCGCACGCCTCGCCGAGCCGAGCTTCGAGCCCGGACCGGAAAGTCTCGAGGTGCGGCTGTTCGCTTGGGAGGAGATTCCCTGGGACGACCTCGCCTTCCCGTCGGTGCGCTGGTCATTGCAGCACTTCAAGGACTGGCAGCGGACGGGCGACGAGCGAGCGCGGGGAAATCCCGAGGGGGTCGGCTCCGGGCGGCCCCAGGGGCTCTAGAAGAGTTAGTTGCACCAACAATCGGCATCACGGATCATTGTGCCAATACGGCATGCCGATAAAGTGAGCCGCGCGCCGACAGCGACGCCAAGGGGAGGGCAAGGGTGATTCTCGAGTTAGAGGCGGCTGCGGCTCGCTAGCCAGATCCCGCAATGGACGCCGCGCTCGACTCCGCCGTCAGCATCGCCTTTCACGGCCTTGCCTTCGCGATGGTGCTCTACCTCGTATCGGTGGGGCTTTCCATCACCATGGGGTTGATGGGCTTCGTGAACCTGGCGCATGGCGCTTTCGCCGCCATCGGCGGGTACATCGCGATCACGCTGATGAACGACGCGCAGGTGCCGTTCCCGCTCGCGCTCCTGATCTCGGCGCTCGCGGTGGGGCTGATCAGCATGGTGCTGGAGCGCACGCTCTATAGCCGGCTCTACGGCAGCACCGAGCTCAATCAGGTCCTGTTCACCATCGGCCTCATTTTCGTCGCCACGGCGGTTTCGCGCCGGATCTGGGGCCCGCTCTCGCAGCCGCTCCGGCCGCCGAGCTACCTGCAGGGCGAGTTCGACCTGCTGTTCCGCAGCTTTCCGGCCTATCGCAGCTTCCTGATCGTGGCGGGCGCCCTGCTGGTGACGCTGCTCTGGCTCGGCCTCGAGCGCACGCGGTTCGGCGCCCAGGTGCGCGCCGCGGTCGACAACCGGCGCATGGCGCAATCGGTCGGCATCAACACCAGGCGGCTCTTCACCCTGACCTTCGCGCTCGGGAGCGCGCTTGCGGCGCTGGGCGGTGCCGTCGGCGCCGACATCCTCGCGATCGATCCCGACTATGCACTCGAGCACCTCGTCTATTTCCTGATCGTGGTGTCGGTGGGCGGCCTCGGCAGCATCAAGGGGCCGTTCATCGCGGCCTTGGCGCTCGGCACCGCCGATATCGGCTTCAAGTACCTGCTGCCGCAATTCGGAGCCTTCTTCATCTATGCCATGACCCTGGCCGTGCTGCTGTGGCGACCGCACGGTCTCTTCGGGCGCGCGCGATGACGTCGCTGGCCCCGGCGTCACCGGCATCCGGCTCCGCGATCGAGGCCCTCTATCGGCGTCACCGATTGCGCCCTGCGGAAGCATTGCCCTGGGTCATCGCGCTCGCCTGCTTCTTCGGTTTCCCCGAGTACTTGGCGCTCGGTACCCAGATCCTGATCTCGATCCTGTTCGCGCTCTCGCTCGACCTCATCCTGGGCTATGGCGGCGTCGTCACTTTGGGGCAAGCGGCCTTCTTCGGCGTGGGCGCCTACACCGCGGGGATTCTCGCGGTGCACGGCTGGACTGAGCCGCTGAGCGGACTGGTGGCGGCGGGCGCCGTCGCGGCGGTGCTCGGCGCGGTCACGGGGCTCATCCTGCTGCGGACCGAGGGCCTGACCTTGCTCATGCTGACCCTGGTCGTGGCGGAGATGATCCGCGAGGGCGCCAACAAGGCGGGCCAGTGGACCGGCGGCGCCGACGGCCTCCAAGGCGTCAGCATCGCGCCGATCCTCGGCCTCTTCCGCTTCGATATTTATCGGCGCACCTCCTATTTCTACGCGCTGGGGGTACTGTTCCTGGCTTGGCTCGTGGTGCGCGCGATCGTGCATTCCCCCTTCGGCCGCTCGCTCACGGGCATCCGGGAGAGCGTCGCCCGCATGCACGCGATCGGATCGCCGGTGCTGCGCCGGCTCGTCACCGCTTATGCGATCGCGGCCGCGCTGTCGGGCGTCGCGGGCGCGCTCTTGGCGCAGACCGAGCAGTTCGTCTCGCTGGAGGTGCTGAGCTTCGGGCGCTCGGGCGCGGTGGTGATCATGCTGATCCTCGGCGGTGCCGGCCGGCTCTACGGCGCCTTCGTGGGCGTGCCGCTCTACATGCTGGCGCAGGACCAGCTGGCCGAGCAGTTTCCGGTTTATTGGTCGACGGGCATCGGCCTGCTGCTCATCGCGGTGGCGCTGGGCGCGCGAGGCGGTATGCTCGACCTCTGGGACGTGGGATTGGCGCGCTTGAGAGGGTGGCGCCGGTGAGCGAGGCCGCGCTCGAGACCCGGGGCCTCTGCAAGAGTTTCGGCGCGCTCACGGTAGCGAGCGACATCGATTTTCGGCTCGAGGCGGGCGCACGGCATGCGCTCATCGGCCCCAACGGCGCGGGCAAGACTACTTTCGTCAATCTGGTGACCGGTGCGCTCAGCCCGAGCCGCGGCCGCGTCCTGCTCGCCGGCGAGGACGTGACGGCGCTTTCCCAGGCCCGGAGGGTGAAGCGCGGCCTCGCCCGCACCTTCCAGATCAATACGCTCTTTCGGGGATTGAGCGTGCTCGAGAACGTGGCGCTGGCGATCGGCGAGCATCGGGGCGTGGCGGGCGAGCTGTTCCGGCCGGCGGGCCGACGGAGCGGTGTGGTCGAGGAAGCCTACGCCGCGCTGGAGCGGCTCGGCATCGCCGAGGACGCCGCCCGGCTGGTGCGCGCGCTGCCCTATGGGCGTCAGCGGCTGGTGGAAATCGCGGTGGCGCTCGGCCTCGAGCCCAAGGTGTTGCTGCTCGACGAGCCCGCGGCAGGCGTGCCCGGCACCGAGAGCGGCATCATCGTGGAGACCATCGAGAGCCTGCCGCCGGAGATCGCCGTGCTGATCATCGAGCACGACATGGACCTGGTGTTCCGGATCGCCCGCCGCATCACGGTTCTGGTGCAGGGCTCGGTGCTCGTCGAGGGCACCCCCGAGGAGATCGCCGCGGACCCGCGCGTGCGCGAGGTCTATCTGGGCGAGCCCGCGCACGCATGAGCAGCGGCTTGCGGCTCGAGGGCGTGCGCGCGGGCTATGGCGAGACCGTGGTGCTCGACGGCATCTCGCTCGATCTGCCCGAGGGCGGCACGCTCGCCGTGCTGGGACGCAACGGCGTCGGCAAGACCACGCTGCTCGCGACCATCATGGGCCACACGACTCTGCACGGCGGGTCGATCCGTGTCGGCGGCCAGGCGATCGAGGCCCTGCCGCCCTATCGCCGCGCACGCCTCGGCATCGGGTACGTCCCGCAGGAGCGCGAGATCTTTCGCTCGCTGACCGTGGCGGAGAATTTGCGGGTGGCCGAGCAGCCCGGACGCTGGACGGCGGAAAGGGTCTACGCGTTCTTCCCAAGCCTCGCCGAGCGCCGGCACCACTGGGGCAATCAGCTCTCGGGGGGCGAGCAGCAGATGCTGGCGATCGGCCGCGCGCTCATGGGCAATCCGAGCCTCCTGCTGCTGGACGAGCCGCTCGAGGGGCTGGCGCCGGTGATCGTCGACGCCGTGCTCGCCGGCATCGAGCGGCTCCGGCGCGAGGATGCCCTCGCTTTCGTGCTGGTGGAGCAGCACGCTCGGCTGGCGCTCGGCGTCACGGCCCAAGCGATCGTGCTCGACCGCGGCGCCGTCGTCCATGCCGCTTCCAGCGCAGGGCTCCTCAAAGCGCCCGAGCGCCTGGCGGCGCTCATGGGGGTGGCAGGGCGCGCACGCGAGGCACGACCGCGGTGAGGTGTAGCTCGGCCCCACGCGCAACGCGGGATAAGAGCTCCAGGCGTAACATTGAATTTACCGCTGTGGGACAGTAGATTTCCTGTGGGGGCTATTTGCTTTCGCAAGTCCTCCTTGGACGAGCTGACTCCTCCAGAATCCTCGCAGAGACAGTCCAATATGGTGATTCTTGGGTTGAATTTTGGCCACGACGGTAGCGCGGTCGTCGTCGAGGACGGTCGCATCGTCGCGGACATCTCTCGCGAGCGGTACGTCAGAGTGAAACATGCCGGTGGCATCGATCGTGTTGTCCTCGATCTGATCCTGGCGGAAGCGGGCATTACAGCCTCGCAGATCGACGCTTGCGCCCTCACGTCGACCCAGGGCATCGAGATGCTCGTCGGGCTGTGCAATGGGCTCGAAATCGCCTATGACAATCCAGCGACGTCACCATTCCCGTGTCCTCTCACGAAATTTCTGCCGGATCCAACGCCATCGCTCGTGGCGAACCTCACGGCGATTCTGAAGTTGCCGCGTAGCAACTTTACCCGGCAAGTCCACGAGATGTGCTTCCCTGAGCACAAGGAGATCTTGGCCGGCAAGATCCAGGGCGTAGGCATCGTCGAAAGTCACATGCGGCTCTCGACTTGGGAGCGACCGCAGGGACTTCGCGAGCTGGAGGAGCGGGTCAAAGGAGCTACGGCGCCTCCAAAGCTGGATCTCGGCTTTCACTATCCGCTGACGCTGACCTTGGATGGGCGCCGGATACCCGCGATCTTCGTGAACCACCACATGGCTCACGCAGGCTCAGTCTACTACCGCTCGGGGTTCGCCAGCGCGGCGATCATGACGCATGACGGCTTCGGCGGCGGTGAGTCCGTGCTCGCGGGAATGTTCCTCCTTGGCAGAGGCAACAAGATCTACCCGGTAACGCCTCATCACCTTCAGCTTGGCGCGCTCTACGATCGCGTGAGCTTCGCGATAGGCTTCGACGCGGTCGGAGGCGCGGGAAAGCTCATGGGTTTGGCGCCATACGGGCGCCCGGTCTTCTACTCTCCCAGCCTGATCGGCAATCACTTCGACTATCTTTCGCGGTTCGGCAAACCTCAGGAGGCGGTATGGCTCGATCTGGTTCGCCAGCGTGCGCGCGACTTGGGCTACGCGTTGCCGCCGCTCGGGGACCCGCGTCGCTGCCTCGAACCCATCGCCCGAGATCTCGCGGCCAGCACGCAAACATTGCTGGAAGAGACATTTCTGGAAGCCAGTCGATCGCTCAGTCGCATCGCTGCAGGTCTCGGCGAGACGTCGGGCAACCTCTGCATGTCCGGTGGAACGGCGCTGAACTGCCCGGCAAACTCTCGCATTTTTCAGGATAGCCCATTCCCGAATATCTTCGTCGAGCCGAACTGTGACGACGGTGGCGTCGCCACCGGCGCCGCACTGCACCTCTATCACAATGTTCTCGATCATCCATTGCGCGAGGCTGCGGTTCGGACGAATCAGTCTCCCTTCCTCGGAAGACGCATCTCCGCCGGCGAGGTGGGGGCTGCTATCGAGGCACGTAAAAGCGAGATCGAAGTCAGCCGACCCAAGGATTTTGCCGAGGCAGTCGGGCGCCTATTGACGGAGGACAAGGTCGTTGGCTGGTTCGATGGCCGAAGCGAGGTGGGTCCACGCGCCCTGGGTCATCGGTCGCTGCTTGCAGACGCGCGCAATCCCGACAATTGGCGACGCCTCAACGAGATCAAGCAACGCGAGATGTGGCGTCCGCTCGCGCCCATCGTGCTTCAGGAGAGTGCGGCGGATTGG
>DATNIT010000262.1:0-4418 GCA_035604335.1 Allostellaceae bacterium | reverse complement strand
TCATGGCATGCTCCTGTGCTGAGGTCAGGGTGAACACCCGATCCTCAGACAAGACGCGCTCTGACCGTTATTGCCCTCCTGCTCGCCCCAGGGCACACCCCTGCGCCCAGCGCTCTACCGCGAGAGCGGTTTAGTCCTCTGACCCGAACCGGACTCGTGAGCTGTCGCGAGCGTCTCTCGTTGACCAAGCCCCCTTCATACTTCTGGCCCCTCTCGCGCCCGGCTATCCCCAAGATCAAAGCACGCATGAGGGCCATTTCCTGGTCCGAGCAAGCGATTCGTTGCTCAACCGGCATTGTTCGGTGCACGCTGAGGCCCATGGGGAGGGCGTCGCGCTCGTGGGGAAAGCAGCATCCGATCGATCGATGGAGCCGGCCTGATGACCGATCCGCATCAGGCTGCCACTAAGCTCGACCCGGTGGCACGAAAGGCGCCCGACAGTTCGGCCGTTCCGGCGCTGAGCGTCGAGAACCTCCGTGTGCGGTTCCGTCTGCCGGGCGGCGCCTTCAACGCCGTGGATGGGGTCTCCTTCTCTCTGCACCAGGGCGAGACCCTTGGCCTCGTCGGCGAAAGCGGCAGCGGCAAGACCGTGACGTCGCTAGCCTTGATGCGCCTGCTCGAGTGTCCACCCGCCGAGATCTCATCGGGCGCAGTCATGTTTGACGGTCGGGATCTCTTATGGCTGCCCGAGCGGACGATTTCCGAGCTCAGAGGTTTGCAGATATCGATGGTGTTTCAGGAGCCGATGACGTCGCTCAATCCGCTCCTGACCGTCGGCCGCCAGATCGATGAGGTCTTAATTCGGCATCTCGGCCTTTCGGCGCGGGCGGCGCGGGCGCGCACGCGGGAGCTGTTGGGGGTCGTCGGGATTCCCGGTCCGGACCAGGCCGCGAACGCCTACCCGCACCAGTTCTCCGGGGGCATGCGACAGCGCGTGATGATCGCGATCGCCGTCGCCTGCCATCCGTCCGTGCTGATCGCCGACGAGCCGACCACGGCGCTCGATGTCACGATCCAGGCCCAGATCCTGGCGTTGCTGGAGCGGCTGCAGCGCGAGATGGGCACGGCGATCCTGCTGATCACCCATGATCTCTCCGTCATCGCGCAGACCGCCCACCGCGTGGCCGTGATGTATGCCGGGCGCATCGTCGAGACCGGGCCGGTCGGCGCGCTGTTCTCGGCACCGCTGCATCCTTACACGCAGGGGCTGCTTCGCTCGATCCCGCGAATCGTGCGCACGCCCGAGCCCGAGCTTCCGGAGATCCCGGGCGTCGTGCCGGACCTGGGGGATTTTCCCGCGGGATGCGCCTTCGCGCCGCGCTGCGCCTTTGCCGACGAGGCATGCCGCCGCGACAAGCCCGAGCTGCTTCCCGCTGGGGCTCGGCGAGAAGTCGCGTGCTGGAAGCCGCGACATGGCTGAGCCGCTCCTGCAGGTCCGGGAGCTGCGTACGCACTTCCCGATTCTCTCGAAGCTGTTGCGGCGACCGGTGGGCAACGTTCGCGCCGTGGATGGCATCGACCTCGAGCTCGAGGCGGGAGAGGTCCTCGGCATCGTCGGCGAGAGTGGCTCGGGCAAGACGACCGCAGGCAAGACCATCTTGAGGCTGATCGAACCGACGGAAGGCTCGATCGTATTCGAAGGCCGCGACATCACGCGCCTGCCGCTCCGCGAGATGATGCCGCTGCGCCGCCGGATGCAGTTCATCTTTCAAGATCCCATGTCGTCGCTGAACCCGCGCATGACGGTGGGGCGGATCCTCGCGGCGCCCTTCGAGATCCACCGCGTCGCGCGGCGAGACCAGCTTGGCGATCGGGTCTCGGAGCTCCTCTCCATGGTCGGGCTTCCCGCCGACGCGGCGCAGCGCTACCCGCATGAATTCTCCGGCGGCCAGCGCCAGCGCGTCGGGATTGCCCGGGCGCTCGCCCTGCGTCCGCGGCTCATCGTCGCCGACGAGCCGGTCTCGGCGCTCGACGTTTCGATCCAGGCGCAGATCTTGAACCTGCTGAAGCGCCTCAAGACTGAGCTCGGCCTCACCTATATCTTCATCTCGCACAATCTCGGCGTCGTCAGCCACATCTGCGATCGGGTTGCCGTGATGTATCTCGGCCGCATCGTCGAGATGGCGCCGCGCGAGACATTGTTCTTCGCCCCGAAGCACCCCTATACCGAGGCGCTCTTGAGCGCCGTGCCGTCGCCGGAGCCGGGTCGAGCGCGCCGCGACGCAACCCTCGGCGGCGACATTCCCTCGCCAGCGAACCCGCCGAGCGGCTGCGCCTTCCATCCGCGCTGCCCGCATGCGATGCCGCGCTGCGCCCAGGAGACGCCGTTGCCGACTCGGATTCCCGGCGGGCAGATCGTCGCCTGCCATCTGCACGGGCCGTAAGGGAGGCGAGGCATGCTGTCCTATATCGGCCGCCGCGTCCTTCAGGCGATACCGCTGCTGATCGGCGTCTCGGTCATCGGCTTCGGGCTCATGCATTTGGCGCCCGGCGGGCCGCTCGCGGTCTACACCCTCAACCCCACCATCACCGCCCAGGACATCGAGCGGATCAAAATCATCTTCGGGCTCGATCAGCCGGTCCACGTCCAGTACCTCAAATGGGCGACCGGGATGTTCACCGGGAATTGGGGCTACACGTTCTTCGGCGGCCGGCCCGTTCTGTGGGTCATCGTCGAGCGTTTGCCGGCGACGATGCTCCTCATGGGCTCGGCGCTTTCGATCGCGATCCTCCTCGGCATCACCGTCGGCATGATCGGGGCGGTGCGGCGCTACTCGGTCTGGGACTATCTCGCGACATCAGGAGCCCTTGTCGCGCTCTCCTTCCCGACTTTCTGGTTCGGCCTCATGGCGATCTTCGTCTTCGCGGTCGATCTCCGCTGGCTGCCGAGCGGCGGCATGTACGAGCTCGGCGAGGAGGGCAACGTCGTCGACCTCTTGCGCCACCTCATTCTGCCGACGCTCGTGCTGGCCCTGGTGATCACCGCGACATACAGCCGCTATGCGCGCTCGTCCTTCCTCGAGGTGCTGCACCAGGACTATATGCGGACCGCCCGCGCCAAGGGGCTGCGGCCGCGCGAGCGGCTCTTCCGCCATGCCTTCCCCAACGCGGTGAAGCCGCTCATCGCCCTCCTCGGCACCGATCTGCCGGTGCTCTTCTCGGGCGCGCTCGTCACCGAGTCGATCTTCGGCTGGCCCGGCATGGGTCGGCTCTTCGTCGATGCGCTCACGATGAAGGAGTATCCGATCCTGATGGGCATGATCATGTTCACCGCGTTCTTCGTGATCCTCGGCAATCTCCTCGCCGACATCGCGATCGCCCTTCTCGATCCGCGGGTGCGCCTCGCATGAGCGCTGCGGCGAGACGCCAGAGCCTCCTCGGCCGCTTCACGCGCCACCGCCCGGCGCTCTTGGGCGCGGTCGCGGTCGTGCTCCTCTGCCTTGCCGCGCTCTTCGCGCCGGCCCTCGCCCCGCACGACCCGGTCGAGCTCGACACCTCGGTCCGCTTCTTCGCGCCGCTCACGCATAGCGCCTTCCCGCTCGGCACCGACGAGCTTGGCCGCGACACGCTGAGCCGCCTCCTCTATGGCGGCCAGATCTCGCTGACGGTCGGGGTCGTCGCGATGGCGACGACGGTACTGACCGGGGCGCTCGTCGGTCTCGTCTCGGGCTACTACGGCGGCTGGGTCGGCACGCTCCTCATGCGCTTCGTCGACATGATGCTGTGCTTCCCGCAGGTCTTCCTGCTGCTCGTCGTCGCGGCCTTCGTGACCCCCACCCTGATCTCGATCTCGCTCATCATCGGGCTCACCTCGTGGATGGAGGTGGCGCGCATCATCCGCGCCGAGATCCTCCATCTGAAGGAGCAGGATTTCGTCCAGGCGGCGCGGGCTTTGGGGGCGGGCGGCGTCCGCATCATGACGCGCGAGCTCTTGCCGAACATCATGGCGCCGCTTCTCGTCGCCGCGACCCTCAAAGTCGCCGCCGCCGTCCTCCTCGAAAGCTATATCTCCTATCTCGGGTATGGCGTACAGCCGCCACTCGCCAGCTGGGGGAATATGTTGACGAACGCTCAGGGATATTTCGACAGCGAGTCTTGGCTCGCGATTTTTCCAGGTGTTATGATCACGATTACTGTGATGAGCTTCAATTTTCTGGGCGATGGGCTGCGCGACGCGCTCGACCCGAGGCTCAGGATGGAGCCATGAATCGGCGCGAGCGCCGATCGCGACACGATCAAGGGGAGGGTCACATGCCGAAGATGAGCCGCAACGGATTGACGCGCCGCGACGTGCTGACCGGCGCTGCAAAAGGAGCGCTTCTCGCCGCGACGGGCACGCTCGCGGCGCCGGCGATTGCGCAGCAGAATAAGGACCGCATCATCATGGCGATGTCGCAGGAGCCGGTGCAGTTCAACCC
>DATNIT010000261.1:0-3903 GCA_035604335.1 Allostellaceae bacterium | reverse complement strand
GTCGCCGCCACGCACCGAGATCGCGGAAGAGAACGTAGGGACCAACGTCGTGCCGGCGGCCAAGCCGACCCCTGCCGTGATCGAGCCCGAAGGCGCGCTCAAGATCACCGAGGCGCCCATCCCGCCGCCGGCGGTCCCGTCGGTGTCGCCACCACGCGCAGAGACGCTCGCCGCGGTCTCGGGATTGCCTAGGATATTGGGCAAGTTGCCCAGCCCGGTCGTCGTGATTCCGATCGAGATGTTTCCCGTGCTCGCCATGAGCGAGATCCCGGCCGCGTTCCCGCCCAACCCGCCGTTCGTCGTACCCAAGGTTCCGAACAACGCGTCACCGCCGCGACTCACAATGGCTCCGCTCGTTTCGATGTCTCCGGCCGTGATCACGATCGATCCGCCGGCGCCGCCGGCGCCGGCGCCGGCATCGCCGCCGCGCGTGAGGACTGCGAAGGTTCCAGCCGAGGTGTTGATGGTGACCAGCCCGCCAGCCGCGATCGACACCGCGGCCCCGTTGCCGCCGGTGCCGCTGACGCCGGCATCGCCGCCGCGCGCGTTGATCGCATTGTTAGTTTGCGCGGGGCTGCCGCCGGTCCCGGTGATCGAGATGTCCCCAAAAGCGCTCAGTGCAATCGTGTCGCCACTGCCGCCGTTGCCGGGGCCGGCGTAGTGGTTGCCGCCGCGGTCGACAATGCTGCCCGCAAGGTTGATCGATCCGCCGGTGCTCGTAATGCTGATGGCGCCGGCATTCCCGCCGTTGCCGCCCAGAGTCGAGAATTTATCGCCGCCCTTGTCCTGAACCGCATTGTATCCGACCGAGGCGCCGATCGAGATGTTCCCGGAAGCAGAAAGCGCGACGGTGCCGCTGTCCCCGCCATTGCCGGCGCCGCTGCCGTAGCCGCCATGATTCTGTATCGTGTCGTTACCGGGGGTGGCGCCGATCGAAATAGTGCCGCTCGACGCCCCGAGAATGATGTTGCCGCTGTTGCCGCCATTGCCGGAGGAGCCATAGGCGTTGCCGCCGCGGTCGACGATACCGGCTGCAAGATCGATCGAGCCGCCGGTGCTGGTGATGCTGACCCCGCCAGCCGTGCCGCCGCTGCCGGCACCCGCCGAGTTGTTGTTGCCGCCGCGTGCGTTGACGCTCGGGCCGCCGCTCTGGCCGAGGGTGACATCTCCGGCACTGGTAATCTGGATCGCCCCGCCGGAGCCCGCGACTTGGGCCGCACTCGACTGATTGGCGCCCGTCGAGCTTACTCCGCTGGCCAAGTCGACAACGCCCGAGGCCATGATGGTGATCGCACCGCCGTTGACATTCGTAGTGCCAGGAGCTCCGTTGGCTCCGACCGTTCCGGCCACCGTCACGCCGGAGGCGGCGAGATTGATGGCGCCGCCCGCGGTCGATATGAAGCCGCTCGACGTGATGCTGCCGCCGTTCAGGCCGTAGGCGGCTGTGTTCGCGAACACCTCCGCCATGTTGACGATGCCGGAGCTGTTGAAGCCGCTGGTGGTGCCGGAGACGCCGGTCGCGCCGTCCCAGCCCGCCACGATGTTGACGGCGCCATATGACGAGTTCTGGATATTGGAGCCCAACGCGGCGTTCTGCTGCGCCAGCAGGCTCAGCGCGTTGGTGCTCGAATAGACGAGGTCGCTCGAGGCCGCGAGCACGAGATTGCCGTCCGTCTGGATCAGCACGTTGTTGCTGCCGAGCGCGCTCGTCACTTGAGTGGGCGTCATGTCGCCGCCGGTGGTGGCGATCGTGAAATCCGTGGGATCGAGGAGCCAACTGCCGGCCGTGCCCTTGGCGGCGGAGGTGTCGACCTTCGCGGTCGCGCCAATGCTGAGGCTCTTGCCCGATGTCTCCACGAACCCGCCGCTGCCGCCGAGGCTTCCGCCCGTCGCCGTGACGGTGCCGCCGAAAGTCGTGTGCGTGTCCGACCAGACCGCGACCTTGCCGCCGTTCCCCTTGGTGATCGCGCTCGCGTTGATCGTGGCGCCCGCGCTCACGGTCGTGGCAGCGGCGTTCGCCTGCGGACCCTGCCCGTGGAAATTGCCGCCGATCAGCGCCGTGCCGCCGCCGGCGTCGCCGGAGACGTCGATGTTGGCCGTGCTGGCGAGGTTGACCTGGTTGCCCAGCACCTGGACCGTGCCGCCGGTCTGGCCGGCGCCCTTGCCCGAGGCATCGAGGCTGCCGGAGACCGTCACCGCCCCGCTGTCGCCGCCGTCCAGCACGATCTCGCCGTTGACCTGCTTCGCCGAGGTCGCCTCGACGATCCCGGAGCTGTTGATCACGTTGTCGATGATGTTCTTGGCCGCCCGCGCCGTGATCAGCACCGTCCCGCCCGAGGCCGAAACCGTGCCCGAGTTCGTCACCAGCGCGTTCGCGGGCGAGCCGCTGGCGTCGTTGGGGCGCTGGTCCACCGCCCCCGTCACCTGGAACGACAAGAGCTTGTCGCCCTGGAAATCCACCGTGAAGGTCTTGGCGCCTCCCAGCACCACCGAGCCCAGCTGCGCCTCGATCAGGCCCTGGTTGGTGACCTGCGCCCCCGCCAGCACCGCCGAGCCTCCGGTGGTCCGGATCGTGCCCTGGTTCACGATGCCGGCATTGGGGTTCTGAGAGGCAATGCCGAACTGGTAATTGCCGCTGAGGAAGTCCGCGTTCTTGATGTCGGCCGAGGTCGCCATCAGCCCGGCGACGTCCACCTGCGCGCCCGGACCGAAGAACACGCCGGCGGGGTTCACGATCCAGACCTGGCCGTTCGCGATCAGGTCGCCCAGGATGCTGCTGACGCTCCCGCCGGTGACCCGGTTGAGCGCCACCGAGCTCCGGCCCGGCTGGATGAACTGCACCGTCGAGCCCGCGGGGATCCCGAAGGCGCTCCAGGTGATGATCGCCTTGTTCGTGCTCTGCGTGATGATCGACTTGTCCGGCGTGGGCGTGCTCAGCGTCGCGCCCCCCGACACCACGTTGAAGCCCGAGAGCCCCTTGCTCGACGAGCCACCCGCCGAGGCGACACCCCCCAGCGACAACGCAGCCACCAGCGCCGTGGTAGCGAGAAGGCCGCGTTTCAGAGAAGGGATCGATGGATAAAGCATGTAGCCTCGCTTGCCCGGCCCCCCTCTCAGGAGACGCTGACCTTGATCAATGCGTTATCGCCACGCTGTCCGGCGTGTATACGAGCAGAAAGTGCAGGAGATTAAGGAGCGCAGGGACCGCGCTCGGCGCACGCTGTGCGCTAGCTTCCGGGCAATGAGGTTATCCGCGGGCTTCCCCAACCCCATGCACACCTTATCCCCCAAGGTGCCACTCTCTTTATACCGCGACCCCTTGCCCGAGCCGCGACCGGCTTTGACGCTCGCGCGAGATAAACTCCGCTCGCGCGATCAACCCGTCGGTATCTTACTGCAGCGCGAATCGACACAATGGTCAATTGTAAAATTTGCCTAAATTCTCTCCTTCCGCGTTAACCATGATGCGATCGATCGCTGCCCGCCCGCATAGGGCAGGACAAAGCGAAGTGCGGACGGAGCAGCCGGCGTTTATGAGTCATGACCTAGCTCGCCGCGAGCGCAGCGCCGAAGCTCTTCAGATACTTCATCCCGGTATCGACCACGATCGCGGCGACGGTCGCGTCCGGGCCCAGCCGTGCCGCCAGGCGGAGGGCGCCGACGACGTTAGCGCCGGTGGAGGTGCCGACGAAGATGCCTTCTTCGCGGGCGAGCCGGAACGCCATGGCGGTGGCTTCCTCGGTCGAGACCCGCTCGATGCCATCGGCGATGCCGGCGTGCCAGAGCGGCGGAAGAAAGCCCACGCCGATGCCGTCGATCTTGTGCGCGCCGGGCTTGCCGCCGGATAGTACCGGGGATTCCGCGGGCTCGACGGCGACGACGCGGATGCGCGGGTTGTGCTTG
>DATNIT010000260.1:0-6689 GCA_035604335.1 Allostellaceae bacterium | reverse complement strand
GGACAAGACGCGCAGCGCAATGGCCGGCGAACGGGTTGACGATACCGCCTTTGCCGCCTTCCAAAGGGTCGCGCAACGACATGGCATTCCAGCCCAGCATCCGCTCGATCTACTGCAGGGCTTCCGCATGGACGTGGAAGGACGCACTTATCGAACGCTGCAAGACACGTTGCTCTATGCCTACCACGTCGCCGGGGTGGTCGGCGTGATGATGGCTCAAGTCATGGGCGTGCGTGACATCGCCACCTTGCGCCGCGCTTCGGATCTTGGGCTGGCGCTTCAGCTCACCAATATCGCCCGCGACGTGATCGAGGACGCCAGGGTGGGCCGAGTTTACCTGCCGGCCGAATGGCTCGGCGCGGTGGCGGAGCCGACGGCGGTCACGGACCCCGCCAACCGCGCCGTCGTGTTCGCCGCCACCGAACGTCTGCTCGCGGAGGCCGAACCCTATTACGCTTCCGCACGCTGGGGGCTTAAGGACCTGGCCTTCCGGTCGGCGTGGGCGGTGGCGGCGGCCCGGGGCGTTTACCGCCAAATCGGCCTCTCGGTGCGGGCCGCGGGCCCAGCCGGAATGGATCGCCGGGCCTCGACCGGCGCCTTGATCAAGATTGTGCGGGTGCTCCAAGGCGGACTCGTTGCGGCACGGGCGGTGACCTTGGACCGCTGGGCGGTCGAACCCGACCGGCCGGCCCTATGGGCGCCTTTCTAAAGCCGCCGTCGCCCCTCAAACCACAGGGCCGCAAGAAACCCCGCGCCTGCGAAGCTCGCGAGCACGGTCCACGCTTCAAGCACCGTCGCGTTGACGAGTCCGCGCCACAGCACCGTTTGATAGGCTTCGATCACCCAAGTGTGCGGCGTAAACCAGCCGAGCGTTTGCAGTGCTTCGGGCATCAGGAAGCGCGGCGCCATCGAGCCGCCAATCGCGGCCAGGATCAAGAAGACGAAGGTCGAAACCGGCTGCGCCTGTTCGCGCGTGTTGCACGCGGCGGCTAGCGCCAGGGCAATCCCGGCGCTAGCCGCCGCGGCGCAGACCGCAGTCGCCGACCAAGCCGGCAAGTTCGTCAGCACCGGCACACCGTAGATTACGGCGGCGACCTGGAACAGTACGAGCGCCTGGATCACGCCCAACGCTGTCAGCCAAAGCATCCGCCCGCCCAACAGGGGCGCGACGCCGCCAGTGCTAAGACCCAGGCGCAGCCGCAGCCCCGCTCGGCGCTCGTCGATCAGGCTCATCGCTCCCTGCATGGCGGTGAACATCAGGAACAGAATGCTGACCGCGCCCGCGTAATAGATCACTAACGGGTCGCCGCCGGGCAGGATCCGCTGCGCCGCAAACGGGGGCGGCGAGTCGAGTCCGAACGGCGATTTGGTTGCACGGCGGACCTGTTCGGGCGTCAGCGCCAAGATCGGGTCAAGGACCGCGACCTCCCGGCGAAGCATTAGGTCGGGCAGATCCTGGCCCGCAGCAACGTTGACCTGCGCCGTGAGAACCTCGCCAGCGGCCCGTCGGCCAGGATGGATCAGCACCGTGGCCGGCGTCGGCGTGGCGGCCAGATCGTCGCGCAGCACCAGTCCGGCGTCCGCCCGCCCCGATGCGATCGCATCCTCCAGGGCAGCGATGTCCGGCAACCGCGTCAGCCGGCCGCTCAACCTCTGTTGCAGGCTGTAGAGGAGCCGGCGGCTGTCGGCGCTGTCGGTCAGGTCGACGACGCCCGCCCGTATATCGAGCCTGCCGGTCGCGCCCGCGCTGAACACGGAGGCGAAGACGATGAAGACCAGCGGCGGCAGTACGAAGACCAGCACGAGGCCGGCGCGGTCGCGCCACAGGCTCAGCGCCATCACCCGCAGCATCACCAGGATCATGCCTCGACCGATCCGGTCGCCCAACCGATAAGGGCGTCGAGCCCCGGGGTATGCACCGTTAGCTCTCGCAACTCCACGTCGACCCGACGCAGCGCCACTTCGATTTCGTGCGCTTGCGCCACAGCGTCCACGACCATGCCGCTCCAGCATGATCCCCGATCGGATGGCGTCAGGCCCCGCGCCGCGAGGATCGGATCGGCGGACGGCGAGGCGGCGGACAACCGCACGACGAGCTCGGTCCGGTCGCCGAAAGCCTGCGCCATCAGCTCGCCGGGACGCCCCTCCACCACCAGCCGGCCGGCCTCCAGGATGCCTAGCCGGTCCGCCAAAATGGCGACGTCCTCGGCATTGTGGCTGATGAGCAGAACGGCGGTCCGATCCCTGCGCAATCCGTCGATCAGGCTGCGCAGGACGAGCCGCGTCTCGGCGTCCAGCCCCTCTGTCGGCTCGTCCAGCACCAGCAGGCGGGGCCGATGGACGATGGCCGCCGCCAGGTTGGCGCGCCGACGCCAGCCGCTCGACAAATGGTCCAGGCGCTCGCCCGCTCGTTCGGCGCAGACCGTCGCGTCCATGGCGCGGGCGACTGCGGATGGCCGCTCGGCGCGAGACACGCCGGCCAGAGCGGCGAAAACGTCCAAGTTCTCGCTCACGGTCAGATGGGGATAGAGCGCGATCTCCTGCGGTGCGATACCGATTTCGCGGCGGACATTACGGTCACGACTTGGATCCGCCCCGAGCACCCGCACCGAGCCTTCGTCCAGTGCGAGCGCGCCGATCGCAGCCTTGGCGAGGGTCGATTTGCCCGCGCCATTGCGTCCGATCAGTGCATAGACCGCGCCTTCGGTTAGCTCCAGGTCGACCCGGTCGAGGGCTGCCTTGTTTCCGTAGCGACGCGCGGCCTTGGCGAGACGGAGGACGACCTCTGCCTGCTCAGCCGCCATAGCCTGCCTGGTGGAACAAGGCCAGCACGTAAAGCGCCAGAGGGCAGCTCGGATCGCCGAAGTTCGTCAGCGCCTCGTCGATCGTCTCTGCGATCGCCGCGCGCGTTCGCTCCTCGCCCCACAGGGTGACGAAGGTGACCCGACGGTCATCCTTGCGGACGTCCTTCCCAATGGCGTCGGAGGTCGAAACGGAATCCTGTAGATCGTCCCACATTTGGAAAGCGAGCCCGAGACCGTTGGCGAATAGGCGGGCTCGCATCTGCGCGGCGTGGTCTGCGCCGGCAATCATCGCGCCCCCGACCATGGCGGCCGCGAACAGCACGCCGGTCTTTTGATGGTTCAGGCTGGTGAGCGTCAGCTCGTCCCGGAGGCTTTCCGGGTCGCGTAGGTCGCGGAATTGACCGGATACCAGCCCGCGAAACCCCACCGTCTCACTGAGCAGGAAGAGCAAGGCCAGGCGGGTATCGGAATCCACCGCGCGGTCGCTGGCGATGACCCCGTACGCGTGATTGAGTAACGCGACAGCGGAAAGGACAGCGGTGTCCTCGCCAAAGCGGCGGTGCAGGGTCAACTTACCCCGGCGCAACTCGGCGTCGTCCATGCAGGGCAGGTCGTCAAGAACCAGAGACGCTGTATGGATCAGCTCGAGCGCACAGCCGAAATCGAGGGCGGCGAGTTCTCGCCCGCCGAAATGAGCCGAGGACAGCATGGCCAGGAGGGGGCGAACCCGCTTTCCCGGTCCCAGGCAGATGTCACGCACCGCGTTAGTGAGAGGCCTGGGCTCCGAGTCTGCTGGCGGCAGCAGTTCCTTGAGGCGCAGGTCGACGCGGGTCCGCCGCGCGTCCGCCGCATCGACGCTGCAGACGGAGGCGCTTTCACGCAGAACCCTCACGATGGTCATCGCTTCACCGGACCTCCGGCCGCAGAAAAGTTCCCGATTCCTCGGTCATCCGCAAAATGGGCTTTCGACAGCCCCATCCACCGGCGCGAAAACATAGTCGCTGTATTCGGACCAACTCGACCGTCGGCGCAACCTCGATGGTGCCGCGACCGGGCCAGACGGGGGTGCCAATCAGCTGCGCGCCGTCGAAAGCGTCACCTTGAGCTCGCGAATCGGGCGGACCCACAGGAAGCCGAACGAGACGCACCCTTCCCGGGTGGTGACGGCGTGGTGGATGCGGTGAGCCTGCACACGCGCCCGCCAAAAGCCGCGCCGACCGTCCAGAGGGACCGGAAAGCGCTGATGGACTAGGCCATCGTGGAAGATCGCATAGGCGGCGCCATACGCCGTGATCCCCAGTCCCAGCGGCAGCCACCACGACGACACGTTGACACCGAGCCAGATGAATAAGATGGCCGGCATCGCAAAAATCACGCCGAAAAGATCGTTGAGCTCGAATACGCCATCGCGAGGTTCATGATGGCTGCGGTGCCAACACCACAACGCGCCATGCATGACATATCGATGCATCGCCCAGGCAAACGCCTCCATGCCGGCGAACGCAGCGAGGAAAATGACGACCTTGGCAGCGAGGGCGACCATCGGCAAAGTCTATGCCGTTCTTGTACGATTGCGAACCCTCAAATCTCGATCCGCCATCCCGAGCCGATCCCCATCCATACCTCCATTTAGCGGGGCAGCCAGTTGCCATGGAACCCGGGCGGGATCCGGTGCGGTATGTGGATGTTCGCCACGGGCGCACCCTCGAAATCATGCGCATCAATGATCACCAAATCGGTCGTCAGTTCGATCGGATTAAGGACGAGGCCGATCAACCAGCCCTCGTCCTCGGCAGCCTGCGCATGGGCGGGGACAAAGACGAATTCGCCCGGATAACGGTGCGCCCCGAAGCTATGCACCTGCCTGACACCAGCTTGGAGATCGTGCTTAAACAGGCTGTGGGCGCCGATAAACGCCGGGTCGGCTGTTTCAGGCAGCATCACCGAATACGCATAGCGGTAGGGCCGGCCGGACCGGCGTTCGTCGATGCGCGGAAAATCCTGTGGATGTCGATCGATCACGTCACGGCGCACGCACCGCTCGATCGGATCGATCGTCCAGCGTTCAAACCTGCCGCGCGGTGAGTCGGTCCCATCCCTATTCCCCGCGAACATGCTGTCGTAGGCGACCACGTCCAGGATCACGCCACCGCCGTCCGTGTCGTAGGCGTTCGCCACGTGAAAGACATAGCAAGGATCGACCTTGCACCACATCACCTCGCTGCCGGCACCTTCGCGGGGAAGTAAGCCCACCCGAGCAGCATGAGAGGGATTCCAGCGAAACGGGAAGGTTTGCCCGGCAATCAGCGCACCTATTGAAAAGGTCACTGGCAGATCGAGGATCACCGCGAAGCGGGCGGTGATCCCGCAGTCGTGCATCATCGGACCATGGCTCACCCGCACCGGCTCCTCCCGGCGCACGCGGCCATCGGCTGTAACCACGACATGATGAACCGCGGTTGGATCCCGAGGATTATAGGCGATCGCATGCATCTCGCCGGTCAGCGGATCGAGATGCGGGTGGGCGCTGAAGGCGCCGCGCAGCGTACCGCCGAAATCGTCATAGGCCAGCGTTCCGAGCATATCGTCGAGCAAGACAGGCGTGCTCCCCGCTTCGACCAGCGCCCAGGTCTTTCCCGCGAACCCGATCACGTTGGTGTTGACGGTGTCAAAATCGCCGTGGCGGGGGCCCGGTGCCGGCGGCTCGCCGAGGGCGGCGGTGATCTGGGTCGAGCGGACCCAGCGATTGCGATACCAAAGCGCGCGCCCGCGCTCGATGCGAAGACCGTGGACCATGCCGTCGCCGAGGAACCATTGGTAGGTTCTCGGATCGACGGCGATCGGGTTCGGGCCGATGCGCAAATAGCGCCCGTCGAGAGCCGGTGGGATCGAGCCGCTAACGGCCAAATCCTCGATCGTCACTTCTTCCCTGATCGGCGCGTGAATTCCGGTGAGGAACGGGTGCGGACCGTCCGGAGCGCGCATGCGCCCCCGATTGAAGGTTGCGAGCGCCGTCACGCCCTTGTTTACAACGCTGCGGATCGCGGTTTCAACGACGCTCGTCATAAGTGGGTTCTAACCTCTTGAGGCCGCCGGGGTAGCTCGCGGGAGTCGCGTTCGTGTTGATCCGCGGTCACAGCCGCCGGCGCCCTTGCAGCTAAGATGTTCGGCCACCGGTCTGTCCTCATCCAAATGTCCCACAAGCGAAAGTACAAAGCGAAATTGCAGTTGAAGTGCCGGTGATGCCAGTTGTGATGAGTCACCGAAATGAACCAGCGGCCTACGCCTCGATCCACCAAAAAACGCGGATAAATTTCGTAGCCGAGATGATTGACGACGCCGAAAATCGTCATCGACGTCAATACAAAGAGTAAACCCGCGACATGAATCGGCAGCACGAACACCAGTGCAGGAATAAACCAAGCCTCAATCGCCGACTCCAGGGGATGAAAGGAAAACGACGCCCACGGCGACGGGCTCAGGGATTGATGATGAACGTAATGTGCATGACGAAACCACCACGGCTGATGAAGCAGCCGATGCGTCCAATAAAAATATGTGTCGTGAAGGGCCATGTAGAGCAGCGGGCTCAGTACGAAATAAGCCCAGCCGTAGCGAGCAGGTTCAAGGTAGATCTGCGTCCACCCGAATTTCCAGCCCACGAGCATGAATGTGCCGGGCACGGCAAAAATCAAGGTCGCCGAAATCGACCACAGGATCTCCCGCGTGATCGCCGAGCGGCTCGGTTTGTCTGAGTTCAACTCGTGCATGCGCCACCGCAATGGGCGCTTCCAAACGAGCAAATAAAACAGTCCAGCGACTAAAAAATACCTCATCAGCATGATGAGGAATAAAAAAACACCCGTAAGGGCAAAAGACATCACC
>DATNIT010000259.1:0-22632 GCA_035604335.1 Allostellaceae bacterium | reverse complement strand
CACGGCGCTGGTGGGCGGCAACTTCCACGGGGCCGGCCCCGAGGCGAACGCCGCCACGACCACGATCTCTTCGGGCGCGAAGATCAACGCGAGCGCCATCCGCACGGGGAGCGGCGGCAAGGTCGCGGTCTGGTCGGACACGCTGACCACCTTCGGCGGCACCATCACCGCGACGGGCGGCTCGACGGGCGGCAACGGCGGCTACGTGGAGACGTCCGGCAAGAGCCTCGCGATCAGCTCGACGGCGAAGGTCGATACGTCGGCGGCCAAGGGCACGGCGGGCACTTGGCTGCTCGATCCCGCTGACTTCACCATCAGCAACGCCAACAGAGGTGCGATCACCACCGCGCTCACCAGCAGCAACGTGATCGTGGATACCGTCGGCGCGAACGGGCAGAACGGCGACATCGCCGTCAACGCCTCGCTGGTGTATTCGAGCGCGCACGATCTGTCGCTGCTCGCCAACGGCAACATCCTCGTCAACGCCTCCATCAAGAACACGCTCGCGGCCGGCAGCGGTGCCATCAATCTGATTTCGGGTTGGGACGGCTCGACCGGCCTCACCGGCGGCAGTAGCACGGAGTTCAATGCCGGCACTCCCGGGGGAACGCCGATCGCCCAGGCGATCGACATCGGGGCACTCCTGGGCACGCCCGGTTCCTTCGGCGGCACGGGCGGGATCGGCAACGGCGGCGCGATCACGCTCGGCGCCAACCTCATCAACGGCAGCGGCCCGATCCGCCTGCTGGGACCGACGCTGCTCACGACCGCCGTGACGGTGGATACCACCAACGGCACCGTCACGAATACCGGCGGCGACATCCTCTTCGCCTCCTCGCTCGCCGGCGCCGTCACGCCCGAGAATTTGACGGCGCGCGCGGGCACGGCCGGCAACGTCACCTTCGACGGGCTCGTCTCCAATCTCGGCGCGGTGCGCATCAGCGGCAACAACGTCGCGATGAATGCCGCGGATTCCGGCGGTCCGGCGTTCCACGTGGGATCGCTGACGATTACGGCACAGGGGAACGTGCTCTCGGTCGGCGCAATCTCGACGAGCGGCACCAATGACGGCACGGGCGGCGCCCAAAATGCCGGCCCGATCAACATCACTGCCGCCAGATTGGTCAGCATTGGAACGAGCAATGGCTCGTATGTTGGACTCCAAGCGAATGGAGGCAACGCTTATCAATCCACGACCACGCCCGGCAATGGCGCACCCGTTTCCGTCGTCGCAGGGACGATCGTGCTCCCGGCGGGTGTCAGCTCCTATGGCGGCAGCGCGCCCTTCGGCTTTGGCGGGTCGACCGGTGCCGGCGGCAGCGGCGGCGCGATCTCCCTCACGGCGACGGCGAGCTGGGGAATTTTGATTGGCTTGGGGGCGAGGGGGAACTCCGTCTTCAGCGGCGGCGGATACTCGGCACTTGGCGCCGGCGGATCGGGCGGGACCATTCGCATCCTGGCGACAGGACCGGGTGCTCCGATCTCACTGGCTTATGGCGCCTCCAGCGAGGGCGGCAACGCCGGTTTCAATGCGAGCGGCAACGGCGGCACGGGTGGCGCAATCACCATCAGCTCGTCGAGCGGCGCCGTCAGTCTCGGATATGGCGCTGGAGGCAACTCGGCCGTCAGCGGCGGAGGATACGCCGCGGGGAGCGGATCCGGCGGCGCTGGTGGACGCATCGTTCTGCAGGGCTCGGAAGTGTTCCTTGCTGCCACCGTGCGAAGCGACGGCGGTGCCGTCTTCGGTGCCTACAGCTCTGGAAACGGCGGCACCGGCGGCTCTATCTCCATCTCCGCGACGGCGGGCGGCGTCTATTTCACCGGTTACGGCGGGCCCGCTGTGTCCAGCGTCGGAGGCAACGCGGCCCTCGGCTCCGGCGGGAAGGGCGGCTCCATCACGATCAGCGGCGCGACCATAGGCATTCCCGGCGAGATCCAGAGTGGCGGCGGCGACGTCACCGGCGGCGCGTCCACGGGCACCGCGGGCGCAGGCGGCGCAATCTCGCTCCTTGCAACGTCGGGTGCGCTCTCGGTCAATAATGGCAGCTTCGACGCGGTGTTCAGCGCGGGCGGCAATGTGACCGGTGCCGGCGCAACCGCCAATGGCGGCGCAGGCGGCGCCATTACGATGCAAGGCGGAACCATTTCCGTGGTCGGCGCTCTTGTGAGCTCTGGCGGCAGCGTGAGCGGCAGTGGCGACATCGGGAGCGGCGCCAAGGGTGGCGCTGTCTCGCTCACCGCGACCTCCGGCAGCGTCTCCTTCACCGGTAATCCGTCGAACGCCGATATATTCAGCAATGGTGGCAATGGGCAGGGAGGCTCGGGCGGCGCCGGTGGCTCCATAGGCATTACCGGTACGAGCGTCACCTTATCGGGTGGACTGATCAGCGGCGGCGGCATCGTGAGCGGCGTAGGCGCGACCGGAAGCGGCGGCAAGGGCGGCGCTGTCTCGCTGACTGCAACATCCGGAGACGTTTCCTTCACTGGCAACCCTCAATTCGATTCCGTATTCGCGGGTGGCGGCAATGTCGTCGGCAGCGGCTCCGGCGGCGACGGCGGCGCGATCGCGATCGACGGCAACAGCATTTCGGTCCAGGGCGGACTGGTGAACACCGGCGGTACCGTCAGTGGTGCCACTTCGAGTGGCAGCGGCGGAGATGGCGGCGCGATCTCGCTGATCGCTGGATCCGGAGCAGTGTCGATCCTCGTCAACCCCGGCTTCGACGCAATCGCCGCGTTCGGTGGATCAGCGACGGGCAGCGGATCCGGCGGTCATGGCGGTGCCGTCACCATTCGAGGCGCCGGCATTACCATCGCCGACGCCGTGGTGACGACCGGCGGTGGGGCGATCGGTTCGCTGTCGACTGGCACGGGCGCGGCCGGTGGCACGGTATCGCTCGACGCCACCACCGGCGATCTCTCCATCGGTGGGGGAAATGGGTCGATCTTTTCCTTCGGTGGAGTTGCCGTCGGCGGCAACGGCGGATCTGGGGGCTCTATTACGCTTAGCGGCAACAACATCACGCTGGCTGCTCCGCTTACGGCGGTGGGCGGCGCGGTCTCGGGCGCTACAGGCAACGGCGCCGCCGGCGGCAATATCCGTGTGACCGGCACGGGCGCGGTTTCACTCGGCGGCGCCGGCACCGGCAACTCGGTCGTAAGCCGCGGCGGCGATGTCTTGAGCGCAAGCTCGACCGGAAACGGCGGTGATGCCGGTGCAATCAGCATCTCCGGCTCCAGCATCTTCGTGCGCTCCATCGTCTTCAGTCGCGGCGGGCAGGCCTCGGGCAGCGGCAACGGCGGGCATGGCGGGGCCGTATCGATCACCGCGAGCGGCAGCATCGTGCTCGACACTGCGAAGGTGGCGGGCGACGCGATTCTGAGCCGCGGCGGGGATTCCTCGCGCGGCAATGGCGGCAATGCGGCGCCTATCTCCGTCGTGGGCGCCACCATCGCCACCGGCGAGGACGTGTCTGCCCGCGGCGGCGACGCGGTGCTGGGCACGCTCGGTATCACGGGCGGCGGCGAGGGTGGAAATGGCGCGGCGATCTCGATCACGGCGACCGCCGGCGACATCTCGCTGGGCACGTCGGTCAACACCTTCAGCAATGCGGTCGGGAGCGGCACCTGTTACGACAGCGTGGTCGCGCGCGGCGGCGATACCGACGGCACCGCGGGCGGCGGCAATGGCGCGGCGGTGGTGCTGAGCGCGCCCTCGGGGGCGATCACCGCGGGTACCGGGGTCCCGTCTGGCACCACCCTGGAGCCCACGAGCCGCGGCGGCGCCATCACCACGCGCGGCGGTACCGATTTCAACTCGCTGGGCGCCAGTGGCGGCAATGCCGGCGCGATCACGGTGAGCGCCGCCGGCGTGGTCACGCTCGGCACGATCAATCAAGACGAGAACGCCGCGGTGAACTCGATCGTCTCGGCCCGCGGCGGCAACGCGGCGGGAGGGAAGGGCGGCAATGCCGGGCGGGTCTCGATCGCGGGCGCGGACCTCGTCCTCTCCGGCGTCTATGACCAGGGCGGCGCCTCCACCGCGACGACCACCGGCGGCTCCGGCGGACACATCACGCTGGGGACGCTCGGCGGCACCGGCGATGTCGTGGTGCTCGCCTACACGCCAGGATCGAGCGCGGGGCCCGGCCTCAACACCGACGGCGGGTTCGCGGGAGCCTCGCAGACCGGCCGGGCCGGCACGATCGTAATCGACGGCAACGTGATCGCGACCGAGGCGGCGACCCTGGGCGCTGGTACGCCCACGCTCGCCCTCAGCAGCCAGGGCGTCGGCGGGACACCGTTCATCCTGGTCACGGGCTCCATGGACGCGTCGTCACCCGATGCCGAGGCGCTCTTCATCGACTCGTCGGGTCACGTGACGGTGCTCGGGCCCATCGGCGCCAGCACGCCGTTTTCGAGCGTGACCATTATCCCTCCCTAGAGCCGGCGCGCATGCCTTGACGTGGCGGGAGCTCGCCCGTCAAGCTAGCCGCTCTCCTTGATGGGGCGGCCATGACGGGATTCGCGACTTATCCGAGCTTGCGCGATCGCCGGGTGCTGGTGACGGGCGGCGCGTCCGGCATCGGCGCCAGTATCGTCGAGCATTTCGCGGGGCAGGGCGCGCGGGTTGGGTTCATCGATCTCGATGGCGAGGCGGCGGAGCGGCTCACGAGCTCACTAGGCGAGCGGCGCGCAAACGCCGCCTTCGCACGCGCGGATCTCCGCGATATCGAGGCCTTGCGCCAGGCGATCGGTACTTTGCGCACCAGGCTGGGCGGCTCCTTCACCGTGCTGGTCAACAACGCCGCGCGCGACGACCGCCACGGCATCGATCAGGTGACGCCGGACTACTGGGATGAGCGCATGGCCACCAACCTGCGCCATCAGTTCTTCGCGGCCCAGGCGCTCAAGGACGAGATGATCGCGGCGGGCGGCGGTTCCATCGTCAACATGAGCTCGATCAGTTTCCTCCTGGGCCAAGGGGGCATGCCGGCCTATGTCACGGCGAAATCCGCGGTCGTCGGGTTGACCCGCGGGCTCGCGCGGGATCTCGGGCCCCACCGCATCCGCGTCAACGCGGTCTTCCCGGGCTGGATCATGACGGAGCGGCAGCAGAAGCTCTGGCTGACGGCCGAGTCCGAGGCGGCGATGATGAAGGGGCAGTGCATTCCCGAGAAACTTTATCCGCCCGACGTCGCGCGCATGGTGCTGTGGCTCGCCGCGGACGACAGCGCACTGGTGACGGCGCAGAACTTCGTCGTCGATGCCGGCTGGACCTGAGCCCGCGCGGTGAGCGCCGCGATCGAATGCATTGCGCCGGTGGGCTCGGTGCTGGGCGAGGGGCCCGTCTGGGACGAGCGCAGCGGCACGCTCTATTGGGTCGACATCAAGGCGCCCGCGCTCTTCGCCACCGACATGGCGACTCGCCAGACGCGGCGCTGGCCGATGCCGGAGCGGATCGGCGCCATCGGCTTGCGCGAGGGGCCGGGCCTGGTCGGCGCCTTCAAGAGCGGCTTCGCCTTCATCGATCTGCCCGCGGGCACCGTCCGCCCCATCGTCGATCCCGAGCCCGACCGCCCTGGCAACCGCTTCAACGACGGCAAGGTCGATGCGCTCGGACGCTTCTGGGCGGGCAGCATGGACGACGAGGAGCGCGAGCCCACGGGCCATCTCTACCGGCTCGATCCCGATCTCTCGGTGGAGCGGTTCGAGATCGGCTTCGTCTGCACGAATGGCATCGCGTGGAGCCGCGACGGCCGCCGGCTCTATTTCGTCGATACGCTGCAGCGGCGCATCCACGCCTACGACTTCGACATGGGAGCCGGGCGGATCGGCGCGCGGCGGCTTTTCGCGGAAATCCCCGCGGATCGCGGCTATCCGGACGGCCTCACGGTCGACGCCGAGGACCACGTCTGGGGCGCGCACTGGGGCGGCGGGCGCGTGACGCGCTACCGGCCCGACGGCTCGATCGAGCGCGTGCTCGACTTTCCGGCACCGCTCACCACCAGCTGCTGCTTCGGCGGTCCTGGTCTGGAGGCGCTTTTCGTCACCACCGCCTCCATCAACCTCGACGAGGCGGCGCGGCGTGCGGCACCGCTCTCGGGCGGCTTGTTCGCGGTCACCGGCCTCGGCATCCGCGGCCGGCCCTGCGGCCGGTTTCGCGGCTGACGCTCATGGCTGGCTCTCTCGATCGCAAGCCCTATGGCGCGCTCCTCGACGGCACCGCCGTCGATCGATTCATCCTGCGGAATGAGACCGGCACGACGGCGGAGATCATCAGCTACGGCGCCATCCTGACTGCGCTCCGGGTTCCCGATCGCACGCATGCGCTGGCGAATGTCGTACTCGGATACGCGGACCTCGCGGGGTATCTCGGCGACGACGCGTCCTACGGCGCCACCATCGGCCGCTACGCCAATCGGATCGCGGGCGGGCGGTTCGCGATCGACGGCACGACGTACCGGCTGGCGCTCAACAATGGGCCGAACGCGATCCACGGCGGCCTCAAGGGCTTCAGCAAGGTGATGTGGCAGGCTGAGGGCACGGTCGAGGCCGACGGGCCCGCGGTCACGCTGCGCTACGTCAGCGCCGACGGCGAGGAGGGCTATCCCGGCCGGCTCTCTGTCGAGGTCCGCTACACTCTCACCGCCGCCTCGGCGATCCGCATCGACTACACCGCCACCACGACCAAGCCGACGGTGCTCAATCTCACCAATCATTCCTATTTCAATCTCGCGGGCGAAAGCGCCGGCGACATCTACGGCCACGAGATCATGATTGCCGCCGACGCCTTCACGCCGACGGACGCCACCGCGATTCCGACCGGCGAGATCCGGTCTGTCACCGGCACGCCGTTCGATTTCCGCGAGTCCAAGCCGATCGGCCTGGATATCCGGGACCGAGACGAGCAGATCCTGCTCGGCCGCGGCTACGACCACAATTTCGTGTTGCGGAGCAATCCCTCGGGCGAGCCACGGCTCGCTGCGCGGCTGCGCGAAGCCCGGAGCGGCCGCGTGATGGAGGTTCTGACGACCGAGCCCGGGCTCCAGCTCTATACCGGCAATTTCCTCAACGGCCGGCATCGCGGCGCCGGCGGCCGCACCTACCGCCAGAGCGACGGCCTATGCCTCGAGACGCAGCAATTTCCGAACTCACCGAACGAGCCGCGCTTTCCCAGTACGCTGTTGCGTCCCGGCGAGACCTTTCGCTCGCGCACCGAGTACCGCTTTTCCGTCGACCGCTGAGAGGTAGGACAATGCCCGAGATCATCGTCTACGCCATCGAAGGCCGCTCGCTCGAGCAGAAGCGCGGCCTCGTGAAAGACATCACCGACGCCGTCGTCCGAAACTTCAGCGTCGCCGCCGAAGCCGTAGTGGTGCAGATCGTGGAGTCCTCGAAGAGCTCCAAGGCGAAAGGCGGCGTCCTCTTCAGCGAGCGGTAGCCTCACCCTCCCGTTGCGTCGCAACGGGTCCCTCCCTCTCCCGCCCAAGCGCGGGAGAGGGGTTATTCGACACCCGCGCACGCTTGCCCCTCTCCCGTGTAACGGGAGAGGGAGGGACCCGCCGCGAAGCGGTGGGAGGGTGAGGGAGCGCTACTCCGCCGCCCGCTTCCCTTTCGCGGCCTCGATCGCTTGCCAGATCCGGTGCGGCGTCGCGGGCATATCGATGTGGCGGATGCCGAGCTCAGAGAGGGCGTCGACCACCGCGTTCATCACTGAGGGCAGCGAGCCCGCGCAGCCGGCCTCGCCGCAACCCTTGGCGCCGAGCGGGTTCGTCTTCGCAGGCACCGGGTGGCTCAAGAAGGCGAAATTCGGCACGTCCGGCGCGCGCGGTAGCGCGTAGTCCATGTAGGAGCCCGTCAGCAGCTGGCCCTCGCTGTCGTAGACCGTGCGCTCCATCAGCGCCTGGCCGATGCCTTGCACCACGCCGCCATGGAGCTGACCCTCCACCAGTAGCGGATTCACGATCACGCCGAAGTCGTTGACCATCGTGTATTTCACGACCTCGGCGACGCCGGTCTCCGGGTCGATCTCCACCTCCGCGACGTGGCAGCCGTTGGGGAAAGCCGAGGGCGCCTGGTCGAAGACGTGCTTCACGTCGAGCGATTGCGGCGTCTCCGGCGGCAGCTTCAATCCGGATCGCAGCTTCTCCGCGAGCTCCATGATCCCGACCGAGCGGTCGGTGCCCACGATGGTGAAGGTGCCGCGGGCGAACTCGATGTCGGCTACCGCCGCTTCCAGCACGACCGAGGCGATCTGCTTGCCTTTCTCGATCACCTTGTCGCCGGCCTCCACGATGGCTGCGCCGCTCGCCATCAGCGACTTGGAGCCGCCGGTGCCGCCGCCCGCGATCAGCTCGTCGCTGTCGCCCTGGAGGAGCCGGATGCGCTCGAAGGGGATGCCGAGCTTGCTGGTGAGCACCTGCGCGAAGGGCGAAGCGTGGCCCTGGCCGTAGTCGAGCGTGCCCGTGATGATGGTGACGGTGCCGTCACTCTCGAAGCGGATGCCGCCCATCTCCTTCATCGGCGGCGCCGTCACCTCGAGGTAGTTGCCGATGCCGCGGCCGCGCAGCTTGCCGCCCGCGCGGCTCTCGGCCTTGCGCTTGTCGAAGCCCGTCCAATCCGCCGCCTCGAGTGCGCGGTCGAGAAGCGCCGTGAAATCGCCGCTGTCGTAGGTGGTCTGCGCCGCCGATTTGTAGGGGAGCTCTCCGGGCTTCACGTGGTTGCGGCGGCGAAGCTCGACGCTGTCGATCCCGAGCTCGGCGGCGGCGGTCTCTACCAGCCGCTCCATGAAGTAGTTGCCCTCGGGCCTTCCGGCGCCGCGATAGGCCGCGACCGGCGTCGTGTTGGTGAGGACGCACTTGGTGGAGACCTCGATGAGCGGCGTCCGGTAGAGGCTCACCATGTTCTTGGTCACGTTCATGGTCGGCATCAGTGGCGCCACGGTCGCGAGGTGCGCGCCCATGTTGCCGTAGCTCTCGACGCGGATCGCGAGGAAGCGGCCCTCGGCGTCGAGCGCCAGCTCCGCCGTCACCTCGTGGTCGCGACCGTGGGTATCCGAGAGGAAGCTCTCGGAGCGCTCGTCGGTCCATTTGACGGGCCGGCCGAGCGCGCGCGCGGCATGGAAGAGGCAGGTGTATTCGGGATAGGCCATTGCCTTCATGCCGAAGGAGCCGCCGACGTTGCCCGTGAGCACGCGCACCTTGTCCGTCGGTACCTTCAATATGTCGTTCGCGATCTGGTTGCGGAGCCCGAATACGCCCTGGCAGCCCACATGCAGCGTCCAGCGGCCGCTCGCGGGATCGAAGCCGCCGATCGCAGACCGCGGCTCCATGGCGCAGACCACGAGGCGGTTGTTGAACAGGCTCACGCGCGTCACGTGCGCCGCGCGCGCGAACGCTGCATTGGCCTTTTCGGCGTCTCCGTAGTGGAAGTCGAGGCAGACGTTGCCGGGGACGTCGTCGTAGAGCCGCGGCGCGCCGGGCTCAGCCGCGTCTTTCGCGCGCGTTACCGCCGGCAGCGCTTCGATGTCCGGCATCACCGCCTCCGCGGCATCCTTGGCTTGCACGGACGTTTCCGCCACCACGCAGGCGATTGCGTCGCCGACATAGCGCACCCTGTCGGTGGCGAGCGCGGTCCACACCGGCAGCTTCATGGGCGTGCCGTCGCGGTTGGGGAAGTTGATCACGCACTTGAAGGTGCCGTAGCCGCCCGCTGCGAGATCCGCCGCGGTGTAGACGCCGAGCACGCCCGGCATGCCGCGCGCCTCGGCGGTGTCGACGTTTCGCAGGATGCCGTGGGCGATCCGACTGCGCACGATCACGGCATAGGCTTGGCCCGGCAGGTTGATGTCGTCGGTGTAGCGCCCCTGGCCCTTCAGGAGTTTCGGATCCTCGGTCCGCGGCACCGGCTGGCCGATGCCGAATTTCTGCAAAGCCCAATCGTGCGCGTTTTCTCGGACGTCCATCGCTGCCGCCTCATCGCTATCGGAGAAGGAGAAGCCGCCCGCGGAGCACGGGGCGGCCACGTCATAATTTGTCGCGCGGAGGGCCGTGCTACAAGCGGCCTACGGGGATATCACCCATGCACCGAGCGTGCCGCGTGCTGAATGTGTGGGAACAATCGCGCGCCTCAAAAATCGACGCTCGCGTTTGCCCATCAATTGGGCATGCGGCGCGCTAAGATTTGTGCGCGAGCGCGCCCAGGGTCGTGAACGCGGATATGTACTCGAGACTGGTCCGCACCTCGACGAGGCTCGGACCGTCCGCCGCGAGCGCACCGTCGAGCGCCGCGTCGATGTCGGCGGTGCGCTCGATGCGGAAGGCCTTGGCGCCGAAGGCCTCGGCCATGCGCGCGAAGTCGGGGTTCTTGAGATCGGTCGCGATGGTCCGGCCGGGAAACCATTTCTCCTGGTGGAGCCGGATGGTGCCGTAGGAGTTGTTGTTGGCGACGATCACCGTCACCGGCAGGCGATATTGGATCGCGGTCGCGAGCTCGTTGCCGGTCATCAGGAACCCGCCGTCGCCCACCAGCGTGATGACGCGCCGGCCGAGGCGCCGCGCCGCCGCCACCGCGCCGGGCACGCCGAAGCCCATGGCGCCGGAGACCGGGCCGAGCAGCCGGTGCGAGGGCTTGAACGGAAAGTACCGCCCGAGCCAACCGGAGAAATTGCCGGCGTCGTTGACGAACACGGCGTCGTCGCCGAGCTTGCGGCGCAACCCGTCGATCACGGCGCCGAACACAACGCCGTCCGCGGCCTCCTTCGGTTCCCAGCGCGCCATGCCCGCGGGCACGCGATGGAGCCGCTCGGCCCAAGCCGCGAGGCGCCCGGATTTGCCCGTGCCGCGATCCCCGAAGGCCCGCAGGAACGCCACGGGCTCCGCGAGCACCGCCAAGTCCGTCGCGAACACCGCGCCCAGCACCTCGGGGTCGTCATAGACATGGATGAGCCGCTGCTTCGGCCGGGGCGCGGTCGGAAAGACGTAGCCCTGGGTCGTGACATCGCCGAGCCGCGTGCCGACTGCGAGTACGAGATCGCTCTCCTGATAGAGCGCCACCTGATCCTTGGGCAGCATGTAGCCGAGATGGCCCGCGTAAAGCGGATGCGCGTTGTCGAACAGATCCTGCTGGCGGAAGCTCAGCGCCACCGGCACGCCCCAGGCCTCGGCCGCGCGGCGCAGCACGGCGCGCGCCTCCGACGACGCAAGGCGCGATCCCGCAATCAGCACCGGCCGCTCGGCCTTTTCGAGGAGAGCCGCGGCTTGTGCGATGCTCTGAGGCGCGGGTTCCACGACGAGCCGCGGCTGCGGTCCCTGCGCCGCGTTCGGCACCTCGTCGAGCAGCATGTCCTCCGGCAGCACAACGACGGCCGGACCCGGCGCGCCCGTGGTCGCTGCGCGGAACGCATGCGCGATCGCCTCGGAGAGGCGGGCGGGATCGTGCACCTCGACCACGTATTTCGCCATGTCGCCGAAGGTGCGGACGTAGTCGACCTCCTGGAAGGCGCGCTTGCCGCGGTCCTTGCGCTCGATCTGGCCCACGAACAGGACGAACGGCGTGGCGTCCTGCTGCGCGGTGTGGACAGCGATCGCGGCATTCGTGGCGCCGGGGCCGCGGCTCACCATGGCGACGCCGGGCCGCCCCGTCAGCTTCGCGTCGCTGACCGCCATGAAGCCCGCGCCGCTCTCGTGCCGGCACGTCACCACATCGATGCGCCTCTCGTCGTAGAGCGCGTCCAGCACCGTGAGATAGCTCTCGCCGGGCACACAGAAGACGCGGTCGACGCCATGGGCCACGAGCTCCGCGACCAGCAGCTGCGCAGCATTCCTTGTGTTGGCGCGAGTGTCAGGCACGGGTGAGGGCCTTTCTGGTGAGTCGCTGGGGACCCCCACCCTCCCATCGCCTGACGGCGTTGGGTCCCTCCCTCTCCCGCTTTGCGGGCGAGGGGCAAGCAAGGGCGCGGTGTAAATAGCTCCTCTCCCATTCCATGGGAGAGGGAGGGACCCAGCGCGAAGCGCTGGGGGGTGAGGGGAGAGCAGACACAATCGTCGTGGGAAAGTGCGCTATTCCGCCGCCGCCGCGCGGACGGGGTTGCGGAACGCGGCGATGAGCTCCGCCTCGCGCGCCTTGGTGTGCGCGAGACTGCGCAGCTTCACGTGGCCGAAGCCGCGGATCTGCAGCGGGAGCTTCGCGATCTCCAGCGCGAGCGCGTGGTTGTCGGCGGTGAGGCTCGCGGTCAGCTCGCGCACCGCCGCTTCGTAGTCGCCGATGAGGCGCCGCTCGGTCTTGCGCTCCGCGGTGTGGCCGAAGGGATCGATGAGCGTGCCGCGCAGACGCCTGAGCGCCGCCAGCATCTTGAAGGCCGGCATGACCCAGGGACCATAGACGCGCTTCTTCATCTCGCCGGTCGTGGGATCGCGCGGCGCCCAAAGCGGCGGCGCCAGGTGGAACCGGAGCTTGTAGCCGCCCTCGAACTGCGCGCCGAGCTTCCTGGCGAACTCGCCGTCGGTATAGAGCCGCGCCACTTCGTACTCGTCCTTGTAAGCCATCAGCTTGAACAGGGATTTCGCGACGGCATCCGCGAGCCCGCGCCGGCCGCGGGCGCGCATACGCTCGGCCGTCTCGACCGCGCGCACGAGATCGGCGAACCGCTGGGCGTAAGCGGCATTTTGGTATTCGGTGAGAAAATTGACCCGTCGCCGGACGATCTCTTCCAGCGTCTCCGAGGGCTTCGGTGCCTCGCTGGGGGTCATCGGCTTCGCGACGGCCTCCACGCGCCGGAGGTCGTGCGCGGCGAGCCGGCCCCAGGCGAAGGCGCGCTTGTTCATCTCGACGCCGACGCCGTTCAGCTCGATCGCCCGCTCGATCGCCTCGCGAGAGAGCGGCACCAGCCCCTGCTGCCAGGCATAGCCCAGCATGAAGAGATTGCTCGCGATCGCGTCGCCCATCAGCGCCGTGGCGAGCCCGCTGCCGTCGACGAACTCGATCCCGCGCTCGCCCGTGGCGGCGCGGAGCGCCCGGTGCATCGCCGCGTCCTCGAAATCGATATCGCCGTTCATCACGAAGGCGGCGGTGGGCGCGAGGTAGCTGTTGACGACCGCGCGGGTGACGCCGGTCTCGATCCGCGTCAGCGCCTCGGGGCTCGCGGCCACCACCATGTCGCAGCCGAGCAGGAGGTCGGCGCCGCCCGCGGCGATCCGAACGGCGTGAATGTCCTCGGGCTTGGGCGCCAGGCGGATATGGCTCATCACCGCGCCGTTCTTCTGCGCGAGCCCGGTGAAATCCAGGACCGAGCAGCCGCGGCCCTCGAGATGCGCCGCCATGCCGAGGAGCTGGCCCACGGTGATGACACCGGTGCCGCCGATGCCCGTCACCAGAATCCCATAGGGCTCGCTGAGCGGGCGCAGCGCCGGCTCCGGAAGATCGGCGAAGGGATCGCCGGCGGCACGCGCGGCGGCGCGCACGGGCTTGCGCAGCGCGCCGCCGTGCACGGTGACGAAGCTCGGGCAGAAGCCCTTGAGGCAGGAGTAATCCTTGTTGCAATTGCTCTGGTCGATGGCGCGCTTGCGGCCAAACTCGGTCTCCACGGGCTTGACCGAGATGCAGTTGGATTGCTCGGAGCAATCGCCGCAGCCCTCGCAGACGAGATCGTTGATGAAGACGCGCTTCGGCGGGTCCGGGAATTGGCCGCGCTTGCGCCGGCGCCGCTTCTCGGCGGCACAGGTCTGGTCGTAGATCAGCACGGTGAGCCCGGGCGTGTCGCGGAGCTCGCGCTGGATCGCGTCCATGTCGTCGCGGTGCCGCACTTCGACGCCCTCGGCGAAGCCGGCGCCCAGCGGGTATTTCTCGGGCTCGTCGGAGACCACCACGACGCGCTTGGCGCCTTCCGCCGCCACCTGCCGGCTGATCTGCGGCACGGTCATACCACCCTCGGCGGGCTGGCCGCCGGTCATGGCCACGGCGTCGTTGAACAGGATCTTGTAGGTGATGTTGACGCCCGCTGCCGCTGCCGCCCGGATCGCCAGCAACCCCGAATGGGTATAGGTGCCGTCGCCCAGATTCTGGAAGACGTGCTTCTCGCGGGTGAAGGGCGCCTGGCCGATCCAGTTGGCACCCTCGCCGCCCATATGGGTCCAGGTGGTGGTGCGCCGCGCCGGCATCCAGATCGTCATGGCGTGGCAGCCGATGCCCGCGCCGGCGCGGCTGCCCTCGGGCACCTTGGTCGAGGTGTTGTGCGGACAGCCCGAGCAGAAGAACGGCGTGCGCTGGGTCTTCGGTGCCGGCGCGTCGCCGACCCGCTGGAGCGCCTCGAGCCGAGCCATCCGCTGATTGAGTTGCGGACTCTCGCCGTCGAGTCGCTTCAGGCGCTCGACCAGCGCGCGCGCCACCATGGTGGGCGTGATCTCGCCCTCGCTCGGCAACAGGACGCGGCCCGACTCGTCGCGCTTGCCCACCACGCTCGGACGGTGCGCCGTCTCCACGTGATAGAGCAGCTTCATGAGCTGATCCTCGATCAGCCCGCGCTTCTCCTCGACCACCAGCACGTCCGTGAGGCCGTCGGCGAAGCGCCGCGCGCCCTCGGATTCCAGCGGCCACACCATGCCGACCTTGTAGAGGCGCAAGCCCAGCCGCGCCGCCTCGCGCTCGCCGATGCCGATATCCTCGAGCGCCTGGCGCAGATCGAGATAGGCCTTGCCGGTGCTGATGATGCCGAGCCGCGGCGCGGGGCTGTCCCAGACGATGCGATCGATCGCGTTCGCGCGCACGAAGGCGGCGACCGCGTCCATCTTGGGCCCGTGCAGGCGCCGCTCCTGGTCGAGCGGCGGATCCGGCCAGCGGATGTTGAGCCCGCCCGGCGGCGGCTCGAAATCCCTGGGGAGTACGATCTGCACACGGTGCGGATCGACCGACACCGAGGCCGAGCTTTCCACCGCCTCCGCGACCGCCTTGAACCCGATCCAGCAGCCCGAATAGCGGGAGAGCGCGAAGCCCAGCAGGCCGAAATCGAGATATTCCTGCACCGTCGCGGGGTTGAGGATCGGCATCATCGCAGCGATGAAGACCTGCTCGCTCTGATGGGCGAGGGTGGAAGACTGGCAGCCGTGGTCGTCGCCGGCGATGGCGAGCACGCCGCCATGCGGCGCGGTGCCGGCGGCGTTGGCGTGCTTCAAGGCGTCGGTAGAGCGGTCGACGCCGGGCCCCTTGCCGTACCAGATGCCAAACACGCCATCGACGCTGGCGCCGGGGAAGAGGGTGGTCTGCTGGCTGCCCCAGACCGACGTCGCGGCTAGGTCCTCGTTGACACCCGGCTGGAAATAGACATTGGCGCGCTCGAGGAAGCGCCGCGCCTGCCAGAGGGCGTTGTCATAGACGCCGAGCGGCGAGCCGCGATAGCCCGAAATGAACCCGCCGGTATTGAGCCCGGCCGCCTTGTCCCGCTGGCGCTGCATCAGGGGCAAGCGCACCAGCGCCTGGATGCCCGAGAGGTAGATGCGCCCCAAGTCCTGGACGTATTTGTCGTCGAGCGTGACCGTCGCGAGCGTCATGCCGGCTCCTTCGGAACGACATTAAGGATATTCAACGGCCAAGACAATGCGAGGGCCTCGGGCCACGGCCGGGGCGTCGGGAGGCGCGCCGCTCGCCCGCGCGCCGCTCGGCGGTTCTCTAAAAGGTGTCCCAATACTGCGGAAGTTTAGTCGGCAAATCCGCTGGTTTATCCATTACATGCGCGCAGATTGATCGCGCGTTTTACTCTTTATAAAGGGTCTTTGCCCGATTCTACGGCATCGCTGCTATTCGGCGTGTGGAGGTTTTCCACCAACGGGATCGAGCCGGGCATGATGTCTCGCATACTGGGGTTCTTGCGCGATCGCCGCGGCAGCGCAGCCGAGGAGATGGCGCTCATTGCGCCGATCGTCGTTCTCATTCTGCTGCTCACGATCGAGCTCGGCTACATGCTCTTCTCGCAGGCGGTGCTCGACGGCGCCGCGCGCACGGCGGCGCGCATGGTGCGCACCGGCCAGGTGCAGGCGAACGCCGATCCGCTCGGCACGTTCCAGGCCGCGCTTTGCAGCAATCTTGCCGGCGTGATCCCCTGCGGGTCGGTCGCCACCGATGTCGAGAGCTTCGGGACATTCTCGACCATGACCCCGGCGGCCGTCACCAAGGACAACAACGGCAACGTCACCAACAACGCGTGGGTCCCCGGCGGTCCCGGCGTGGCGGTCGACGTGCGGGTCTTCTATACCTATCACTTCTTCATCCCCTTCGTGGCGAACGTCCTCAACCCCGGCGGCGGCGGCGTCGTGCTGCAGTCGACGGTGATCTTCAAGAACGAGCCCTACCCGGTGGCCGGCGGATGATCGCGCGTTTCCTCACCTCGATCAGGGATCGCGCCGGCAACGCGATGGTGGAGTTCGCGCTCCTGATGCCCATCCTGGCTACGATCTTCTTCGGGCTCTTCGAGGGCTCGCAGGCGATCCTCGCCTATCTGAAGTTGGTCGCCGCGACGCAGACGATCGCCGACCTGATCACGCAACAGCAGTCCCTCTCGTCCACCGACTTGGACAACTTCGACACGGCGGGCCAGCTGGTGATGACGCCGTTCACGGCCGCGAGTTTCGGATACGCCGCCACCAGCGTGACCTTCGATATCAATACCGGGACCGCCGCGGTCGCCTGGACACAAACCCGGAACGCCAATCCGCTCGCGAACGCGATCGCACTCGCCGCCGGCTACGGCCAGAAAGGCGAGAGCGTGGTCATCGTGCAGGGCAATTACGCTTATTCATCCTTGTTCCACTACGTGCTGCCGGGATCGATCACGATGACCCAGATCGCGTTCTCGCGGCCCCGGCTCGTGTCGTCGATACCGTACAACTGAGGGTCGCGCCGCATCGAAGAGGGATGGCCACCATGTCGAAAATCCTCGCCACCGCTCGCATCTTGCTTCGCTCCTTGACGCGAAAAGACGGTGCCGTGCTCGTCTGGTTCGCAGTGACGGCGATCCCGCTTCTCCTCGCGGTAGGCGTGGGCATCGACGTCGCCCGGGCTTACGCCGTCAAGGTCCGGCTGGGCGCCGCGATCGACGACGCTGGTTTGGCGGTCGCCACCACGCTCGATCCGAACATCAATGCGCAGAACCGCCTCACCAAGTACTTCTACGGCAACTTCGCCTCCACACAGATCGGCACGCCGACCGCGGTCAGCATGGTGAACGACGCGACCGTGGCGAACGCCATCGACGTCACGGGGACGGCAACGGTGCCGACCACCTTCATGGCGTTGGCGGGTTTCAACAGCATCACGGTCCAGGCGACCGCGCAGATCGTCCGGCGCGCGCCCAACATCGATTTCTACCTGATGCTGGACAGCTCGCCCTCGATGGCGATCGCGGCCACGCAGACTGACATCAACACCATGGTCAGCCATACCTCGGCGCAGGGCGGTTGCGGATTTGGTTGTCATCACTCGCAGACCACCGCCTCCTCCTGCGGTGCGAACGATGTGCTCGGCAATCCGATCGACCCGGCAACCGGCAATCCGATGGACAACTACGCTTTGGCACGGAGCCTCGGGGTCACGTTGCGGATCGATCTGTTGCGGCAGGCGGCGCAGAACTTGACGACCACCGCGACGAGCACGGCGGCGCAGAATGACGCGAAGTACCGGATGGCGGTCTATACCTTCGATGTCAATTTCAACACGATCCAGACGCTGACCAACAGTCTGAGCACAGTGAGCACCTCGGCGGGCAACATTCAGCAGCTGGAGATGTACTGCAATAACCATCTGAGCTCGGCGACCGATTCAAACAAGGACGCCGACACGAACTTCGACAGCGCCTTCACGAGCATCAACGGCATCATGCCCGCGCCGGGCAACGGCTCGAACATCGCGGGGGATACGCCTCAGGAAGTGCTGTTCTTGGTCACCGACGGTGTGGAGGACGAGCTCAGCACCTACTCGACGAAGACGCCGACGAGTTCGTCATACGGCAATGTCAGCAGCGGGCGCCAGGAGTCCGTGATCAACGTCGCCGACTGCACGACGATCAAGAACCGCGGCATCCGGATCGCGGTGCTTTACACCGAGTATCTGCCCCTTCCCACGAACAACTGGTACGTCAATCACGTCCAGCCGTTCCAACCGAACATCGGCTCGACGCTGCAGTCCTGCGCCTCGCCAGGCTTGTACTTCATGGTGCAGACCGGCGGCGACATCTCCGGCGCCCTGTCGACGCTGTTCGAGCAGGCGGTCCAATCCGCCTACCTTGCCCAGTAGTGCCCGCGCCGAGCTCGGTCGCGATCCTGGGCCGGGAGCGGGATGACGACTCGGCGCGCGGATCGTCATGGTTAAGGGATCTTTAAAGGCTTCCGCCGCACCTTGGCCAGCGCCGCGCATGTCTCTGGTGCGGCGAACCAGTCTCGGCCGCGGACGGTGCTCGCGCGGCTCGCGAGCCAACAAGGCGCCATCAGGTGAATAGATGACCACAGCGATGGATCGGGAGCGCGTCAAAGCCGAAGTGGGCACCGGTCGGATGATGCGCTTCACGGTGCGCGTGGCCGCGGGGGTGCTCGCGCTGACCGGCATCGTGGCCTGGTTTGCCGTGAGCCATACGCCCGCGCCCGCGGGGCCGACGGCCGCGCGGACGAGCGCCGCCGGCTCGGGCGACCTATTCTATCACGCCTCCCACGAGATGAGCTTTCATCGCGGCGGCGACGGCCTCTATCGCGTCGACGCAGAGATCAACGAGAGGCAGATCCGGTTCGTCGTCGACACCGGTGTCCCGGCGGTGATGCTGTCGCCCGACGATGCGCGTGCTGCGGGCATCGACATCGATAAACTGAATTTCTCGGCTCGCGCGGTCACGCCCTCCGGCGAGATGCGCGTGGCGTCCGTGATCATCCCGATGATGACCCTGAACCAGCTCACCCTCTTCAACGTGACTGGCGTCGTTACCGACGGCCCGTTGCCCGCCTCGGTCCTGGGCGCGGGTTTCCTGAAGCGGTTCGACAGCTACGATATGCGCGAGGGGGAGCTCGTCCTGCGCTGGTGAGCGGGGCGAGCGGATTCCCGCTCAGAACATAAACTGGCCGACTTTCACTTTCGGCACGAAATCGCCGGGTTTCGGGCCCGTGAGGTCGCTGGGGTTGCCTTGGGCCTGCTGACCGCCTCCTGAGCCCGCTTGCCCACCCGAACCCGACTGCCCCGTGCCCGAGTGGCTCTGCGCGGCGTGCTTGATGGGCTCGTGCTTGATCGCCGGGTGCTTGATGGGCTCGTGCTTGATGGTGGGATACTGGCTCGCTTTGGGGGCGTTTGCGGGCGCCGCAGTATCGGCCGCGGCCGTCGTGGAGGCCGCCAGCGCTCCCAGCAGGCCAAGGGCACAGAGCGCGGAGATCGCCGTCTTCATGAAGAGCTCCTGGGCTGACCGAGCGGCGCGAGAGTGAACGCACGCTGAGCCTAGGCTTGGCCTCGTTTAGAGAGAGTTAACCGAAGGATTTTGCCGAATTGATCTAGCGCATGGACCCGCCGCGCGCCTGGGCGCGAAATGCCTCCATGATTAAGTGGATATGGCCGTCGCGGCGAAGGGGCAGCGTTCTCGTCTGGTTTGCCGTGACGATGGTGCCCCTGATTCTGGCGACCGGGATCGCCATCGATATCGCGCGCGCCTACGCCGTGAAGATCCGGCTCGGCGCGGCGCTCGACGAGGCGGGCCTCGCGGTCGCATCCACCTCGAACCAGTCGATCGATCTTACGGCTCGCCTCAACCAATACTTCTACGGCAACTATTCGTCGACCGGCATCGGCACGCCCACGAGCGTGACCATGGTGAACGATGCCAACGACGCCAACGTCATCAATCTCACGGCGACCGCGACGGTTCCGACGATTTTCATGCGGCTCGCGGGCTTCAGCTCAATCGCGGTGGCCGCGACGGCCCAGGTCACGAAGGAGCCGACCGGCCTCGAGGTTGCCCTCGTGCTCGACAACACGGGATCGATGCTCGACAGCTTCAACGGCATCACCAACATGGCCGCGATGACCGCGGACGCCACGCAGCTCGTGAACATCCTGTTCGGCGCCAATGCCAACAACACGAAGCTGAAGATGTCGCTGGTTCCGTTCGTCACCACGGTGAATCCCGGCTCTCTCGCGCCCAATCTGATCGCCGCCGGCAGCCTGCCGACCATCAATACCGGCACGTCGAAGAAGCCGGTGTGGAAGACCATCACCTACAGCGCGACCGATGCGACCCTGTGGAAGGGCTGTCTCGAGGAGCCGAATTCGCCTGCGGACCAGTCGGAGTCGACGGCCGCCGGGGCGTGGATGCCCTACTGGTGGCCCACCGATTCCACCAACAACCCCTGGGGCGCCTGGCCCAACAACATCAGCGTCGTCTTGACGCGCCCCAGCGCCGACGATCCCACGCAAAGCCACTCGCCCGACCTGTCCTGCGGCACGCCGATCCAGCGCTTGGTCTCCGACAAGCAGACCATGCTGAACGCGGTCAACGCCATGCAGGCGTGGTCGCGGAGCGGCACGATGATCCACGTGGGCATGACCTGGGGCTGGCGGACCATCTCTCCGGTGAGCGTGTTCCAGACCGCCGGTACCCCGGACGCGCAGCCCTACAACACCCCCGGATGGACCAAGGCCGTCATCCTCGAGACGGACGGCACCGACAACTTCAACCAATGCGGAAGCTGCTCGAGTCCCGACTACACCGCCTTCGGCTATCTGAGCGATGGCAGACTCGGCACCACCAGCAACGTCTCCGTGGCCAAGACGACGCTGGACAACCGTCTCGCCGCGGTCTGCGCCGCGATGAAGGCGAAGGGCATCGTGATCTACACCATCGGCTTCACGGGCGCGGCCGCCAACTCCCAGACGATCCTGCAGGGCTGTGCCACTGACGCCAACAAGTACTTCTTCGCTCCCGATCAGGCGACGCTGCAGACCGCCTTCGTCGCGATCGCCAATTCCCTCAACAAGATCCGCCTGAGCAAGTAGACGCCGCCAGCGGCGCCCGAGCGCGGCGGTTGACGCCCGGCCCCGAGATGCCCGAATTTCCTGGGGCGAGGGCAGGAGGGGACCGGCTCGCCCATGGCGGAGTCCGACAATCAAGCAAGCGCGCGCGCCGCGGTTCCGCGGCTCTCGGCGCTCGTGGTCGCGCGGAACGAGGCGGAGCGCATCGCGCCCTGCCTCGAGCGCCTGGGCTTCGCGGACGAGATCGTGGTGCTGCTCGACCGCTCGACCGACCGCACGGGCGACCTCGCGCGGGCCGGGGGCGCGCGGGTGGTCGCGGGCGACTGGGCGCTCGAGGCGGATCGCCGAAACGCCGGCATCGAGGCGTGCACGGGCGACTGGATCCTCGAGGTGGACGCCGACGAGTGGGCGACCCCCGCGCTCGCCACCGAGATCCGCGCGGCGATCGCGGTCGCCAGGCGCGGCTATTTCATCGTGCCCATGGCCAACCACATCGGCGGACATCTGGTGCGGCACGGTTGGGGCGCCTATAACGGGGTCGCGGCGAAGCCCTCGCTGTTTCGCAAGGGCATGAAGCGCTGGGGGCGGGGCCGGGTCCATCCACAGATCGCGCTGGAGGGCGAGCGGCAGATGCTGAAGGAGCCTCTGCTCCATTTCGTCTATCGGGACGTCAGCGACATGATGCAACGGCTGAACCGGTACACCGATCTGGCCGCGCTCGACGCGGTTGAGTCCGGCACGGTGCCGACGCTGCGGGCCTCGCTCCGGCGCATGGCGAGCCGAGCGTGGAAATCCTACGTGGCGCGCCGCGGCTACCGGGAAGGCGCTTATGGCGTGGCGCTGGCGCTCTACTCCGCGCTCTACCCGATCCTGATCCACCTGAAGGCGGCGATCCCCGCGGAGCCCGCCGCTCCGCCGCCGCGATGAAGCTCTTTCGCGGCGACGGGCCGCGCCCGATGCCGCTCTCCGAGCGGCTCTACCGGCGCTTCTTCTTGAAGTATCACGGGCGCTACCTCGTCACGGACCTGCAGCTCCGGGCTAAGGCGCAGAGCCTCGATTACATCGAGGCTCATATGCGCGACGCGCTCATCTTCCGCGACCGCTGGGACTTGCTGCTGTTCGCGGCGCGCGAGGCGCCGGCGGAAGGGGTGATGCTGGAGTTCGGCGTCGCCGACGGCGCGAGCCTGCGCTATGTCGCGAGCCGCGTCGCGCGCTCCTTCCATGGCTTCGACAGCTTCGAGGGCTTGCCCGAGCACTGGTCCGGCACCTTCGAGCGGAAGGGCAAGTTCACCCGCGCGGGCGCCCTGCCGCCGGTACCCGCCAATGCCCGGCTCTATCCCGGCTGGTTCGCCGACACGCTGCCGCGGTTCCTCGCCGAGCATGCGAGCGAGACGATCGCCTTCGTGCACGTCGATTGCGACATCTACGCCTCGACCGCGACCGTATTTCAGCATTTGCGCGGCCGGCTCCGGCCGGCCACGGTGCTGGTGTTCGACGAGTACTTCAATTATCCGAATTGGCAGCGCCACGAGTGGCGCGCCTTTCAGGAATTCGTGCGCGACACCGGCACCGGCTATACCTATCTGGGCTTCGCCCAGAAGAACGGCCACGTCGCGGTCCGGCTCGGCGAGCCCAGCGCGGAGG
>DATNIT010000258.1:0-4960 GCA_035604335.1 Allostellaceae bacterium | reverse complement strand
AATTCCGGCGCGCTCCACCACCACCCCGGCTCAGGCGCAGTCGCCTTAGGCGCGTCCGGACTCATGGCGGTTAAGACTGCTGCTCCCGCCTTGCGGACGGCACGAACCACCAACTTCGGCTCGGAATAGGGCTGGGCGGCGCAAATTGCGCATCCGCGAAAACATCGCGGAAGTTCATGCTAGGTACCCATCCCTGAAGCTGCTCGTCGATCTTGGGTGGCTCACGGTCTGGGAGGGCGAGCTAGTCGGCCTCGACCAAGGCTACCGAGTACGGATCGTTTGGACGCCGTTTGACTACTGGCACGAGATCGACTTCATTCGCCGCAATGGCGCATGGTCGCCCCGTGTCTACGTGCTCGATCCGCCCTTGCGCGATCGCGGCCCCCACTCTGAGGACAAGGTGCCTCATTTGTATCGGTCGCGCGGGACCACGATGCACGACCTATGCCTCTATTATCCTGCCGGGGCAGAGAATTGGAGCATCACGCAATCGGTCTCTGACACAATCATTCCCTGGGCGTCGCAATGGCTCGCGACGTACGAGCTTTGGCGCATCACCGGCGTGTGGAACGCTCCCGGCCGCCTCCCGACGATTAATAACGAGGAAACGGAATGTGGCTCCGCAAACCAAGACCTCACTCAGTCCCACCGCGCTCGGCGGGAACAAGCGCTAAACGACGCGAACGACAGGCTTGGCCGACTGATCGGGACTTTCGCATCCTATCCCTTGATGGCGGGGGCATTCGCGGGATCCTGCCCTTGGCCTTCTTGGCGCGATTGGAGCAAGCCCACCTTGGCGGGAATTCGATCGCAGATTACTTCGACCTCATCGCCGGCACTTCCACAGGCGGCATAGTTGCTCTGGGGTTGGGCTGCGGCAGAACGGCACGCGAACTTCTCGATCTCTACATGGAGCGCGGTGGTGAGGTTTTCCCCGACCTCGGATCGTTCGGTGCAACGCTCACGCGCGGCAAGCAGTATTTCTGGAACCGTTGTGATGAGAGGAAGCTCGAGGCACTAATCACATCGGTCGTATCGGGCAGGCTCCTAGGGGAAAGCCACCTTCGCCTTTGCATACCGGCTGCGGAAACACGGCATTTTGAGCCCTTTATCTTCAAGACGCCGCATCATCCGGACTACAAGGTCGACTGGAAGGAGACAATGGCGCGTGTCGCAATGATGACCGCTGCGGCGCCCACCGTTTTCCGGCCGGTAACCCGCACCGACGGATATGAGCTTGTTGACGGTGGTATCTGGGCCAACAATCCAATCATGGTCGGCATAGCCGACGCGCTCGCATGTTTCGATATTCCGCGTCAGAAAGTTAAGATTTTGAGCCTCGGATGCGTTAAAGACAGCTTCACAATGACATGGACTAGGCGTCATATGGGCGGAATCTGGTGGTGGCGCCAGATCATGATGGAGAGCGTGCACATTCAATCCCAGAACGTCACCGGGCAGGCACGCCTCATCGTCGGCCACGATCGCGTGCTTCGCATCGATGCCGAACCCATCGACCCGAAGATTGGGTTGTATGATTGGGCGAGGTGTCGTGACGTTTTGCCGAAGATCGCCGCAGAGCTCTACGATTTGTACGGCGATACTACGGCGCACATGTTTCTAGACATACCGGCCCTAAAATACGAACCTATTTATACCCCCAAATCGCCGCCAGCCTGAATGGCCGCGCTTCCTTCGTGCCGACGAGGAAAGCCGAGGGTCAGCTGCAGCGTTGCGCAGCCACCATCATGGGGCGGGAGTGGGCACGCGCGCTCTCGCGCACCTCGGGCCGCGCGAGCTCGCGCTCGAGGTTGTCCATGGTGGCACGGCCGATATACTCGCATTTCGGATCGCTCGTTGCCGCCGCCTCGAGATAGGCGCGCGCGATAATGCGGCCGAGTGGGGGCGGGTTGTAGAGCAGCCGCTTGATCAGGAACGGATTGAAGGTGAGCGGATTGTAGTTGGCGTTGAGGTAGCCCCGCTCGATCAGCAGTTTTTCCACCGGCGTGCCGGGCTGGATGCCGATGAATAAGATGAACGGCAGCACGCGCTCGCGGCCGAACATGGCGTAGAGCTCGTTGATCCGGTCGATGGTCATCTGCAGCGTCTCTGCCGTCTCGCCCGGCGCGTTGAGCGGCATGTAGAGCTTGATCTGCTGGTCGGTGTGGCCGTTCGCCTTCAGCATATCGAACGCCGCCATCTGCTGGTCGAGCTTGTAGCCGAGGGTGAGCGAGTCGATCATCTCCTGCGATCCCGTGAACGAGAGATCGACGCTGCCCATGCCGCTTGCCCACATCTTCCGCGCCAGCGCCGGTGTCAAGTAGTTCAGGCGAAGATAGCCGAACCAGGTGACTTGGGTCTTGCGCGCCAGCATCTCGTCGAGAATCTGCTCGACGTGCTCGGTGCTCTTGCGCGTAGAGCAGAACTGCGCGTCGGTGAACCAGATGCGCTTGACGCCGTACTGCTTGTTCAGCGTCTCGACCTCCTTGGCGACCTCGGAGGGATTGCGGTAGCGCTGGCGGTGCCCCTCGATCTGGTTGTAGAGGCAAAAATGGCACTGGAACGGGCAGCCGCGCTTGGTGTGGACGCCAATATCGCCGTCGAGGTAGCCGCGGAAATCGGGGAAGATCGCGTCGATGTAGCCGAAATCGACCGCGGTGAGCTTGCCGAGATCGAAAATCTCGCCGCGGGCGCGGTGGCTGATCGTGCCGCTGCGGTCCTTGTAGAAGAACTCGCCGGCCGGTGCGGTGAAGCCGTCGACGACCGAGAGCATGGCGTCCTCGCCATCGCCGACGACGACCACGGTATCGGCCGGGCATTTCGCGGCGACGTGCTTGGCGAAGATCGAGACGGCGGTGCCGCCGACGACGATACGCGCGGCCGGCAACAGCTTGCGGGCGAGGCGGAAGTAGCCGAAATTCCTCAGCCGGCTCAGGACGTAGTCGCGGATGATGGAGAGCGCGTCCTTTGCCGCCTTCAAGCGGAGATGCCAGCGCGGCGAATGGTCGAAGTTCATCACCACGTCGAGCGCGTCATCCTCCGGGTGCGGCCCGAAGGACTGCATATTGCGCCAGGAGAACGCGACCACGTCCGGCCGTTGCCGCTCCAGCCGCTCGCTCAAGACGCGCCTGCGGTCGGCGGCGGGGACCATGGCCAGATCGAGGATGTGCTGGGCGAGCTCCGGGCGCTGTTTGTGCACGTAGTCGGCGACGTAGACGACCCCGCCGGGATAGATCTTCCAGCACGGCAGGCGGACATACAGGACGGAACGGGCGGCCAGAGACATGGAGCCTCCATCGGAAGTCGCCGCCATTTTGCGTGTCCCGAGGTGCGGTGCTTTGATGTAGATCAGTCGACCCGCATTTCCTGACCGACATTCCCCCGGGTGAGCTCCGGGGCGACCCTATGCAACCGGAACTTGCTCTAGACCGATTCGAAAGTTCGTCCCACCCGCTGATAACCGTCATTGCGAGTGCAGCGAACCCCGGCGTACGCCGGGGCAGTGCGCCTGGTGCGGAACCCATTCTGGATTGCTTCGGCGCCCTTCGGGCGCCTCGCAATGACAAGCGTTTTCCTGATGTCGTGAATTTCGGAACCAGGACATTAGCAGCAAAACCCGGCGATCTCCACGCTCACGTGGCGCAGTGGTCGATCAAGCGGCGGAGGAAAGCCGCGCAGGCCTCGACTTGCGTGCCGAGGATGAACTCGTTCGGCTGGTGCGCTTGGGTGATGTCGCCCGGCCCGCAAAGCACGGCCGGGATGCCGGCTTCCTGGAAGAGCCCCGCCTCCGAGCCGTAGCTGACGACCCCCGCCCTGTTCTCGCCGCTGAGGGCGAGCACGAGCGCCTCGGCCGCGGCACCCTCGGGGGCGAGCGGTGGCACGGTGACCAGCACCTCCGTGGCAACGCTACCCGCAGCCGCCTTCGCCTTGAGTGCGGGCGTCACGCGCGCGGCCGCGAATTCGTTGAAGCGGCGGAGGACCTCCTCGCCGTCCCCGCTTCCGGGAAGCGGGCGGCACTCCCACAGGAACGAGCAGTCCTTGGGAATGATGTTGAGCGCCGTCCCGCCCGCGATGGTGCCGACGCTGATCGTCGTGCAAGGCGGCTCGAATTCCCCGTCGCTCGAGCCCGCTCGCGGGGCGCGGGCGGCGAATTCGGCGGCGAGCTCGGAGAGGAAGCGGATCAGCTCGGCGGCGGCCATGATGGCAGACGCCCCGCGGTGGGTGGCGCTCGAGTGCGCCTCGCGCCCGACAACGCGCGTCTCGCAGATGACGGCCCCCTTGTGCGCGCGCACCACCTTCATGAGGGTCGGCTCGCCCACGATGGCGAGGCGCGGGCGGCCCAGCGTCGCGCCGAGCTCGCGGATCATGCGGCCGACGCCGAGGCAGCCGACCTCCTCGTCGTAGGAGAGCGCCAAGTGGATGGGTATCTCGAGGCGGCGCTCCAGCATCTCCGGCACGAGCGCCAAGGCGGTCGCGATGAAGCTCTTCATGTCGGCGGTGCCGCGCCCGTAGAGCCTGCCGTCGCGCTCGGAAAGCACGAAGGGATCGCTCTCCCACGCCTGGCCCGCGGCCGGCACCACGTCGGTGTGGCCCGAGAGCACGATCCCATTCCCTCGCCCCGGCCCGATGGTGGCGAAGAGGTTGGCCTTGGTCCCGTCGTCGTTCTTGGTCAGGCGCGAGGCGATGCCATGGCCGGCCAGGTATTCCGCCACGCGCTCGATGAGCCCCAGGTTCGACTTCGCGGAGGTGGTGTCGAAGGCGACCAGGTGCGCGATCATCTCGACGGGAGTGAGCCTCTCGGGCGGCATGCGAGGGTGCGGTTGCCGGCGCTCACATATCCGGCTGCGTCGTCGTGCGCGGATTGCCGATCATGGCGAGGAACTCGCGCCGCGTCGTGGGGTCGCTGCGGAACTGGCCGAGCATGCGGCTGGTCACCATGGTGACGCCCGCCTTGTGGACG
>DATNIT010000257.1:0-6872 GCA_035604335.1 Allostellaceae bacterium | reverse complement strand
CCCGTCAGCGCTGACGCGCTGCCGACCTCCCCCTCAAGGGGGGAGGGGTACGCGATTGATTCGGCGCAAGTGAGGACGCCGCGAGTGAAATTCTTACGCACCTGGATTCGCGTCCATCGATCTTTGAGCCAAGCGGCTGATCAGCACCTCCCAGTCGTCCAAGCCAACCCTGGTTGGCGAGAACGCGGTCACAGCCTGAACATGAAATATCTTCCCGAAGTTCGCTTCGCCCGAGGTCCGAAACACCGGCAAGATGCGTTTTGCTTCATCGGTGCTGAGCTGAAGATGTGGGTTTCCGAGAGGAAATATTTGAAATGGCAAGACCCATTTCTCTGGCCTGGGCCAGATATCCTCGATCACTCGGTCTGGGTTGACTTTGGAGTAGACGATAAATGGTGTCGTCAGCGAGTGGGTGTCATTACAATAAGGAATGCCAAAAGATCCAATTCTCATGTTTTGAGCCTTGGTTCTACGTCCCTGCGCAGTTGACGCGTCTTCAGTCTGCGATACTGCCCAGAGCCGCGCACCGATCCCCGCCCAAATGTTCGTGAGATTTTTTGAAGCGAACACGAAAATTTCGATCGTGGTCGTCATCAGCGCGCCTTTTCCATCAGGTCGACGAATCTCTGGAATAGATAATGGCTGTCTTGAGGGCCGGGGCTGGCCTCGGGGTGATATTGCACGGAGAAGATCGGCTTGCCTCTCACGCGCAGGCCCTCGTTGCTGCCGTCGAAGAGCGAAACGTGCGTGACCTCGACGTCACCGGGCAGGCTCTCGGGGATCACGCAGAAACCGTGGTTCTGGCTGGTGATCTCCACTTTGCCGGTCTGGATGTCTTTCACGGGATGGTTGGCGCCGCGATGGCCGATCGGCATTTTCTTCGTGCGCCCGCCGAGCGCGAGCCCGAGGAGCTGATGTCCGAGACAAATCCCGAAGATCGGCTTACCTGTCGCCATCAACGACTGCAGCGTCGGCACGGCGTAGACACCGGTCGCCGCGGGATCGCCGGGTCCGTTGGCGAGGAAGATGCCGTCGGGCTTGTGTGCGAGGATTTCCTCGGCCGTCGCGGTCGCGGGCACCACGGTGACGCGGCAGCCGTGCGAGGCGAGGAGGCGCAGGATGTTGCGCTTGGCGCCATAATCGACGGCGACCACTCGGAAATGCGGATTCTCGAGCCGGCCATATCCTTGTCCCCAGCTCCAGCGCGTCTCGTCCCACTCGTACATCTGCCGGCAGGAGACCTCCTTGGCGAGATCCATGCCTTCGAGGCCGGGCCAGGCGCGCGCGGCCGCGAGCGCCGAGCGATAGTCGATCTTGCCGTCGGGCGCATGCACCACCGCGCCGTTGGGCGCGCCGCCATCGCGGATCCGACGCGTGAGCTTGCGCGTGTCGATGCCGGAGACGCCGACCAGCTCGTGCGATTTGAGCCAGCGGTCGAAGTGCTCGCTCGCGCGATAGTTCGCGGGCTCAGTGATGTCGACGCGCACCACCAATCCGCGCGCCGCCGGCGTCAGCGTCTCGATGTCCTCGGAGTTGGTTCCGACATTGCCGATGTGCGGAAACGTGAAAGTGATGATCTGACCGGCATAGGACGGATCAGTCATGATCTCCTGATAGCCGGTCATGCTGGTGTTGAAGCAGACCTCGCCCACTCTCATGCCGGTGGCGCCGATACCGCGGCCCCAGAACACGCTGCCGTCCGCGAGAATCAGCGCGGCCGTCGTCCCCGGCGGGGACGGCGAGGGCGGCTTCAGAGCGGCGCCGTCGGCCATGGGGCGTTGCCTTTCTTCGGCTCGGGCGGGCTGCCGCGCGCGAAAATCCCGCCGCGCAGGAAAGCGTCGGCGGCGCGGGACATCCCTCGATCTGACCTGAAGGTTATTGGATAGTGGGTCGCCCCACCGGCGTCAAGCCCGAAGTGGCCGGCAAAATGTTGCAAAATCAATTGCTTATAGGGCTTCGGCGGATTTGCTATCCAGCCCCGGTTTGGGTACCGTCCGCTCTCGCAGTCGACTCGCACCAAGACCCTTTCGGAGGCTAACGCCCATGACGCTGCGCGACAGCTTCACCACCGCGCTCAAGGTGTCGATGAAGGCGGGTGACCAGCGCCGCGTCTCGACGGTTCGCATGATCCTGGCCGCGCTCAAGGAGCGCGACATCGACGCGCGCGGCAAGGGCAACCCCAACGGCATCGAGGACGGGGACATCCAGCGCATGATGCAGGGGCTGATCAAGCAGCGCCGCGAGGCGATCGAGCTCTATAAGCAAGGCAACCGCCCCGAGCTCGCCCAGCAGGAGCAGGAGGAGATCGCGGTCATCGAGAGTTTCCTGCCGAAGCAGATGTCCGATGCCGAGGCGGAGGCCGCCATCAAGCAGGTGATCGCCGCCGTGGGCGCCCAGAGCGTCAAGGACATGGGCCGCGTCATGGCGGCGCTCAAGGAGAAGCATGCAGGCCAGCTCGACCTCTCGAAAGCCGGCGGCATGGTGAAGAAGCTGCTGGGTTGACGGCGCCAGTGCATACGCTCTCCGCTGCCGGTCTCTGGACCGGCTTCGCCACCGTGATCGGCGTCTGGATCGTGACGGTCGTGACGCACGGGCCCAATTTCCTGGCGACAGTCCACGCGACGCTCACGCGCTCGCGGCGGGCGGGCCTCCTCGTGGTAGCAGGCATCACGGTCGGTACCGCGCTCTGGGGCACGGCGAGCCTATTCGGCCTCGGGCTCCTGTTCCAGGCGGCGGGCGGGCTCTACGAAGCCGTAAAGCTCGCGGGCGCAGGTTACCTCGTCATCGTGGGCGTGCGGCTCATCCTTTCGGCTCGCCGAACGAGCGCGCCTGCGCGGATCGTCGGCCCTGCGATCCCGGCCGCGCACGCGTTCCGGCACGGGCTGGTCACGGATCTCAGCAACCCCAAGGCCGCAGCTTTCTTCACCAGTCTGTTCGCGGTCGCGGTGCCGCCCACCGCGCCGCTCTGGTTCGACGCGCTTCTGGTGGCGACAGTCGCGGGGATCGCGGGCCTTTGGTACGGCACCGTCGCCTGGGCGATGGCTGCCGATCCCGTGGTGGCGCTCTATCGCAAGGCGGCGCGGGCGATCTCGGCGCTGGCCGGAGTGGTGTTCGTGGCGCTGGGGTTGCGGCTAGCCGCGGAGCGGTGACGGACCTAGATCCTCGCGAAGCGATTTCAGATCATGGCCGATCTGCGGTAGGATGCGCCTCCCGTCGGTTCCGTCCGCTGACGGCTGATAGCCGAGAGAGCTGACGGGCCCGCATGGCATTTCCGCCTTTTTTCCTCGAGGAGCTTCGGCGCCGCCTGTCGCTTGCAAATGCGGTCTCGCGCCGCGTCAAGCTGCAGCGGCGCGGGCGGGAGTTCGTGGGCCTTTGCCCCTTCCACAAGGAGAAGACGCCGTCCTTCAGCGTGGTCGAGGAGAAGGGCTTCTATCACTGCTTCGGTTGCGGCGCCCACGGCGACGTCATCAGTTTCACCATGCAGACCGGGAGTCTGAGCTTCCCCGAGGCGGTCGAGGCATTGGCGCGGGAGGCTGGGCTCGAGGTGCCCAAGGCCACGCCCGAGGAGCGCGAGCGAGCCCAGCGTCAGACCACGCTGAGGGGCGCCCTCGACGCCGCCGCGCACTGGTTTGAAGAGCAACTGCACGCGCCGGTCGGACGGGAGGCGCTCGCCTACCTCGAGAAGCGAGGCCTCGATCAGGAAACCATAAGGCGGTTTCGGCTGGGTTTTGCGCCCGACCGGCGCAATGCGCTCAAGCTCGCTCTCGGCAAGGCGTTTCCCGAGCCGCTTCTCGTCGAAGCCGGCCTGGTGCGCAAGCCGACGGAGGAGTCAGAGGGGGGTGGGCGCGAGAGCTACGATTATTTCCGTGGCCGCGTGATCTTCCCCATTGCCGACCGAGGCGGCCGGGTCATTGCCTTCGGCGGCCGTACGCTCGGCGACGGCCAGCCGAAATATCTGAACTCTCCCGACACGCCGCTCTTCGAGAAGGGCCGCGTCCTCTATGGCTGGGCACAAGCTCGTGCGGCCGCGGGCGGCGCTGGACCCGTCATCGTTGTCGAGGGTTATATGGACGTGATCGCGCTCCATCGCGCGGGCTTCGTGGGGGCGGTGGCGCCGCTCGGCACGGCTCTCACGGAGCGGCAGATCGAGGAGCTCTGGCGGATCGCGCCGGAGCCAACCCTGTGCTTCGACGGCGATGCGGCAGGGTTGCGGGCGGCCGGACGCGCGGTCGACCGCACGCTGCCGCTCTTGAAACCGGGCTATACGCTGCGCCTCGCCACCCTGCCCGAAGGCGAGGATCCCGACACCTTGGTGCTGCGCCATGGGGTGCGTGCGATGCGCGAGATCCTGGAACGGGCCCGCCCGCTGGCGGAGTTCCTCTGGACTTTGGAAAGCCATGCCGGACCCCTCGATACGCCCGAGCGCCGGGCGGCCCTGGAACGCCGACTCGAGGATCGTGCCCGGCAGATCGCGGACCGCGCCGTGCAGGGGCACTACCTCCGATTTTTCCGCGAAAAGACCTTCGAGATATTCCGGAACCAGCGTTTTCGGCCTGGTCCTGGCCCCAACCGCGGTCGCGCGCGACGCCAAGCTCCGTCGATCCCCCTAGTTGAGCCGCCGCCGCAGTCGCCCACAGCCTTGGCGCGGCGACAAGAGGAGGTGCTTCTGGCGGTATTCCTCAATCACCCACACCTATTAGGGGAAGCTGCCGAGGAGCTGGCCCACCTCGAGTTCTCCGCCCCCGATCTTGACAGGCTTTGCCGCGAGATTTTACACATCCATGCAGAGCGTCCAGACCTTGACGCCGAGGGACTCCAACTCCACCTTTCGGGTAAGGGATTTGCCGCGACTGTGGGTAGCTTGTTGGCGCCTCAGGTATTAAATCACGCCTCTTTCGCTCGGAGGGAGGCGGAGCCGGAGGTCGCACGCATGGGCTGGCAGCAGGCCAGGGCGCAATTCCTGCGGCGGCAGTATCCGCGGCAACTGGATGATATGGAGCGCGGTTTGGCCGAGGAGATGACCGAGGAGCGCTGGGCGCCGGTCAAGGCTCTTCAGGAGGACCGCGAAGACGAAGACAAGACGATTGAAGATTTGATCGGGTGAGGCTCAGCACCGGCGGGAGGCGTCGCATCGGGCGCGGGGTCCTCCGGTAGGCGATCGGACGAGGACGGATGGGGACGCCAGGAGGCGGCCCGCACCGTCTTTTTTTGAGTTTGCGGGGACGAGAGATTCAAAATGGCGAGCAAGGCAGCGGCGGCGAACGCGGCGGAAACAACCGAGGCGCGAGAGGATGCGGCGGAAGCGCCGCTGCTCGACAGCGTCCAGGCAGCCATCAGGAAGATGGTGGCACGCGGGAAGGAGCGGGGCTACGTCACCTATGACGATTTGAACGCGGCATTGCCCGCGGATCAGGTGTCCTCCGAGCAGATCGAGGACACCATGGCCATGCTCTCCGAGGCCGGCATCAACGTGGTCGAAAGCGAGGAGGGCGAGGACGCTTCGGCTGCCGAGGCCAACGCCGAGGAAGAGGCGGAAGCCCGCGGCAATGTCGACGACGACGACATCGGGCGCACGGACGATCCCGTGCGCATGTACCTGCGCGAGATGGGATCGGTCGAGCTGCTCTCTCGCGAGGGCGAGATCGCGATCGCCAAGCGCATCGAAGCCGGCCGCGAGATGATGATCGGCGGCATCTGCGAGAGCCCGCTCACCATGCGCGCGATCATCGCCTGGCGCGACGCGCTCAACGACGGGAAGATGCTGCTGCGCGACGTGATCGATCTCGACGCCACCTACGGCAATAGCGCCTTCGAGGCGGAGAGCGCCGCGCTGGCCGAGGGCGGCGCGACGGAAGCGGAGACCGTGGGCGAGACCGAGGGCGAGGAAATCGCCGCCGCCGAGAGTTCCGAGGAAGGCGAGGAGGAAGCTTCGATCTCGCTCTCGGCCATGGAAGCCGCGCTCAAGCCGCAGGTGCTCGCGACCTTCGACACCATCGCCAAGACCTACAAGAAGCTCCACAAGGTTCAGGAACAGCGTCTCGAGTCCCTGCAGAAGGGCCAGGAGCTGGTGAAGCCGACGGAGCGGCGCTACGTCAAGCTCAAGTCCGATATGGTCGAGGCCATGAACGGTGTGCGGCTCAACAACGCGCGCATCGAGCAATTGGTCCATCAACTCTACGGCCTCAACCGGCGCATGCTCGGCATCGAAGGCAAGCTGCTGCGGCTCGCCGAAGGGACGGGCGTGAAGCGACAGGAGTTCCTGGAGCACCACTTCGGCCACGAGCTGGCGCCGCGCTGGATCCAGCGCGTGCAGCGGCTCTCGGGCAAGGGCTGGGCGAACTACATCAAGCGGCACGGCCAGGAGGTGAAGGACCTGCGCAGCGAGCTCGGCGTCATCGCAGCCGAGGCGGGCCTGCCGCCTGCGGAGTTCCGCCGCATCGTCTCCACCGTGCAGAGGGGCGAGCGCGAGGCGAGCCGGGCCAAGAAGGAGATGGTCGAGGCGAATCTTCGTCTGGTGATCTCGATCGCCAAGAAATACACGAACCGCGGCCTGCAGTTCCTTGACCTGATCCAGGAGGGCAACATCGGCCTGATGAAGGCGGTGGACAAGTTCGAGTATCGCCGCGGCTACAAGTTCTCGACTTATGCGACGTGGTGGATCCGGCAAGCGATCACGCGCTCGATCGCGGACCAAGCCCGCACGATCCGGATCCCCGTGCACATGATCGAGACGATCAACAAGCTCGTGCGCACCAGCCGGCAGATGCTGCACGAGATCGGCCGCGAGCCGACGCCGGAAGAGCTCAGCGAAAAGCTCGCCATGCCGCTCGAGAAGGTGCGCAAAGTGCTGAAGATCGCCAAGGAGCCGATCA
>DATNIT010000256.1:0-2059 GCA_035604335.1 Allostellaceae bacterium | reverse complement strand
CGCCGGTTCGTTTGGCCGCGCTCGAAAGCGATGCGCCGGAAATTGCGACCTTCCATTCGGCCACCGAGACCATGCCGTCGCGCGTCCCATCCAACATTGGGGCTAAGACGAGCTTGGTCGACTTCCAAACGGCGCCGTTTCCCTATCACGGTCGCGTACCCGGATCGAACCGGCCGTTCCTGAATGCGGGCGAACCGGGCCATCGCGGCCACGTCAATTTCCGCGGTCGCGTCTTCTGGGAATCGGAGACGTTCAGCGACAACCGCGTATTGCTTCACGTTCCTCCGGACTTCGACCCCAAACGCCCAGCCGTCATCGTCGTGTACTTTCACGGTCACGGCGCCAATCTGGCCCGCGACGTGCGTGACCGCCAGCAGGTGCCGGCGCAGATCACGGCGGCGGGAATTAATGCGGTGCTGGTGGCGCCGCAGTTTGCCGTCAATGCCGCCGATTCGAGCGCCGGCAAGTTCTGGGAGCCCAATGGATTTAAACGCTTCCTCGACGAAGCAGCCGTCAAGCTCGCGCACCTCTACGGCGATCCGCGCAGCGCGGCCGCATTCGCCAACATGCCGATCGTGATCGTCGCCTATAGCGGCGGCTTTGGGCCGACCTTGTCTGTATTGGATCGGGGCGGCGTGCGGTCGCGCATCCGCGGCCTGGTCCTGCTCGACGCGCTCTACGCCGGGATCGACAGGTTCGCAGACTGGATCGCCGACAACAGATCGGCCTTCTTTGTGAGTTCCTACACGCCGCACACGGCGCACCACAATGCCGATCTCGAGCGCCTGCTGCGCGAACGATCGGTGCCGTATGGTTCGGAGCTCAGGCACAATCATCTTCAGGGCATGGTCTCGTTCCTGCCCGCCGGCGACGTCTCGCACCGCAATTTTGTGACCCATGCCTGGGCCGACAACCCGATCAAGGATATTCTGGCGAGAATGAACGACATCGGTCCGAGAATCGCGACCGCCGGAGCGCCAGCTTCCTCAAACGCCTTCGCGGCGGCACGCAACTAAAGCGCCGGACGGCGCCGGCTTGATGCGGCCTGCTCCGGCTTGCGCGACCGTGCCTTTTGACCAAGATCAACGCCCAGCGACCCCATTGGATCAAATTCTATTCATTGGAGTTCAGCTGTGCTCATTGCGATGTTCTCAGACATCCACGCCAATCGACAGGCGTTCAGCGCATGTCTTGCGCAGGCGTCCGATCTTGGCGCAGAGCAAATTGTGTTGCTCGGCGACTATGTCGGCTATGGCGCCGACCCGGAGTGGACGATCACCACCGTCATGAACCTTGTCGAAAAAGGTGCAAGGGCCGTGCTCGGCAATCACGACAGTGCGGTCAGCAACCCGCGCGAACAGCTGAGTGTCGAGGCCAAAATCGTCATGGAGTGGACGCGCGGCCGGCTCGGAGTGGCAGAGCGACGATTTCTCGAACGGTTGCCGCTCACGCTGAACGACGATGACCGCCTGTACGTCCATGCCGAAGCAAGCAGTCCAAAAAGCTGGCGATATGTGACAAATATTGACGCTGCCGCCCAAAGCATCATTGCCACCTCGGCACAAATCACCATTTGCGGTCACGTTCACCGGCCGGCGCTCTACAGCATGTCGGCAGCCGGCAAACTTACGGCGTTCACGCCCAACACGGGCGCGACCATCCAATTGCTCGCCGGCCCCGGCCGGCGGTGGCTGGCGGTGCTCGGCTCGGTGGGGCAGCCCCGCGACGGAAATCCGGCTGCTTCCTATGCCATGCTGGATACAGAAAAGCGCGAACTGACCTACTGCCGCGCGCCGTACGATGTGGAAGAAGCGGCTACAAGAATTCGGAAAAACGGCCTACCGACCTGGTTCGCCGACCGGTTGTTGGTGGGCGCGTAAGCATGGTCAAACCGTTTCTCGATCTTGGCGCGACGATCGACGGCTTCCGGATCGAGGAATGCCTCCATCAGGGAGGCATGGCGACGCTTTGGCGCGTCTCGCGGCCGGGCACGACGATGCCCATGCTGATGAAGGTGCCGAGGATTGCGGAAGGCGAGGACCCGGCGGCGATCGTCAGC
>DATNIT010000255.1:0-3717 GCA_035604335.1 Allostellaceae bacterium | reverse complement strand
CGCTCGAGCGCGCCTTGTCCAGCACCGCAGTCGCGACCTCGTTCAGGTTCTCGATCGGCTCGGTGGTGGTGATGACGAACTGGATCGGAAATCCCTGCGAGCCGGGGAGCGCCGGGAACTGGAACGCCGCGACGCGGGCGCCCGGGATCTTGTTTCACTCGTTCTGCAGCAGCATCTGCAGCTCGGCGGCGCTGCGGTGCCGCTCCTCCCAGGGCGTGAACAGCACGCCGCCGAAGCCCTGGTTCACCGTGGGCGAGCCGGTCAGCTGGAACATCTGCTGATATTCCGGATGTTTCTTGGCGATCGCGAACTCGGCATCCGAATAGGCTTGCATCTGGGTGAGCGTCGCATCCGGCGGACCGTTGGTCGCCTCGAGAACAATGCCCTGGTCCTCCTGCGGCGCGAGCTCGGCCTTCGAGGTCATGAAGAGATAGATGACGCCGGGCAGGATGAGCGCGCCGAACACGATCACCACCGGCCAGGTAGTGAGCCAGCTCGAGAGCGTGCGCGAATAGCCATCGCGCAGCCGGTTGAAGGTGCGGTCGAGCAAGTGCGTGAAGCGGCTCTCCTCCTGCTCGCTGCGGAATACCCTCGCGCACATCATCGGCGAGAGGGTCAGCGCGATGACGGCCGAGACGGTCACGGCCCCGGCCAGCGTGAATGCGAACTGAGTGAATAGGGCGCCGGTGAGCCCGCCCTGAAGACCAATGGGCACATAGGCCGCCACCAGCACGATGGTCATGGCGATGATCGGTCCGCCGAGCTCGCGCGCAGCCTGCAACGCCGCCTTGAACGGCGACACTCTTTCCTTCAGGTGCCGGTCGACGTTCTCGACCACGATGATGGCGTCGTCGACCACGAGTCCAATCGCGAGCACCAGCGCGAGCAACGTCAGCAGGTTGATGGAGTAGCCGAGCGCCTGCATGAGGAAGAAGGAGCCGATCAGGGACAGCGGCATGGCCACGACCGGTATCACCACCGCGCGCGGGCTGCCGAGGAACAGGAAGATAACTACCGTGACGATGACGAGCGCCTGGACCAGAGTCTTGATGACTTCCTTGATGGAGCTCGTGATGAACTTCGTCGCATCATAGGCGAGCTTCTGCGTCACCCCGGTCGGCAGCTGCGCCGCGATATCGGGAAGCGCAGCGCGCACCCGCGCGGCTACGTCGAGTATGTTGGCGCGCGGCGCCACCTTGATGCCGATGAATACCGAGCGCTGGCCACTGAAAGCCACGTTGAAGTCGTAGTTCTCGGCGCCCAGCACCACGTTGGCGACGTCCTCGAGCCGCACCAGCGCGCCGTTCTGCCGCTTGATCACCAGGTGGCGGAACTCATCGAGCGACTCCAAGTCGGTGTTCGTCTTCAGGTCGACGCTCACCATCTGCCCTTTGGTCTGGCCGACGCCGGCGAGGTAGTTGTTGGAGCCGAGCGCCGCGTAGACATCGTCGGCGGAGACTCCGCGGGCGGCCATCCGCTGCGGGTCGAGCCAGGCGCGCAGCGCGAAGGTGCGGCCGCCGAGAATCTCGGCGGTCTGCACGCCATCGATGGAATCGAGCTTGGGCTTCACCACCCGCAGCAGATAGTCGGTGGTGCTGTTCGGCGGGATGGTATCGCTGAAGTAGCCCAGGTACATGGCATCGATCTGCTGCCCTATCTGCACCGTGATCACCGGCTGCTGCGCCGCCGGCGGCAGCTGGTTGCGGACCGAATTGACCTGGGTATTGATCTCGGTCATCGCGCGGTTGGCGTCGTAGTTCAGGCGCAGCGTCGCGGTGATGATCGAGACGCCCGCGACGCTGTTGGAGGACAGGTAGTCGATGCCCTGCGCCTGGGCGATCGCTGCCTCAAGCGGCTGGGTGATGAAACCGGCGATGGTCTGCGCATCGGCGCCGTAGTAGGTCGTGCTGACCGTGACCACCGCGTTCTCGGTCTGTGGATACTGGCTGACCGGCAGCTCGAATACGGCGCGTGCGCCCAACACCAGGATCAGCAGGCTGACGACGACGGAGAGGACCGGGCGCTCGATGAACAGGTCGGTGAATTTCATGGTGGCGCCCTTCAATTCTCCTGCGGTTTGGGGTAGGCAGCGTCTGAGGGCTGCGCCAGGGTGCTGATATCGAGCGGCGTGCCGTTCTTGAGCTTGAGCTGCCCGCTGGTGACCACCTCATCGCCCTCCTTGATGCCGGTGAGCACGGCGATCTGATCGCCACGAGTCGGGCCCGTGGTAACGAAGGTCTGTTGCGCCGTGCGCTTGCCCTTCTCGTCCTTCTGCACGAGGAACACCGTCGATCCGTAGGGGTTGAAGGTGATCGAGGTCTGCGGCAGCGTCAGGTAGTGCTGCTGCGCGCCCGATAGCACCACGACGCGCACGAACATGCCGGGCAGCACCTTGTGCGCGGGGTTCGCGACGGTGGCTTCCGCCTGGAAGTTGCGGCTCGATGAATCGACCAGCGGATCGACGGCATTGATCTTGCCCGGGAAGCTCTCGCCGGGGAACGCATCGAGGCTCATGCGCACCTCGAGTCCCGGGTGCACCTGCGCCAGCTGCTCCTGCGGCAGGCGGAAATCGACGTAGACGGGGTCGAGCTCCTGCAGGGTGACGACCTTGTCCCCGGTGTTGAGGTACTGACCCGGGTTGACGGTCGTGATTCCGAGCCGCCCCTCAAACGGCGCCCGCAGTGTCTTTTTCTCCACCAGCGCCGCCTGGGCGGCGGCCTGCGCCCGCTTGTTCTTGAGGTCAGCCGCGTCCGCATCGAGCTGCGCCTGGCTGATCGCCTGAGCCTCGAACTGGATCTTGTCGCGCGCGTACACGGTGGCGGCGAGATCGGCGGCCGCCTCGAGCGAGTGGAGCGTGGCGATGTCGGCATCGGCATTGAGGTGCACCAGCACCTGGTTGCGCTTGGCATCCTCTCCCGAGCGGAAGTCGACGCTGCGTACCAGTCCCGTCACCTCGGTCGTGATGTCGACGCCCTTGACGGCGCGCACGCTCCCGACCGCGCTGATCTCCGGCTGCCAGTCCGAGTATCCGACCACCGTCGTGGTTACGGTCTGCGGCGGCTGCGAGTTGTGCGCCATTGACTGAGCGATGAAGTGCCCGGCGAGCAGGTGCCAGCCCACCAGCAGCGCAAGCAGCCCGCCCACGACGGCCACGACAATGATCAGCCGCCGCCTCGCGAGGCGTCTCTGGTTTGTTGTGAGCTCATTCACTGCCGGTTCTCCTGGTCGTTGCCCTGCCGGTTCCACCATCCGGCGCCGAGCGCCCGGAACAGCGCCGCGGTATCCAGGGATAGGAAGGATAAACCACCTTTCTGCGAAGTGCTTTCTGCACTGGATAGTATTCGGCGGTGTGAAATCTTCGGGAAATCTTCGGCCTCGTAGGGACACGTCGACCTTGCGCGCCGCTGCGCCCACCCGACGGCCACCACCGAGACGGCTCGACGGGGTGTATTTTACGGGTGCGCCCGCGCTCTGGCCTGCCAGGTGATCTTCGTAGAGCCCGTGTCCGCGTTGCAAGTGAATGAGCAAGAAGACCGGGGGATTCATCTTGGTCGATTCGCCGGATACTATTCTCAATAATCCCAGGGTAAGCCGGAAACACTCATAGAAACAATCGCTTGCTGGCGCTACAATTTTGGGCGGTAGAGATTCGGTAGAGGCGGGCGTGAGTTATGGCCAGCCGGCATCCAGGCGAATTTCGACAGGAATCGTCGAACT
>DATNIT010000254.1:0-6396 GCA_035604335.1 Allostellaceae bacterium | reverse complement strand
GAGGGAGACGAGGTCTCCGGTGACGGCTGGGCAGAACTCGACGACGATGGCTCCATCACCGGCGAAATCACCTTCGACAACGGCGATGAAACCACCTATCGCGCTCGGCCATGGTAGGTTCTTCAACAGCCTGCTAGGTCCTATGATGCACCGAAAGCAGCGGTGCAGTGGATATATCGGCACTTCGCATTCGTGCCAACAACAGGCATTGGAACGATTAACGCCACTTCTCTCGGACGATGCCGGTCCCGGCACGCGCGGCGCTGAAAGGGACCCGTCGGTTGCGGAACCGCGGCGTCGGCGTGCCGAGAGGGCCGGCTGGGATGATCTGCACGCGGGAACCAGGACCGGATTTGCAGGAGCAGTTCCTATGGTACGATCCGCATGAGATTGACCGGTGGCGTGCGTGTTTTTATGGTTTGATGGTGGCGTCGGCCGTTCGGATGGTGGCGCGACGATTCGACGAAGCCGATCCTGAACCGCGATTGTGGAGAAAGGCGATGAACGACGGGGCGCGAGCGCGCAATTCAAACGGTTCGGCCTATGGCAGGCCCCAGCCTCATCCCGATGAGGAACTGGTCAGGGTCGGTGCCGGCACGCCGATGGGCGAGCTCTTTCGCCGCTACTGGCTGCCTGTCGGCATTTCGAGCGATTTGGGCGCGCGGCCGGTGAAGGTGCGAATCCTCGGCGAGGATCTTGTCCTTTTCCGCGATCTCAAGGGCCGGCCGGGCTTGCTCTATTCGCGCTGCATGCATCGCGGCACCACTCTGTTCTATGGCCATGTCGAGGACGAGGGCATCCGCTGCTGCTATCACGGCTGGCTCTTCGGCGTCGACGGGACTTGCCTCGACCAGCCGTGCGAGCCCGAGCACGGACGGCGCCGGGATCTGGCGCGTCAACCGTGGTATCCCGTGGCGGAGCGATATGGCCTGATCTTCGCCTATATGGGTCCGCCCGAGAGGCAACCGGTGCTGCCGCGCTACGATATCCTTGAAGATATCGCGGCCGACGATGCGATCGTGCCGACCCAGGGCGGCGCGCAAACGGGCGATCAGACGGTGCCGGTCGCCCCCTACAGCTGGCTGCATCTGAACGACAACGTCATGGACCCGTACCACGTGTGGGTTCTGCACTCGACGTTCAGCGGACCGCAATTCGCCAACGAATTCCAGCTGCCACCGGAAAAGGCCGACTTCTTCCGCGCCGAGCAGGGCGTGTGCTACTCGATCATCCGCCAGATGGAGGATGGTCGCGTATTCAATCGCGTCTCTTCGTTCATGATGCCGAGCCTGATGTCAGTGCCCGCCACCCGCGATATCGTGGACGCTCGCTCGACGCGCGTCGCCTGGATCGTGCCGATCGACGATGCGCATTTCACCACCTACAGCACGGGCAAAGTGAAGCCGGGACAAGCGCCGTTTCAGCTCGTCTACCACGGCGGCAAGCTGTGGCACGCGATGACCGAGGACGAGCACCAGGACCATCCAGGCGACTTTGAGGCCCAAGCCGGCCAAGGCGCGATCTCGCTGCACTCCGAGGAGCATCTCGCCACCAGCGATCGGGGCATCGCGATGATGCGCCGCATGCTCAAGGAGCAGATGAAGGTCGTGGCGAATGGCGGCGACCCGCTCGGCGTTGCCTTCGAGGAGAAGGACGCCATGGTGCGCGTGCCTTCAGGGAACTTCTTCAAGGCTCGGAGCGCGGCAGAGTAACCAGGCACCTAGCCTGGGCCGCGATCTTCCGGAATCCCTCCTGCTCCGCGCCGACCAGGTGACCTAATGAGAATTGCGCTTCTCGCGCTCCTCGCGCTCTGCACCGCCGCGCACGCCGAGGCCATAAAGATCGGCATCCTCAAGACCTCCGCCTCGGGCCCGGTCTTCATCGCCGAGGGCAAGGGTTATTTCGCCGCCGAGGGGCTAGAAGCCGAACTGGTGTTCTTCGAAGGGGCGCAACCGATCGCCGTCGCGGTGGCGTCGGGCGACATTGATTTCGGCCATACCGGCTTCACCGGCGGCTTCTACGGGCTCGCGAGTCAGGGCGTGCTGCGCCTCATCGGCGGCGGCGCGAGAGAGGTTCCGGGCTATCCCAACCAGCCCTTCCTCGCTTCGAACAAGGCCTGGGCCGCGGGGCTCAGGTCGCTCAAGGACATGCCCGGCCATACCTTCGCGGTGTCGCAAATCGGCTCACCGCCGCATTACGCGCTGGGGCTCGCGGCGCAGAAATATGGGTTCGACATCAAGTCGGTTCGCATCCTGCCGTTGCAATCGATCCCTGCCACCGTGGCGGCGATTACCGGAGGGCAGGCCGACGCGAGCGGGATGACGGGAAGTCTCGGCGTCGCTATGCTCGGGCGAGGCGACGCCAAACTCTTGGGCTATATCGGCGACGAGACGCCGTTCCAGCTCGCCGGCACCTTCGTTTCGCGCAAGACGGCGGACGACCGCGGTGACACCGTGCGGCATTTCCTGCGTGCTCTTCAGAAGGCCTCGCGCAACTATCACGACGCCTTCGTGGAGGACGGCAAGCGCGGCGACGGTCCTGCGGCGCCCGAGATGCTCGCCATCATCGCCAAGGCGACGGGCCAGTCGCCCGGCGAAGTCGCGCGCGGCCTGCCCTATGTCGATGCCGAGGCGCGGCTCGACATCGCCGACGTCATCCGCCAGTACGAATGGTACCGGTCGCAAGGCATGCTCAAAGGCACTGCCGAGGCCGACGCGATGATCGACAGGCGGTATGTCGTCGACGTGAAGCAGTGAGCCGCGCGCGGATCGTCGGCGCGATCGGCGTGCTTTGCCTTCCGCGCGCATTCTTGCCAGGTGGAGAAGCGATAAGCGTGGCCTTTCAGCGCCGCCGTCGGTCATTAGCCGCTCGGGCTCTGCTCTGCCTTCGATGGCGTTACGCTATGCGCTGCGATTCGATCGCGTTCGACAGGATGGAGGAGGCGACCTCCTGAGCGCGTACTCCGTCTCAAGCTAGAGGCCGGCAAACACCTCGATCCATTCCTCGAGCATTTCGGGGTGGCCGTGCCGGATGGTGACCGAGAAATGGTCGTAGCCGGCGTCGCGGAGCGCGCGCAGCCGCTCGCGCAGCTCGGATTTCGTGGCGGTGAAGGTGGTGGCCCGGATCAGCTCGGCGGTGCAGAGCGCTTGCTCCTCCTGGCGCAGGAACATGAGGTGGCCGCGATGATTGCTGAGATAGCGCGCATCGGCCGGGTGGTAACCGAGATAGATCTCGCGGTAGCGCTCCAATAGCGGCGCAAGATGCGGCGGTAGCGGGGGCCGCGTGAAACCGCCCTCTTCCGCCTCGATGGCATTGTGCAGCCGGATCATGGCATGCGGCCCGGCCTGTTGCTTGGCGCGCGGACTGTCGGGCGCTTCGCCGTCGGCCAGCACGCATCCGCCCACCACCGCAGAGGCGACATGCCGTGCGGGATCCTGGCCGGCCTCGCGCCAGGCACGGTGCATGTCGGCGATTGACGCGCTGGCATGCGCGATACTTCCGGTCGGCACGATCCAGTCGGCGCCGAGTTCGGCCGTGAGGTGGCGCGCCTTGGGGCCCGCGGCGGAGATATGCAGCGGGATGCGGTCGGCTATGTTGATTGCGCCGATCTCGGGATTGAGGAAGCGGATCTTGCGGCGCTTGCCCTCGAAGTCCCATTCCAGCGTCTCGCCCCGCAACAGGCCCTGCACCACGCGGATATGGTCCCGCAAGGCGGCGAGCTTCACGGGCCCCAGTCCCATGGTGCTGCGCGCAGTGCTGCCCGTCGAGATGCCGAAATCGATCCGCCCCGGCGCCAGCGCGTTCACCGAGGCAAGCGCGCATGCAGCCGCTGGCGCGATGCGGTTCGACGGAATGAGTACGCCGGTGCCGAGCCGGATCTTCGCGGTCACCATCGCCGCCGCCGCCATGGCGACGAACACGTCGGCATTGAGCATCTGCGTGTCGTAGAACCAGACCCGCGTGTAGCCCAGCGCCTCCGCGCGCTGAACGATTTTCCAGCTATCGGCTTCGGTCGCGAGATTGATGCCGATGTCCATGACCCGCCCGCGCTAATCCTTGAGGCGCGCCTGCGCCTCCCGGGCGAGCGAAAGGTCGACATAAGGTTTGACGTCGATCGCCGCCGGAATGATGCCGGCGGTCTTCATGTCGTCGACATTCTTTTGCAGCAGCCCGACATCGACCATCGCATGGGGATCGTAATAATAGTCGCCCTTTGTGTATACCCAGTCGGCATATTGGGCGGCCGGTACCTTGGTGGCATCCGCAAGCTGCCGCACGGCGTCCATGCGCGTCTTAGGGTCGAACATCCAGCGCCGCATGCGCATGTTGTCCTCGAGAAAGTCAACGAGTGCGGCGCGATGCGCGGCCACGAAGTCCGCCTTGGCGATCCAGATCAGCGTCTCCACCGGCCCGAACGCGTCGCCGACGCCGAAGACCGGCTTGAGCTCGGGGTCCTTGAGGGCCTGCAGATGGAACGGCGGCACCAGTACGGCGGCATCGATCTTGTGCGCCTCAAGTGCCGGGAGCTGGGCTGGGAATGGCACTTCGAGGAGTTGATAGTCGCGCGGCTCGTGGAAGCCGTGATTGGCCATGACCATCTCGGCGGCCGAGGACACGTTGGACCCGCGCGTGGTGATGCCGATGACCCGGCCCTTGAGATCCTCGACGCTCTTGATCTCGCCGCCATGGACCCAGAAATAGGTCTGCAGGTAGCCCGGCACTTCCGTCGCGATCTGCAGGCCGATCACACGCAGATCGAGCTTCGCGTTGGTGACGCCGAGGACGAGGGTTTGCGGGCTCAAAGTGCTGAGGTCGGTGTCGCCGACGGCAAGCGCCGTGAGCGTCGCGCCGCCGCCCTGCAGATGAAGCGGCTCGACGACATAGGATTTCCTGTAATGGCGATAGACGTCAGGCCCATATTGCGGGACGGTCGGAATGAGCGGCGCGAACTGGCCCGGAATGATGTTCCAATCGGCGCGGATCTTGACGGGATCAGCTTTGGCCGATGTTGTGCCGAGCAGCAACCCGATACATGCCCATGCGAGAGCGAACGATCCCGTCCTCATCCCCGATTCTCCCCGTCGCGTCTCTATGCGGGAACCGAATCGGCGCCCGCGGGTAGTCTGAACGCATATCATAGAAGACCGAATGGCGAGGCGCATGCCGCTAAATCGAGGCGGCCGCCCCTCGCACTTGTAACGTCCAACGTGTTCTTGAAGCCGTCCATTTCCGCGCCGCGACCTGTGGAATAAGGGCAAGCGGCCCGGTGCGAAACCGCCGCTCCGACCGAAACACGTTTGGTCCGTCCGCAGCAAATTGCAGCTCGAGGGACGAGTGCGCGACCTGGCGATGTTCAACCTCGCGATCGACACCAGCCTCCGTAGCTGCGATGCCGTCAGCCTAAAGGTAAAGGATTGGGCACCACATGGGCATGCCATCGATCGTGCGACTGTGCGTCAGCAGAAAATCGGCCACGCGCATTCGCTGCGCGGAACCAAGGCGAAGCTCATCTATCGCCGCACCGGCAACCCGCGTGCCGTGCAATTGCGACTGGGACACACCAAGATCGAAAGCCTCGCTACTTAGGCGGAAACGATTGATTGCTGAAGGGCGATGACGTCGGCACCTTCATGACAATGAAGGGCAGCCCTTGCGATCGGTGACAGCTATTGCAGGCGTCGGTGAGTTCGCCGAACGCCTGTGCGAATTTAACGGCATCCTTCAAATGTATCGCCGTATCGATCGCCGCGGATGGCCGCGCCATGGTCGTCATATCGGCGATCGGAACATTCGGGTAGTACCTCATGGCATCCCCAAAGCTCGTCTTGATCTGCCCCAATTCATAATTCGCCAGGGCCCAATTCTTTTCTCTTCCGGCAAACCACAGCTTCAGATGCCGTAACTGCATGGTACCCATGATATCGGCGAGTTTCGGTGCATAGGGCTCGGTTACGACAGGAGCCGGCTGGGCGCTCGCGAACACCGGCAGACCCACCCCGATTATCGCGGCAGCCAAAAGTGCAGAACGCCTCATTCGATTTTTCCCCGCGTCTTGATGTAAATCCGCATCCCCGGCCATCCGACGAGCGACCACCAAAATCTTATACGCCGCCACGTAGTCTACCTGAATTCCAGCCTGGAAGCTGCACCTCGTTCAATGTCGCATCGTCGATGTGGCCGGCTGGGACCTGTATCCGCGGGGTTCCGTCGTCGACACGGGCGAGATCGGCGGAGCCAGAAATCCAGTACTCAGCTTCGCTGCCTACAATATTTTCGTATCGTGTCCGCCTTTTCGCCGCGCGTCGAAGACTCTATTATTGTGGCACGTGGATTGCGGTCATTTGGCGCGGACCGCATTCGCCGAAGAGCAGGGTCAGCTGGGCCCGGTCGCCCGTG
>DATNIT010000253.1:0-69803 GCA_035604335.1 Allostellaceae bacterium | reverse complement strand
ATCTCGCCGGCGAGCCGCGCCGTGCCGCCGATCGCATCCCAGGCGTTGGTGCAATGCTCTGCTCCCGGGATCCAGTCGATGTCGGGTGTGCCGCCCGTCGCGATGATCACCACGTTGGGCGCCTCGGCGAAGACGTCGGCGCGCTCGGCAAATCGGCTCATGCGCACCGTGACGCCGAGCCGCTCGAGCTCGCGCTGCCGCCAGTCGACGATGCCGACAAGATCTTTTCGCCAGCTGGCGCGCGCGCCGAGCAACACTTGGCCGCCGAGCCGATCGGCGGCCTCGAACAGCACAACGCGGTGGCCACGCTCCGCCGAGACACGCGCGGCTTCCAGCCCCGCGGGACCACCGCCGACGATCACCACCTTTCGGCCGGGCCGTTCGGCCCGCGCGATGGCTTCCGGCAGGCTCGCCTCGCGCCCCGTCGAGGGATTGTGCAGGCAGTGCGGGCGGTATTGCGACTGGCAGTGCGTGGCGCCGACGCAAGGCCGGATAAGGTCCTCGTGCCCGGCCGCGATCTTGACGACGATATTCGGGTCCGCGATGTGCGCGCGCGTCATCGCGACCATGTCGAGCAGGCCCTCGCGGATCGCGTAGCGGGCGGTGGCGATATCTGAGATTCGCGCGGCATGGAAGACGGGGAGTTTCACCTCGCGCTTGAAGGCGCCGACCCGAGCGAGCCAGGGAGCGATCGGCGAGGCCATGCCAGGCATGTTGTCGACGGCAAGCGCGATCTCGGTATCCATCCGGCCATAGATCGCGTTGAAGAAGTCGATCGCGCCGGCGCTCTCGAACACCCTCGCGATCTCGACGCACTCCTCGAACGAAAGTCCCTCGGCGCCGTTGCCTTCGTCGACCACATAGCGGAATCCCACGATGAAATCGTCGCCGACCTGGCGACGGATCTCCTCGAACACCATCAGGCCGAAGCGACAGCGGTTGGCGAGCGAGCCGCCGAAGCGGTCGGTGCGCCGGTTGGTGGCGGGCGACAGGAACTGGCCGATCAGATGGCCGCCGGCCAGCGTCTCGATGCCGTCGAGACCGCCCTCTCTGCATCGCCGCGCCGCCGCGCCATAAGCCGCGACCACACGCGCGATGTCGTGCTCGTCCATCTCCTTCGGGAAGCTGCGGTGAAGCGTCTCGCGCATCGGGGACGGCGCGATGGTCGGCAACCAGTTCGAGGCATAAGGCTCGCCGCGCCGGCCCAGATGCGTGATCTGGCACATCAAGGCGGCGCCGTGCTGGTGCACGCGCTCGGAGAACTGCTGCAGATAGGGAATCACGGCATCCGTTCCGACATTGAGCTGGCGGAAGATGTTGGGCGAATCGGGCGCCACGTTCGAGGAACCGCCGAACATCGTGAGCGCGATGCCGCCCTTGGCCTTCGCCTCATGGTAGAGCTGGTAGCGCTCGACCGGCATGCCGTCCACCTCCAGCCCGCAGGCGTGGCTGGTGCTCATGACTCGGTTTTTGAGCTTGAGTCGCTTGATTTGGAACGGCTGCAAGAGGGGATCTCGAGTTCCCCGCGCGGGCGTCTCGGTCACCGGATGTGCAGTGGCGGTCTCACGCATTATGGCTACCTCTCGTGTGCAAGATCGAAATTGGGTTCAACCGGCGCCAACTCGCGCCAGCGCCAGCAGGCGGTTGCGTGGCCGTCGGCGATCTCCACAAGCTCGGGATGCGCCTCGACGCATCGGGCGATCGCATGAGCGCAGCGCGATGCGTAGCGGCAGCCTGTCGTGGACGGTGGCGCCATTGCGGTCTCTCCGTCCGGGATCGCGGCATCATCCTCCTTCAGCGTATCGACCAGGGCCTGGGTATAGGGGTGGCGCGGCGACACCAGCACGTCCTCGGTGCGACCGATCTCCACCAGCTTGCCGAAGTACATCACGCCGATACGGTCGCAGAGATAGCGGGCAACGTGGAGGTCGTGGGTGACGAACAGGATCGACAGCCCATTCGCCTGCCGCACATCCTTCAGCAGGTTCAGGATCTGCGCGCGCACGGAGACGTCGAGCTTGGAGACGGCCTCGTCGGCGACTAGGAGGCGAGGCGACAGGATCAGCGCCCGGCCGATCGCCACGCGCTGGAGCTGCCCGCCCGAGAGCTCGTGGGGGAAGCGGTCGCGCAAGCGGGGCGACAAGCCGACCCGCGCCAGGGTCTCGTCGACGCGTCGCGCGATTTTGGACTTCGGACACAGCCGATGCAGCCGCAGAGGGATAGCCAAGGATTCCGCCACGGTATGGCGCGGGTTGAAGGACGAGATCGGGTCTTGGAACACCATCTGCAGGTGGCGTCGATAGGGCTTGAGCGCACGCTCGCCGAGCGGCGCGAGGTCGGTTCCCTCGAACAGGATCCGCCCGGCACTGGGCCGGTAGAGCCGCAAGAGCGCTTTTGCGAGCGTGGTCTTGCCGCTGCCGGATTCGCCGACCAGACCCAGGACTTCCCCGACTCGGATCTCCAGCGTGACGTCGTCGACGGCGTTGAAGAGGCGCGGCGCGCCCCAGTCTCCGCCGCGCCGGGGAAAGGACACGACGAGGTGCTCGATCTCCAGCAGCGCGTCGGTGGTCACGTGCCCTCCGCGAGATAGCAGCGCACGCGGTGCACGCCGTCGCCGTAGGCCGGCGGCGCGGCCTCCCGGCAGCGCGGAAGCGCCTGGAGGCAGCGAGGCGCGAAGAGGCAGCCGGGCGGCGGCGCGGCGAGATTGGGGAGCTCGCCCGAAATCTCTTTCAGCCGCGTTGCGCGGCCTTGAAGCGCCATGGCGGTCGCGACCAAGCCCTGCGTATAGGGATGGCGCGGCGCCGCAAAGAGCTCCCGCGTCGGCCCGATCTCCACGATCTCGCCGGCGTACATCACGGCGATGCGGTCGCACAGGATCTTAGCCAGCGCCATATCGTGCGTGATGAAGAGGAAACTAGCGTTGAGCCGGCCGCGGAGCCGGCGGAACAGCCGCACGATCTGCCGCTCGACGATGTTGTCGAGGTTGGTCGTGGGCTCGTCCGCGATGATCAGATCGGGCTCGAGCGCCATCACCATCGCGATCAGAATGCGCTGCGCCATGCCGCCGCTCAGCTGGTGCGGATAGAGGCGCAGCACGCGCTCGGGGTGGGGTATGCCGACCTCCGAGAGCGCCGCGCCGGCGGCGCCGGCCCAGCCGTTCGTGTTGCCTCGGCGGCGCCGGATGATCTCGCGCAGGTGCCAGGCGACGCGCTTCGCCGGATTGAAGGCGCCAACCGGGTTTTGAAAGATCATCGCCATCCGCCGGCCACGCAGCGCCTCGAAGTCGGCCTCGCTCAGGTCCAGAAGGTTCTGGCCGCCGAAGCGGGCCATGGCGCTGCTGACGCGCGCGTTCGGCGGCAGGAGGCGCAGAATGGAGAGGCCCGTCATCGTCTTGCCGGACCCGGATTCGCCGATCAAGCCCAGCACCTCGCCGGGCGCCAGCGAGAGGTCGACGCCGCGGACCACCTCGAGCGAGCCGCCGTGGAGCTCGAACCGCGTGCGCAAATCCCGGACCTCGAGGACGGGCACGGCGCTCATTGGGCGGCGCTCTTCCGCAGTCGTGGATCCATGAGATCGCGCAGACCGTCGCCCAGGAGATTGAGGCCGAGCAGTGCCACCGAAATCGCGAGGCCAGTCAGGCTGAGCACCCAGGGTCCACGCTGAAAATACTCGCGCCCGTCCGCCATGATGACGCCGAGTGACGGCGTCGGCGGCTGCACGCCGATGCCGAGAAAGCTGAGGCCGGCCTCGATGATGATGCCGAAGGCGATGCCGATCGTCGCCTGCACGATGAGAGGCGCCGCGATGTTCGGCAAAATTTCGCGCAGCAGAATGCGCGGCGTCGACTGCGCCATCAGCCGCGCCGCCTCGACATAGGGCTCCGCGCGCACCAGCAGGGTCATGTTGCGCGCAAGGCGCGCAAAGATCGGCAGATAGGTGAGCGCGATCGCCACGGAGACGTTGGCGCTGCCGTATCCCAGCACCACCATCAGGAAGAGTGCCAGCACGAAGGCGGGAAACGCGAACAGCAGGTCCGCCACCCGCATGATCACGAGATCGGCATAGCCGCCCTCGTAGGCGGAGACCATGCCGGCGGCGCCGCCCAGGACAGCCGCCATCGCGACGCCGGCCGCGCTGATCACCAGCGATACGCGCGCGCCGTACATGACGCGCGTAAGCACGTCGCGCCCGAAGGAATCCGTGCCGAAGGGATGCAGCCACGAGGGCGGCGAGAGCAGGTTGAAAAAATCCGCCTCGCCGGGTCCATAAGGCATCAGGGCGGCACCGAGCCCCGCGGCCAGCAGCACGACCAGCGTGATGCCGGCACCGGTCACGGCGGTCGGGTTCGCGAGGAAGGTGCGGGCGAGCCTTCGATACCGCTGTCGCCGCGCCGTCACGTCGATCTCCGAGGATCCAAGGCGACGCAGACGAGATCTACCACCACGTTCACCAGAAGCACGATACCGAGAAACACCACCGTGCACGCGAGCACGGTCGGATAGTCGCGCGCGAAGGCCGCATCGACCATCAGAGATCCCATGCCCTGAATACCGAAGATCCGCTCGATCACCACTACGCCGCCGAGGAGGTAGCGGATCTGCAACCCGATGATCGTGAGGTAGGGGATGAGAGCATTGCGGAACACGTAGTGCCGGAAGACGAAGCCCGGCGAGAAGCCGAACGAGCGCGCCGCGACCACGTATTCGCGGCTCGCCGTTTCCAGCAGCGATGTCCGCAACATGCGCGCGAACACCGCGGCCATGGGGGCCGCGATCGCGAGCGCCGGCAGGAAGCCGCTATAGATCGCTTGCGCGACGGAATCGACCGGCGACGTGAAGCCATAGGCGGGAAACAGCCGCCAGCCCAGGGCGAAGGCGAACACCAGCATGTAGCTCAGCCAGAAGTCAGGCATGGAGATGCCAAGCACCGCCACCGAGGTCGCGATCGTATCGAGCGCGCGCCCGCGCCGAAGCGCCGCGACGGTGCCCATGGCGAGAGAGATCAGCACGGCGATCGCCACCGCATAGAGTCCGACGAACACCGTCACCGGCAGACGCGCCGCGATGAGTTCGCTGATGGGGATGCCGCCCGCAATCGTGAGCGAGAGCCCGAAATCGCCGCGTGCGAGTCCACCGAGCCAGATCGCGAGCTGCGACCAGAACGGCTGGTCGAGGTGGTGCTTGAGCCGGAAGGCCGCCACCGCCTCGGGGCGGGCGTTCTCGCCAAGGACCGCGAGGGCGGGATCGCCGGGCGCCGCCTTCATCACCACATAGACCGCGATCGCGCCGACCAGCACGGTGATGGCGGCCCCGATCAGCCGACCGCCGACATAGAGCGCGGCTTTGGGAAACACGTGTTCCTAGGCTCCCACGACCTCGGGGCGCCTGCTCTGCGCCCGGCCGAATCCACTCACCCCATGGTGATGGAGGCGAACTGATCGCCGAAGTTCGAGTACGGCAGCTGCGTGAAGCCCTGCACCTTCGCGGCCATGATGTTGTGGATGTTGGAGCAGAAGCACGGCAGCACCGCCGCGTCCTCGATCGCGATGTCCTCGGCCTGCTTGTAGATCGCGCCGCGTTTGGCGAGGTCGAGCTCGGCGCGACCCAGCTCGGCGAGCGCGTCGAGCTTCGGGTTGCTATAGCCGTAGAAGTTGCGCCAGCCCTTCGTGCTGAGGACCTCACCCACGTACTCGTCGGGATCGACCGGCCCGAGCCAACCCCAGACGCTGCCCTGGAAGTCGCCGGACTTCTGGCGGGCAAAGACAGTATTGGCCTCGTTCACCTCGACGGTGAATTTCGTGCCCAGCGTCTGGTTCACCTGGAGCGCGAACACCTCGACGATGCGCTTCCACCAGCTCGAGCCCCATGTGAGGATCGGCACCTCGCCCAGGCCGGTCGCGTATTTCGACTGCGCGAGCTCCGCCTTGGCGCGCTCGGGATTGAACACCGAGATCTCCCGCGGCTTCGCGTCATACGCGTAGGCGAGGGACGGCGGGATCAGGCCGTGGGAGGGCACGCCCTCGCCGAACAGCACTACCTTGACCATGGCGTTGCGGTCGAAAGCCATCGACACCGCGCGCCGGAAATGTACATCGTCGAAGGGCGGCTTGCGGTGGTTGACCGCAATGAACCGGCAGTTCATCCCCGGCTGCTTCACGATCTTGAGCGACTTGTCCTGCTCCAGAGTCGGCACGTCCGCGAACGGCGCCGTGCTGGTCAAGTCGATCTGCCCGCCCTTGAGCGCGGTGACGCCGCTCGACTCCTCGGCGATCAGGGGAATCTCCACGGTCGCGAGGCTCGGCTGGCCCTTGACGAAGTAAGCGTCGTGCGCCGCCAAGGTGACGCTCTCGTTCGCCTTCCAGCCCGTAAGCTTGTAGGCGCCCGTGCCGACCGGCTGCTTGCCGAAGGCATCGTCGCCGATCGCCTGCACCACCTTGCGCGGCACGATCTGCGTCCCCGTGCGCGCGTTGGTGAGGAAGGCGAGGAGCGGCGCGAACGCCTTGTTGGTGACGATCTGCACCGTCAGCGGGTCGACGACGCGGACCTCCTTCACCTCGGACACCTTGCCTTTGTTGGGCGAGGCGTATTTCTCGTCCTGCAGTCGCTCGATGGTGAATTTCACGTCGTCGCCCGTCATCTCGCTGCCGTCGTGGAATTTGACGCCCGGCCGCAGCTTGAACTCCAGCGTGTTGGCGTCCTTGGTCGCGAAGGACTCCGCGAGGTCGGGCACCACCTCCATCTTGCCGTTGAATTTCACCAGCGCATTGAACATCGCCCAGACCACATAGGCCTCGGGGATCAGCGAGTGCTTCCCGGGATCGAGCGTATTAATCACGTTGTAGCCGGCGATGCCCGCCCGCAACGTGCCCGCCGCGGCTGTTGCGGGCCGCGCAAACCAGGGCAGCGCGGTTCCCGCCGCCGCGGCAACGCCCGCGCCCAAGACGACGCGGCGATGGATACCCGTCTCGTGTTTGCTCGGCATCGCTCTACCCCCTGTCTCTCGCTGTTGGCCGGCGTCTCCGCAGCGCGCCGGCCCGTCATTATGACGGTTGGCCCGGCAGGGCGGTCAAATACCGCTCTGTGAGGGACCTATACCGCCGTGTAATACCCTTGATCCGCTATCCTGGCGAGCAGGCGCTCAGGCGCCGGGGCTCGCGCGGAGCAATTCGTTGCGCCGCCGCCGGAGCACCGATAGGAAGGCGCGCGCCACGCGCGACAGGGGGCGATGGGTCGGATAGAGGATACCCAGGCGAAAATCGATGCGCGGCCGGAATGGCACGGCCACGATGCCGCGCCCCGCGAAGTCGGCGGCAGTGAACGGGTCCACCACGCCGACGCCGAGGCCGCGCCGGACGAGATCGCAGATCACCGCGTTGACCTGGGTTTCGGCGAGTATCTTGCGCGGCATGCCCGCGCGGTCGAACATCCGGTCGATCACGTGCCGGCCGACCTGGTCCCGGGCGAGCGCGATGAACGGGAGATCGCGCAGGTCCGCCGGCCTCGCGTGGCTTCGTCCAGCGAGCGGGTGGCCTTCGGGCACCACCAGATATTGCGGCGCGCTGCAGAAGACTTCGCTTTCCAGACCCGTGCGCCGGAACGGGAACTGGCCGATCCCGAGGTCGACGTGCTGCGCGGCGACGCTCTCCTCGACGCGCGCGGAGATGTTCACCTCCAGCGTGATGGTCACCTGCGGATGCGCGCGGTTGAAGTCCTCGATCACCGCCGGCATGAAGCCGAGCCCGACCGCGGGCAGCGCCGCCACGTGCAGGTGACCCGCCTGGGCCGTCCCGATATCCGCGGCCACTTCACGGATCTTGTCGACCGAGACGAAGGTGCGCTCGACCTGGTCGTAGAGGATCTGCGCCTCCGGCGTGGGCGCGAGCCGGCCTTTGCTGCGGTCGAAGAGCGTGAGGTTGAGCTCCTTCTCGAGCCGTCCCAAAAGGCGGCTTGCGGCCGGCTGCGATACGCCCAGCAGCACGGCGGCGCCGCTTACGGTGCCGGCCTGCATGGTCGCCCTGAAGGCCTCGAGCTGTCTGATGAACATCTGCCCACCCCGGCGCCCTCTATAGCGCGGCTTGGCACCGCTGGGCAGAGCCCTCCATGAATAGGTCATGCCGATGCGCCAGTCGCTATCGTTGTTGAACGGAAAGTCTTTCGCGGTTGCCGTTATCGGCGCCGGCGTCAATGGCGCGAGCGCCGCCCAGCATTTGGCCGCGGCGGGTCACGATGTCCTGTTGGTAGACAAGGGCGATTTTGGCGCGGGCTCCTCGAGCCGATCGAGCCGCCTGCTCCATTGCGGGTTACGGTATCTCGCTCCCGGGGACTCCATGTGGGATTTTCTGCGCCGACCGCGAACGCTCGGAATCGCGCTCCGCATGGCGCGCCAGGCGATGGAGTCCCGCGCGCAGATGGTGGAGACCGCTCCGGAGCGCACGCGGAAAGGCAAGTTCTGCTTTCCGATCTATGCCGGCGGCACCTATGCGCCCTGGCAGGTATCGCTGGCGTTCCGGCTGCTGGAGCGCCTGGGACCGAGTTCGGTTCCGCTCAACTACAGTCGCATCGCGGCTCGGGAAGTCGCGGGTATCCCGCTCGCACGCTGGCTGCGCGACCAGGACGAGCTGCTCAGTCTCGCCATGTTCGACGAGTACCGCTTCGAGTGGCCCGAGCGCATCTGCATGGACGCGGTACTGGATGCCGAGCGTCTCGGAGCCGTGGTGCGCAATTACACCGCGATGACCGGCATGCGCCGCACGTCCGATGGCTGGCAGCTCTCGCTCGTGGATCAGCTGGAGCCGAGCGCCACCGCCACCGTCGATGCGCGAATCGTTCTCAACATGGCGGGCATCTGGATCGACCGCGTGAACGCGACGGCCGGCTCAACCAGGCGCAAATACGTCACCGGCACCAAGGGCGCCCACATCATGGTTCGGCTACCACCGGACTGCGCGGATTACGGGATCGGTACGATCAATCGCCTCAACGAGCCTTTCTACTGCTTCCCCTGGCGCGGCCTGCATTATTTCGGCCCGACCGAGACGCTCTACGAGGGCGATCCCGACAAGATCACCGCCTCCGACGATGAGATCGACTGGCTGATCGAGGAGACCAATTACATGCTGCCGGCATTGGGTCTGCGGCGCGAGCATGTCATCTTCACCTGGGCGGGCGTTCGACCGCTCGGCGCCGATCCCGCCTTTCCCAAGGGTGTCCGCTCGCGTGAGGTGCACGATCTCGCGTCGGAGGGACTGCCCGGCGTCTATGCCATGACCGCGGGCCCGATCATGACCCATCGCTCCGCGGGCGCTGAGATGGCGGCGATGGTGGCCTCCAAGCTGAAGCCGTCCCGCGCCGCTCGGCAGCCGTCATATGCCGCGACGAAATTCCCGGAGAATCAAAACTCTCCGCCCCTGTTCGATAACGACGCCACGATCAAGCTCTCCGATCTGCAATCCGTGGCGCGTAGCGAGCACGCGGCCAGTCTGACCGACGTGCTGTTCCGCCGGGTCGGCGCCGGCTGGACCGCCACCATGGGCCACGCCGCCGCCGAGCGCGCCGCTGAAGCGATCGCCGCCGAGATGGGCTGGGACAAAGTGGGCCAGGCCGAGGAGGTCCGAGCCTATCGCGCCTATCTAGAGGAGCATTTCCGAGTGAAGCCGGGACACACGGCACCGATGGTGCAGCCGAAGGGCTGAGCGCCCGCTAATACATCCGCTCCTTGTCGAGCACGTTGCGCATCTCGCCGAGCCTTCCGTCGAGCCAGCAGCGCAGGTTCCAGCAGAAGATGTCGATGATCGCCGCGTTCTCGCCCACGACGGTGCTGGCAGAATGCGGGCTGATGAGGACGTTGGGCAAATCCCAGAACGGGCTCTCCGGCGGCAGCGGCTCGGTGGTGGCGACGTCGAGCGCGGCGAATCCGATCCGGCCGTTGCGGAGCCCGTCGAGGAGCGCCGCCTCGTCGATCACCTGGCCGCGCGCGATGTTGACGAACACCACGCCCGGCTTCATCGCGGCGAAAGCCGCGCGATCGATCATGTTCTCGGTCTCCGGCGTGTGCGGGACGGTGACCACGACCGCGTCCGCGCTCGCGAGCACTGCGTGGAGGTCTCGGCGCGGGCGGATCTCGGCGAAGAGCCCGTCGTGTGCCCGGCTCTTGTCCGTATCGCGGGCGATCGCGACCGTCGTCATTCCAAAGGCGCGCGCCCGCTCAGCCAGACCGCGCGCAAGATCGCCGGCACCGATCACAACGAGCCGCCGACGCGCAACGCCCTCGCCGCAGTAGCGGGTCCAGCGATGCGCCCGCTGCTCCGCCTGGAGATGGCTGAGCCCCCGCCACTGCGCGAGCAGCACCATGAACACGAATTCTCCGAGCGGCGCTGCGTGCACGCCGCGCGCCGTCGTCACCAGAACGTCCGATCGCAAACCCAGATTCTTCATGAGCTGGCCGACGCCGGTGCTGGTCATTTGCACCCAGCGCAACCGTCGCGTGAGCGCGAGCTCCTCGACATTCCGCGGCACGTCCCACATCACCTCCGCCTGGCCGAGCGATCCGCGCCAGCGGCTCTGCTGCTCCTCCGTTCGCTTGAACGGGACCCCGACGTGATCCCCGATGTAGCGCGTCGGCGGGAGCAGGTCGGGCGCATAGTCCACGTCGACCCTCGCGGGATCGACGGCGCGGATGCGCTCGACGTGCTCCGGCTCGAGCGGCGAGGCGATGAAGATGCGGGTTTTCGACATGGGGCGGATTCCCGGAGGGTGGCTGGATTTCGCGCGGCGGGGAGGCGACGGTTGGCAACTGCGGCCGCCTCGGTTACCTCCACGGTGCCGACGGACGCAAGCAAGAGCAGGTGCCTCGTCAGGGGCTCGCGTTCGGTTGGCGACGAGACGGACACGTCCCGTGGCGGTCAATAGCTGGCGCGGCCGCCGGAGATGTCGAACACGGCGCCCGTCGTGAAGCTGCAAGCCGGGCTCGCGATCCACGCGACCGTTGCCGCGATCTCCTCGACCGTGCAGAAGCGACCCATTGGGATCTTGGCGCGCGCCTCCTCGATGTGCTTCGGCGTCATCTGCTGCAAGAGTTCGGTGACTGCCATCGCCGGAGCCACGCAGTTGACGGTGATGCCTGCCTTTACCACCTCCCGCGCCAGCGCCTTCGAGAAGCCGATGACCCCGGCCTTGGCGGCACAGTAAGCGGCGACGCCGGGTGTGCCCTCTTTGCCCGCGATCGATGCGATGTTGACGATGCGGCCGTAGCCGATCTCGCGCATGTGCGGCACAACCGTGCGGCAGCAGTAGAAGACGCTGTTGAGATCGACGGCGATGACGCGATCCCAGGCTGTGAGGGGATAGCTCGGGACCTCGGCGATCGGACCGTTGATGCCCGCGTTGTTCACAAGAATATCGATGCGCGGAAGGGTTTCCCTGGTTTTTGCGAAAGCGCGCTCTACCACAGCGGGGTCGCTCACGTCGACCGTCTGGACGAGTGCCGGCTGAAAGCCCCAATCGCTCTCGGCCTTGCCGCCGAAGTCGAGATCCCAGAGGACGATGCGGCAGCCTTGGCTCGCGAGATGGCGGGCGATGCCGAGGCCTATTCCGCGGGCCCCGCCGGTCACGATGGCGCTTTGCCCGTCGAGGACGCCCGTCATGTCGCTCCTCCACTCGCCGCCTGCATGTCATGACCCTCGCGATGAGCGGACGCGGCCCTCGGCCTCAGCCGCTGGGCGCGCCGATCGCCCGCCCGGCGCTCGGGCCGGACGGGCGATCCGACGAGGCTTACTGGGAGCGTTTCAAGGCTTCGTTGTACTTGGCTACGATCTCCTCGTAGGCGGCCTCGGGCGTGGTATCGCGCAGGATCATCCTCTGCACCGCATCGCCGAGGATCTGGTTGAAGGCGGTCGCGAGCATCGAATAGTGGACGACGCGTCCGCGTGCCTTGACGAGTTCCGCCCACTGCTTCTGGACTTGGCCGTTCGGCGTGTCGAAGTAGGGCTTGGTGTAGACCGACGCGCGCGCGACCACCTCGCCGCCCTCGGCGGCGAGCGCCTGGGCCTCTGGGCTTCCCATGAACTTCGCAAACTGCCAAGCCGCCTCCGTGTGCGCCGTATTGGCATTGATCGAGACGTGATAGCCATAGGTCGCGAGCTTGCCGTCGGGCTTGAAAGCGGGCGGCGGCGCCCAGGCGAGATCGGCTTCGGCCCCGCCCTTTTCGATGGCGCGGTAGCGGAAAAGGCCGAATGTCGCCATCGCGATCGTGCCGGCGCGCAAGCCGTCATGAACCTCGCTATAGCCGAACTGAAGCGTCGTCTGCGGGGTGGCCTTGCATTTGCCGAAGAGGTCCTTCATGACCTGAAGGGTGGCGATGGTTTGGCCCTTGTCCATGGCCAGGTCCCGGTCGTTCGCCGCGAAGTACTGGCCGTCGCCCTCGCTCGCCATGGAGCTGAACAGGTTTTCGGCGAGCGGCTGCGCGCCGCCCATGCCGCCGCTGGAGCCGACAGGAACGGGATACCCGATGACGCCCGGCTGGTTGAGCTGTCCGCCGGCCTTGCAGACCTCGTCCCAGGTTTTCGGCGGCGTCACGCCCGCCTTCGCCAAGAGGCTCTTGCGATAGATCAGGATAGGAATGCGGAAGTCCTGCGGCATGCCGTAGAGATGGCCGTCTACGGCACCGGTGTGGAGCGGCAGCAGCCAGTCGCTCTCGTCGACTTTGTCGCGCTTGACGAGGTCGTCGAGGGCGAGGACCGAGCCCGAGGCGACGAACTCGGGGATCTCCCAGTTGCTCATGCGAAAGAGATCGGGGGTCGCCGAGCGGCTGCGTAGCGCGCGCAGGCTCGCCTGCTGGGTCGAATCCACTTGGACGGTCACCTTGATCGAGGCGTTGGCAGCCTCGAAAGCCTGGATCATGCGTGTCTGGGCGGCCGCCCGCGGATCGTTCTGGTTGTTCGGATCGAGGAAGGTCGCGAAAACGATTTCCGTCTGGTCCGCCGCATGCGCGCGCATCGCGGCGGGGCCTGCGCCAAGCAAGCAAAGCGCCGACGCCGCGGCGAGGAGGGCAACCCCTCTTTTCGCGGCGGGCAAGAGTGCATTCAAGATTTCGCCACTGGCCATGGTTTCCTCCCGTATTGGCTTGTTTGACGAGTCCGGCGCGTGCGAGGCCTATCCCTTCACCGCACCGGCAGTAAGTCCCGCGATGAACCATTTCTGCACGAAGGCGAACATCAGGATCACCGGCATCGACGAAATAATGGCGTAGGCCATCATGTAGGACCACGAGATGCCTACCGAATCGAACACCTGGTTGACGAGCGTGACCTGGAGGGTGCGCCGCGCAATGTCGGGCGCGAACACCGCGACCGTGATGTAGTCATTCCACGTGGTGATGATGCCGATCGTCGCAACCGCGGCGAGACCGGGCTTGATGAGCGGCAGGATCAGGCGGCAAACGATCTGAAATCGTGACGCCCCGTCGATGAGGGCGGATTCTTCGATCTCGAGGGGGACGGAATCGATGAAGCTCTGCAGGAACCAGACCGTCTGCGGCGCAATCCGCGCGGCGAGAATGGCGACGATCACCGCCGTGTTGCTGAGAAGCCCGAGCCGGTCGAGGATGTAGTAAGTCGGCACCAGGAGCGCGACGCCCGGGACCATCGAAGTCCCGAGGATCGTCAGCATGACCGCCTTCTTGCCGCGGAAGGGGAAGCGCGACGCGGCATAGCCCGCCGGAATGCCGACGAGGAGGGCGACGATCACCGCTCCCACGGCATAGATGACCGAATTGCTCAAGTCGACGACGAAGGACTTGTCGGCGAAGACGTTCAGGTAGTTCTGGAAGGTGAGCGGTGACGGCAACAGCGATGGCGGCACCGCCACCGCCTTGACCTCCGTCTTGAGCGAGGTCGAAAGCCCCCAGAGGATCGGCCCCAGGACCGCGAGCGTGATGGCGCCGGCAAGGGCGAGGAGCGGAAGCCGGTGCCCGCCGAGGGCGCCGCGAGCACCTCGCCGGTGAGCGCGCGGACCCGAAGCGAGAGCGGAGTAGTTCACGGGTGCGGCGCTCCTAGCCGGTGATGCGTCCGGTAAGCCGCGTGTAGACGGCACCGAGCGCCACATTGATGGCCAGCACGACCAGTGAAATGACTGCGGTCGGCGCGATGTCGACCGCCTGCAGCGAGCCCTGGAAGGCCCGGAAGCTGAGCGTGGCGGTGGAACCGATCGGGCCGCCGCCCGTGAGTACGATGATGAGCGTGACAAGCGTCAGGTAGAAGATCGCGAGCGTGAGGGCCGTGCTGCCGATAGCGGGGAGGATGTGGGGCAGCGTTACATAGCGGAACTTGACGAGCGGGCCGCCGCCATCGATCTCCGCCGCTTCGTAAAGCTCCTGCGGGACCGACTGCATCGCCGCGGTGAGCATCACCATCACATAAGGGAACGACCACCAGCTCGTCACCACGATGGTCAGCGGAAGTGCAAGCGCGGGATCCCCGAGCATCAGCCCGGGAGAGATGCCGAGCCCGCCCAAGAAGTAGGCCACCGGTCCGAAGGCAGGATTGAGGAGCCAGAGCCAGATGCTGGCCACCACGGACATGGAAAGGGTCCAGGGAAAGATGATGACGACCCGCAGCACCCGTCCGACATGGCCGACAGTGTTCATGACGAGCGCCGCACCGAGCCCGACGGCCGTGGAGACAGCGAGCGAGCCGCCCACGTAGATGAGCGAGATGGTGGTCGTTTCCCAGAAGTCGGGCGAGCTGAAGACGTCGATGTAGTTCTGCAACCCGACGAAGCCGACGAGATCGTAGAACTTGGTCTTCTGGAAGCTCATCCAGATCACGAACACGGTCGGATAGAGCGTCACGACGATCAGGAGGAGAAGGACGGGCGCAAACCACCCGAACGCGGCAAGCCGCGCGTGCCGACGCGGACGCAGCGCCGCTGGGCGCCCCGCAACACGCGGTGCGGTGCCGTAGGGATCGCTCCCCAGCATTCTCGTCATCGACGCGGAGCGTGCCATCGCGGCTCCGATCTCTGGCTTTGGCGGCATCGAGCGCGCCGGCTCATGGGTTGGTCTGAGCGGTTTGGGTTTCGGCTTGCGGGTTCGGTGCGGCATTGGCGACCGCGGTTCTGTATGGCCAGAGGGCGGACAGCTCGGCCGCGGTTGCGCGCACGCGTTCGGCCACCTTGGGGATCACGGCCTCGGAAAAGCGGTGAACCGGGCCCGCGACGCTGACCGTGCCCACGACTTTGCTGCCTTGCCAAATGGCGGCGGCGATCGCGGCGACGCCTGGCTCGGCCTCTTCGTAGGCCAGGCCCCAGCCCCGCTCCTTCGTTTCATCGAGGGAGGCCGAAAATGTCTCCCTGGTCCGGATGACACGGGGCCCACCCATGCCGGCACGGCCGAGGCCGCCCACCACCGCGCGTTGCAGCGCCTCGTCGCGATCGAGGCTCGTGAGCCACACCTTGCCGTTGGCCGTGGTGTGAAGCGGAACGCGGGCGACGAGCTCGGGCTGATAGATGAGCCCGGACCGCGCACCCTGGGCCTGCGCGATCCACGTCAAGCCGTCGGGGCCAACAATCGCCAACCGACCGAGCCCTTCGGTGGACGCGGCCAGGCGATCGAGGATCGGTTGGCAGATATCCGGAATCCGAGTGCCGGCAAGGAGGCGCTGGCCCGCGATGGCAAGCTTCAGCGATAGCCGGTAGAAGCCGGTGTCCGAGTCCTGCTCGGCCCAGCCGAGATCGCAGAGGGTGTTCAGCAGGCGATGCGTCGCACTCTTAGGCACGTCGAGCCGCCGGCTGATTTCGCCGAGCGGCAGCGCCTCAGCGTTTTCACTCAGCAGCAGGATCAGATCGAAGCAGCGCTCGACGAGCGTTTTCACCAGGCGCATCAGGTCGGACCAATCGTCTCTATCGGAACGTCATTCTATTATCAGACTGAGCTCGCTGCGTCAATGTTGCCGGGAATCAATCTAGCTCATGCAATTTCATATGCTTAGACAAGATCTGTCGCAGTTTGACAACGGCAGCTCGATTAGTTAGAAAGGCTCTATTGGAACGGTATTCCAGTGATGCCTCGTATGTGGATTAGACAAGGGTAGAGAGATGCGGATTGCCATCTTTGATGCCGGCCACTGGCATTTTCCCTTGTATCTCGACGCGCTCAGCCAACCCGAGGTCGAAGTCGTCGGTGTCTCCGACTCCGAGAATTTCGCTGGACGGGAGATCGCGGCCCGTCTGGGCTGCCCCCTGATCGCTTCCAACGAGGCGCTCCTCGCGGTGGAGTTCGACTTCGCGCTCGTCCTCAGCCGCCATTCCGTGATGCCGGGTGTCGCCCGGCAGCTCATCAAGAAAGGCAAACCCTTTCTCATCGAAAAGCCCTGCGGCGTCGCAAGCGCGCAGGTCGCCCGTCTGCGCAAGCAAGCGGCGCGCGCCGGCGTCTTCGTCGCCGTGCCCTTCATCTTCCGGGTAAGCGAGCTCGCGAAACGGCTCGCCGACGCCGAGCTGGCACCCGAAGGCTACCAGCATCTCGCCTTCCGCTTCATCGGCGGGCCGATCAGCCGGTATGAGCGCGTGGGCTGCAGCTGGATGCTGGACGCCCGCTTTGCCGGCGGCGGGGCGGCCATCAATCTCGGCGTGCACTTCTTCGACCTAATCGCTGCGCTGACGGGGCAGCCGATCACGCAGGTCCGGGCCCTCACGCGACAATACCGCGCGGACGTGAGCGTCGAGGAGCAGGCCGCCTTCATCGTCAACACGGCTCGGGGCCAGATCGGACTGGTCGAGACTGGGTATCTCTATCCGAGCGACGCCAAGGACTTGCGCGACTTCAGCTTCTCGCTCTCCCACTCCTCGGTCTATATCCAAGGCCAGGGCGAACACATCGCGATCAAGGGCCATCGCGACCTGTCCAAGACGTTGTCGCAAATCGACTACAATGCGGATCGCTATTACCCCGTCTTCCTGAGACGCGCGCTCGACGATTTCAGCGCCGGCCGGCCGCCGGTTGCGGGTCTCCTTGAAGCGGAGCAGGCGCTGGCGGTGGTGGAAGCCGGCTACGCCTCCGCTGCGCAGGGCGGCGATGTCCGGGCAATCGAGGCGCGCCCGTGAGCCTCGTGGTCGGCGACACGGCCAAGCGTCTGATCGCGCTGAGGCGCGCAGAGACTCCCGGCACGGCGTCCTCGGAACGTTGGGACGATCTTTCCGACGACGAGGCTTATGCCGTCCAGGCCGAGGTGCAGCGGATCACGCAGGAGGCGGTCTACGGCTGGAAAGTCGCCATCGGGCCGAATGGCCGGGCGGTCGCGGCTCCCCTCCTCGCCTCGACGATCCTCGCCGCGCCGGCGCGGCTCACACTCGGCCACGGCGTCACGCTCAAGCTCGAGACGGAGTTCGCATTCAGGCTCGCTGGCGATCTGCCGCCGAGAGAGCGGGCTTATACCCGCGTGGAGATCCTGGCGGCACTTGCAGAAGCGAGAGCGGCGTTCGAGCTCGTACGCCCGCGAGCGGGAGAGCCCGGCGATACGCCTTTCGCCAGGTTCCTGGCCGACAATCTCGGCAACGCCCATACGGTCATTGCCGCGCGCGGTGGCAGGCCCGCCGAGCTCGGACTCGAGACGGCATGGGCCGAGCTCAGCCTCGATGGCACCCCGATCGCCTCCGGCATCCACCCTGCTGGCGATCCGCTGCTTCCTCTTCTCAATTACGCCAATGCGCCCGTCGACCATCTCGGCGGTTTGCGGCGCGGGCAACTCGTCATCACCGGCTCGCTCGCAGGTGCTGTCGCGGTCGCCGGGCCGGGGAAGTACGTGGGCGCCATCCAGGGTCTCGAGCCGGTCGCCATCGAGTTCGTCGATTAAACACGGAGACATTTGCAATGTCGCTCGCGGGTGCCAGTGTCATCGCGATCTGGAACGACATCACCGACGAAGGTCGGCAGAATTTCTATCAATGGCACGATCGCGAGCACATCCCCGAGCGGGTCGGGATCGAGGGCTTCCTGCGAGGTCGGCGCTACATTGCCGTCTCGGGCGCGCCGGAGTTTCTGACGCTCTACGAGGTTCGCGACCACGCGGTGCTGTCTGGAAAGAGCTATCTCGAGCGACTCAACAATCCAACGGAATGGACGACGCGATCGGTCCGGCATTTCCGGAACGTCTCGCGCTCGCTCTGCGCGGTCGAATATTCTGTGGGCAAAGGCTCCGGCGGCATCGTCGGCACGGTGTACTTCGACTGCGCGCCCGAGCACGACACGACGCTCCTCGACCGCCTCGCCCAGCGCACGCTGCCGACTCTCCTCGAAGCTCCCGGCATGGTCGCAGCCCATGTGTGCCGCGCCGACGTCGAGGCGAGCAAGGCCAAGACGACCGAGCAGCGGGGACGGCCGGACAATCTCGTGCCGCGGTGGGTGATCCTGTTGGAGGGTGCCGCGTCGGCGGCAATCGAGGCCGCCCTCTCCGCTGAGCTGGGCCCCGCGGCCTTCGCCGAGAGCGGCGTCGCTCATGCGGCCCACGGCGTTTATCGCCTGGAGTACGACCTGCTGAAGGCTTAAAGCGCCTCCCCGGCAGAGACGGCGTGTCCTTCGTCGGGCATGAATCTCCGGGCGTCGGAGCGCTGACCCGATGGGCCCTTGGCAAGGCGGCGGTTGGCAAGCTCGGCTGCCTCGGTTACCTATACGGTGCCGACGGACGCAAGCAAGAGGGTGAGGCCATGTCGACCAATAGCGAGCTCCTGGAGCGCCGCAATAATGCCGTGCCGCGGGGGGTGGCGAGCGCCACCGCCGTGTTCGCTGCGCGCGCCGAGAATGCCGAGCTCTGGGACGTCGAGGGCAAGCGCTACATCGACTTCGCCGGCGGCATCGCGGTGCTCAACACCGGCCACCGCCACCCCAAAGTGATGAAGGCGATCGAGGAGCAGCTCGAGCGCTTCACCCACCCATGCTTCCAGGTGACGCCCTACGAGCCCTATATCGCGCTCGCCGAGAAGCTCAACAAGCTCGCGCCCTCCAAGGGGCCCAATAAGACCATTTTCCTCACCACCGGTGCCGAGGCGATCGAGAACGCCGTCAAGATCGCGCGCAACGCCACCAAGCGGCCGGCAATCATCTCCTTCGTCGGCGGCTTCCACGGCCGCACGCTCATGACCATGGCGCTTACCGGCAAGGTCGATCCCTATAAGCGCGGCTTCGGCCCGTTCCCGGGCGAGGTCTATCACGTGCCCTATCCGAACAAGTTCCACGACGTGAGCCCCGAGGATTCGCTCCGGGCGCTCGAGTTCCTGTTCAAGGCGGATGTCGAGCCGAGCCGCGTCGCTGCCGTCCTCATCGAGCCGGTGCAGGGCGAGGGCGGCTTCTACATCGCGCCCTTCGAGTTCCTGCGCCAGCTGCGCAAGGTCTGCGACCAGCACGGCATCCTGCTGATCGTCGACGAGATCCAGTGCGGCTTCGGGCGCACCGGCAAGATGTTCGCGGTCGAGCATTCCGGCGTGGCGCCCGATCTCATCACCATGGCCAAGAGCCTCGCGGGCGGCATGCCGCTCTCGGCGGTGACCGGCCGCGCGGCGGTGATGGACGCGGTCGATCCCGGTGGACTCGGTGGCACCTACGCCGGCAATCCCGTCGCCTGCGCCGGCGCGCTCGCGGTCCTGGACGTGTTCGAAGAGGAAAAGCTCCTGGAGCGCAGCACCGCGATCGGCGAGCGCATCGTGAAGCGGCTGAACGTGCTCGCCGCCAGCAACCGCTTCCCCTGCATCGGTGAGGTGCGCGGGCTCGGCGGCATGGTCGCGGTCGAGCTGGTGGAGGATCGCACCACGAAGAAGCCGGCGGCTGCGCTCACCAAGCGCCTGGCGGAGAAGAGCCTGAAGAACGGGCTCATCCTCCTCACCTGCGGCGTCTATGCGAACGTGGCGCGGGTCCTGGTTCCACTCACCGCGTCCGACGCCATCATCGACGAGGGACTGAAGATCCTCGAGCACTCGCTCGAGGAGGCGATGGCGAGCTGATCGTACGGCGGCGACGACTAGGGAGATCGGTCATGGCGAAGAGCGAATTCCGGACGGCGCTCGAATCGGCGGTGCAGCGCAAGCATTCGAGCGTGCATCCCTGGAGCGAGGCGTGGGTTTCCGGCGCCCTCAACAAGCGCCTGCTCGGCGAGTGGGTGAAGCAGCATTACCACTTCGTGAGCCACGCCGCGGAATGGCTGGGCACGATCTTCGGCAACTGTCCTCACGAGGACGTCCGCGAGTTCCTGATCGAGAACATGTGCGAGGAGGAAGGCGTCACTGAGCAGTCCGGCTTCCCCGCCGTGAAGCATGCCAAGCTGCTGCTCGACTTCGCCGAGCATTGCGGGATGGACCGCCGCGCCGTGGCGGACGCGCAGATCAGTGGCGAGGTGCTACCGGAGACTCTCGGCCTGCAGGCCTGGTGTTTCCACCAGAGCCGCCGGCATTTTGCCGAGGCTATAGCCTCGATCCTGATCGGCCTCGAATCCCAAGTGCCGCAGATCTACAGCAAGACCACGCCGCCGCTCCTCGAGAAATACGGGTTCACCGAGGAGGAGGTCGTGTTCTTCCGACTGCACATCCTCGCCGACACCGAGCACGGCGAGCGCGGCTATGAGATCGTCGACAAGTACGCGGACACGCCGGAGCTGCGGGCGAACTGTCTGCGCCTCGTCAAGGAGGCGACGATGATGCGCCGGCTCTATCTCGACGGCCTCTACAACAAATATCTGGCGCGGCCGGCCGCGCAGGCGGCGGAGTAGACCATGGCCGCCTCAGATCCGCGCGCGAAAGTTCCTGTCCGTGCCATGAACAGCGAGCTCGCGCACCGAGCCGCGGAAGCGGCGCAGGCGAAGGCGCGGGAGTTCGGCCAGACCATCAGCGTCGCCGTCTGCGACGAGTCCGGCAATCTCGTGTACTTTCTGCGCGGCGACACCTGCAGCTTCATCACTTTCGAGACCGCCAAGGGCAAGGCCGCCCTAGCCGCGGGCTTCCGCCGTCCCACCAACGACTATCTCGCGGCCGCGCGCGAGAACCCCGCGTTCTGGACCGGCGTCGGCGCCCAGCTCGGCATGATCATCGGTCCCGGCGGCTATCCGATCGCCCGCGACGGCGCGCTCATCGGCGGCATCGGCTGCGGCGGCGCGCTCGGCGAGGAGGACCACCTCTGCGCCGAGGCCGGCGCCAAGGCGGTCAGCAGCTGAAGACGCGGCGGCTGGCCGTCGTCGCGCATCAAGGACGGGTGGCTAAGGACATCAGCTCGTCCACCAGCCGCGCCGATCCGCGCGTCTCGGGCCAACGCAGCGCGGCAGCGTGGGCCAAGGCCGCAAAATGGTCGAAACGGTCGAGCGCGCGGCTCGTGGCTGCCACGATCGCGGCGGGTTCGAACTGCTCGAAGCTGGTTCCGGGTCCGCCGCATTCCTCGAGCAGCGTCGCCAGCGGCGATCCACCGGGAACCACGGCAGGGATGCCGTTGGCGAGCGTCTCCGCGAGCACCGACGAGAAGCCCGCGACATAAAACTCGGCCCGGTGCGGACAGAGGACGAGATCCGTCATCTCCAGCAGTTGCGGCCAGCGCGAGCCACCCGCCGGCATCTCCTCGAGCATCATACGGTCGTTGTTCGCCGCGATGTCCCGCAGCGCCAACTGTGTCTGCGGCGAATCCGAAGGCGCGACGCTCTGGACGAGCAGGCGGATGTCCCCTCGCGAGCGCAAGAGTTCGCGGACGATATCCGGCAGCCGCTCGTAACCCTTAGCAAGCCGCTGGTGACCGAGGATGGAGACATGGACAGGCCGTGCGCCCGCTCGGCTGCGTAACGGGGCGACGGCGCGGTACGGCAGCGGGAGCATCTGGACCGGGAATGCTAGCAGCGACATGAAAAGTTGGGCGGGCATCGGGGCGAACGCAGCGAAATGAAAGCGCGCTCCCGGTTCGCGGGGCAGCCGTAGGGCGACATAGCGAAAGAGCACCGCCCGTGGATCGATCCGTGGGTCGGGTACGCTCACCCGATAACTGTCCGATGTCAGTCTTACCTCCAACCCGGTGCTGACGGATTCCACGACGATGGTCGGCCTTCGATCGGGCGGCAAGGCACGCCGCCATTCGATCAGCGCCGCCAATTGGACCGGCCGCACGGACGTCATGACGACGATGTCCGCCGACTCGATCGCGGGAAGCCGGGACAGATCCTCGCACGTGCGTCGAGTGAGCGTGTCGAAGCCCGTGAGCCACGGGCAAAACGGGTCGTCGTCGTTGTTCGTATAGGTGTAGACGCGGAAATGAGGGGCGGCGCCGAGCTCGGACTGGAGCGCCGGAGGAAGCTCGTGATGGCCGAACACGAGGGTCTCCACCCCTCGGCTCCGAAACTCGTCCACGATGTATCGACAATAATTTGCGTGATGGCCGACATCGTCGTGCAGACCCGGGTCGAGGTAGAAGGCGCGCATCACCCGTTCCAGAAAAGCTCAAAGACCTGCGAGTTGGCGCCGCATCAGGGCCGGCTCGTCACGTAATCCGCATATTGCCGAGCGACGTAGTGCTCGCCCATGAGCGGCTTCAGCAAACTATCGGTCGGCTCGGCCCAGTGATCCGCGAGGTTGGCGGCCGCGAAATCCAAACCCACGGCGGCGCTCATCCTGGTTCCGCTGCCGACGCGTGGGTTGACATCGACGATCTGCCAACGGGATGCCGCGTCCTGCATGAGCTGAACAAGGAAGGCGCCGAACAGCGGCAGCCCGCGTGCGAGGCGTTCCACGAGCCGCGCCAAGGCGGGGTCGTGGAACACACGCACCTTCATAGCCACGCTGGCCTTGCGCTCGAAGTACTCCCGGCAGACACAGCAGAAGGCGCCGGATCTGCGACCCAAGAACACATCGATTCCCACCTCGGGCTCCCTCAGCTGCTCCTGGAGCAGCCAGTGGCTCGGATCCAAGTTCGCGAGATCGACGGCACCGCGCACGAGCGGTGCGGGCGCGGCCGCGCATCCCTCACGCGGCTTCAGGACAAGGGGTGCCTGCATCCGCTCGCGGGCGTCCGGGGTGGCGAGGGCGGTCTCGGGAGAGGGCAGCCCGTTTGCCCTGAGCCACTGGTGCATCGCCCACTTATCGCCGCAGAGCCGAACGATCTCGTAGGAGGGTGCGGCGAGGTCGAGATCGGGCGGCAGCCTTCCATCGCGCGCAACCCGAGCCGCAGCCTCGATCTCTTCGTCATGCATCGGCAGGTACGAGCTACCCGGGTATGATGCAGCGATTTGACGAAGCGCATCCGGGAACTCCGGCGAGCGAGCCGAAGGCACCCGGACGAACGCATCGGCAAGGACGCTCGCCGCGACGAGCTCGCGGGGGTTCGTGTCGATCGCGATGATGAAGACCGAATCGCCCCAGCGATCCCGCACCGATTGGATCGTGCCGAACGAATTGGCGCTGCCTGCCGAGCCGACGATCAGCCGACGAGTGTGGCGGCGCACTCTGATCGCCTACTTCCCCTCCGAGTACGCGACCTCCGCTTCGCGCCAGTCCTGGTTGGGCTTGGTGTAGTGCAGAATCATCATCGGTGGCGACCAATTGTGAAAGAAGACGCCGTCGGCGCGTGGAAACGTCACGTCGCCGGCGGCCCAGCCCGTGAATTTGCCGGTCTCGAGGGTCTTGACGATCGCCTTCGGATCCGTGCTCTTCGCCTGCGCGATCGCCTGAGCGATGATCGCGATGTCGCCGAAGCAGTTGAGGTCGGAGTAGACCGGCTGGTCCTTGAATTTCTCCTGGTATTGCTTCGCGTACCATGAGCCCAGATCGGAGAGCTTCTGCTGCGGAGAGTAGTACGCGATGAAATGAACGTCGCCGTCTTGGGGGTGGAGCTGCCACCACTGCGGGCGAACCGGTGCGTCGTATGAGATCAGCATCGGTGTGCTCGGCAGAAGTCCGATGGTCGCGGCTTGATCGACCATGAGGTCGATCATCTGCCCGACCGCGATATTGATGATCGCGTCGGGCTTGAACGCCTTCACCTGAAGGAGCTGCGGCGTCAGATCCGTGACCGATTGATCGTAGGTCAGCGACTGTATCTCGAGGCCGAGGCTCTTCTCCTTGTTTTGCTTCTCGGTCTCGGAGATCAAGCCGATGCCGTAGTCGGTCGTCACGGCGATGATCGAGATCTTCTTGTAGTTCATCTTCTTGATCCAGCCGAGCCAGGTTTCCGCCCTCAGGGGGTCGACCGCGTGGGTGCGGAAGGCTACGTCATAGTGCTTGGCCGTGATATCCGCGGCGCCGCTTTGGCTCCCGATCGTGGGGACGCCGAGTTCCTTGGCGACCTCGTTGACGGCGATGTTCTCGGAGCTGTAGGCGAAACCCGTGACCGCCACCGCCTTCTCCTCGGTGACGAGGCGGCGGTAAGCGGCGATCCCGGCCTCGTTCTTGGCCTGCGTGTCCTGTATCGAGATCTGGATCTTGCGTCCGAGCACGCCGCCCATCACGCCATTCACGTAGTCGACCCCGATCTCCGCGCCGCGCCGGCAGAGTTGGCCCAAGCCGGGATCGGCGGGTGGAGAGAGGCCGAGTTCGAGGCCGATGGTGATCGGTGGCTCGTCCGCCGCGACGGGCGCGCTCGCTGGACCCGTGACCGCCGCCAGCGCCATCGCGCCCGTAACCCACACTGCGATTTTCATGTCTCGCGCCCCCCGGAGTTTTGCTCTCGGCAGAATGTTGCCCGAGCCGGCGGCGGGCCTCAAGGGCACTGGTGCAAAAGGCGTCTCCGATAGGGATTTTCGGCGGCTCGCCCGCCTATTGCGAGAGGGCGGGTCCGTTCGGGCCGTTGCGTCCGCTCGCCCCAGAAGTGTTCCTTGGCATCTCAAAGGCCTCTAATATATGGCATGGAGAACTGGCCGATCCGTGGCACCGGGAGGCGACGCCGGGCGCGCCCAAAGGCTGATAAACTCCTCGTTATGAGCCTATGCGGATCCGATTGCTCTCTTGCGGGCGAGCCGGCGGCTTGGCCCGCACCCTAGGACGACGACTTAGCCTGCATGAATGATCTGAGACCCGAGCAGGACGCGCGAGAGGCGCAGCGGGTTGGGGCTCGACCGCCCCTGGCTCCCGCTCCCCTGTGGCGCCGGGCGCTCTGGCTCATGGTGATCGTGCTGGTGATCGCGGGTGTCGCTTGGTGGGTCCACACGCGCCCGGTGCCGCAAGCGCCTGCCGGCCGGTTCGGCGCCGGCGCAGCGATGCCCGTGGTCACCGCCACCGCGCAAAAAGGTGACATCAACGTCCTGCTGAACGGGCTTGGGACGGTGACGCCGTTGGCCACGGTGACCTTGCGCTCGCAGATCAGCGGTCAGCTCATGCGCGTCGACTTCAAGGAAGGCCAGATGGTGAAGGAGGGTGATCTCCTTGCCGAAATCGATTCCCGCCCCTACGAGCAGCAGGCGGCGAACGCCCAGGGGCAGCTGGTGCGCGACCAGGCGCTGCTCGCCAATGCTCAGCTCGATCTCCAGCGCTACCGCAAGCTGGTGGCGCAGGATTCGATCCCAAAGCAGCAGCTCGATACGCAGGATTCCCTCGTCCATCAGCTCGAGGGGACAGTTATCTCCGACCAGGCGCAGGTTGAGACCGCCAAGCTCAACATCGCTTATTGCTTCATTCTCGCGCCGGTGAGTGGCCGCGTCGGCTTGCGGCAGGTCGACCCGGGCAACTACGTGCAGGCGAACGATACGAATGGCATCGTCGTGCTGACGCAACTGCAGCCGATCACCGTGGTGTTTACGCTGCCGGAAGACAGAGTGCCGGCTGTGATGAAGCAGCTCAATGCCGGCGCTACCCTGCAGGCCGTTGCCTACGATCGCAGCCAGACCACCAAGATCGCCACCGGTTCGCTCGCTACCGTGGACAACCAGATCGACACGACCACCGGCACGCTGAAGTTGAAGGCGCAATTCGACAACGGCGACAACAGCCTGTTCCCGAACCAGTTTGTCAACATACAGCTCCGGGTCGAGACGCTGCACGACGAGACCGTCATTCCGACGGCGGCCGTCCAGAGGGGGGCGCCCGGCACCTTCGTCTATCTCGTCAAGCCTGACGACACCGTGGCCGTGCAGGTGATCAAGCTCGGGCCCGCTGAGGGCGAGAAAGTGGCCGTGCGCTCCGGCCTCTCGGTCGGCGACCGCGTCGTCGTCGACGGCGCCGACAAGCTTCGAGATGGCGCCAAGATTTCCCTGCGTCAATCCACTGGCGGTGCTGCCGGAACACCCGCCGGCGCATCGGGAGGCGCGGCGGTGCCGCCGCAAAGCACGTCGCAGGGCCAGCAGCCGCGGGGGCCGCGCACGAACGGTGGGGCTGGCTCCGGCGGAAACAGCCAATGACAAAGCAGCGACGTCGTCGCCTATGAACGAGGATTCGCGGTGAGCCCCTCGCGTCCGTTCATCCTGCGGCCGGTCGCCACCACGCTCCTGATGGTGGCGATCCTGCTGGTGGGCGGGCTCGCTTTCCGCTTCCTGCCGCTCTCGGCTCTCCCAGAGGTCGACTATCCCACCATCCAGGTGCAGACCTTCTATCCCGGCGCCAGCCCGGACGTCATGACGACCTCGGTGACGGCTCCGCTCGAGGTCCAATTCGGGCAGATGCCGAGCCTGAACCAGATGTCGTCGAGCAGCTCCGCCGGCGCCTCGGTGATCACGCTTCAGTTCAGCCTTGCCATCAACCTCGACGTCGCCGAGCAGGAAGTTCAGGCCGCGATCAACGCGGCCGGTAACCTGCTGCCCAGCGACCTGCCGGCCCCGCCGATCTATGCGAAGGTGAATCCAGCGGATGCGCCGATCCTCACTCTGGCGCTCACGTCCAAGACCATCCCGCTGCCGCAAATCGAGGACGTCGCCGACACCCGTCTCGCGCAGAAGATCTCACAGCTTCCCGGTGTCGGCCTGGTCAGCATCAGCGGCGGTCAACGCCCGGCGGTGCGCATCCAGGCGAATCCCCGGGCGCTCGCCGCCTACGGCCTCAACATCGACGATCTCCGCACCACCGTCGCCAACGCCAATGTCAACACGCCCAAAGGCAATTTCGACGGACCCTCGCGCGCCTACACCATCAATGCCAACGATCAGCTGCACAGCGCCGACGACTACCGAGCCCTGGTCGTGGCCTACAAGAACGGCTCTGCCGTGCATCTCTCGGACGTGGCGGCCGTGGTGGACGGCTCGGAGAATTCACGCCTCGCCGCCTGGACCAACGTCACGCCTGCGGTGATCCTCAATATCCAGCGCCAGCCCGGCGCCAACGTCATCGCCGTCGTCGACAGCGTCAAGGCTCTGCTTCCGCAGTTGCAAGCCTCGCTCCCTTCGGCTGTCGATGTTGCCGTGCTCACCGACCGAACCACCACGATCCGCGCCTCCGTAGCGGACGTCGAGTTCGAGCTGGCGCTGGCCGTCGTCCTGGTCGTTCTGGTGATCTTTCTGTTTCTACGCAATCTGCGGGCCACCATCATCCCGAGCCTCTCGGTGCCGCTGTCGCTCGTCGGCACCTTCGGCGCCATGTACTTGCTGGGCTTCAGCATCAACAACCTCTCGCTGATGGCGCTTACCATCGCGACCGGCTTCGTGGTCGACGACGCCATCGTGATGATCGAGAACATCGCTCGCTATTTGGAGGAGGGCGATCCGCCGCTGAAGGCGGCGCTCAAGGGCTCTGAGCAGATCGGTTTCACGATCGTGTCGCTGACGATATCGCTGATCGCGGTGCTGATCCCCCTGCTGTTCATGGGCGACGTCGTGGGCCGCCTCTTCCGCGAGTTCGCGATCACTCTCTCGGTGACCATCCTGATCTCTGCCGTGGTATCGCTGACATTGGTGCCGATGGCCTGCGCCAAGTTGCTGCGCCGACATGACGAGACCACGGAGAGCATGTTCGAGCGCAAGAACCGCGAATGGTTCGATGCGCTGGTCCGCGCTTACGATCGCGCTCTCAATACGGTTTTGGATCACCAGCCGCTGACGCTTGTGGTGGCGCTGGCGACATTGGTGCTCACCGCGGCCCTCTATATTTGGATTCCCAAGGGTTTCTTCCCGATCCAGGACACCGGCCTGATCCAGGGCATCTCCGAGGCGGCGCAATCGATCTCCTATCCCGCGATGGCCGAGCGCCAGCAGGCGCTGGCCGCTGCCATTCTCAAGGACCCCAACGTCGACAGCCTCTCGTCTTTCATCGGCATCGACGGTACCAACACGACGCTCAACAGCGGCCGGTTCCTGATCAATCTGAAGCCGCACGACGCGCGCCAGCTCAGCGCGAGCGACATCATCCGCCAATTGCAGCAAGAGACCGCGGATGTCGGCGGCATCTCGCTTTACATGCAGCCGGTGCAGGATCTCACCATCGACACGACGGTGAGCAGGACGCAGTACCAGTTCGTGCTGGAGAGCGCCAGTCCCGACGATCTCGCCGCTTGGGCACCGAGGCTCGTAGACCGGCTGAACCAGCTCCCGGCCTTCGAGAACGTAGCCAGCGACCAGGAGGAGCGGGGTCTCTCGGCCTACCTCACCATCGATCGCGACACGGCGGCGCGCTTTGGTATCACGCCGGCGACCGTCGACAATGCCCTCTACGACGCCTTCGGCCAGCGCATCATCTCGACCATCTTCACTCAGTCGAACCAGTACCGCGTGATCCTGGAGGCCGAGCCGGACATGCAATCCTCGCTGACCTCGCTCGGGTCGATCTATCTACCCTCCGCCACCGCCACGGGCGGCCAGGTTCCGCTGTCCACGCTTGTCACGCTGAGCGAGCAAACGGCGCCGCTCAAGATCAATCACCTCGCGCAATTTCCGGCCACCAATATATCGTTCAATCTGGCACCCGGCGCATCGCTGGGCGATGCCGTGCCGGCGGTGAAGCAGGCGGAGCTGGATATCGGCATGCCGCTCAGCGTGCTCACGATCTTTCAAGGCGCGGCGCTCGCCTTCCAGGCCGCCCTCAGCAACGAGTTGTTCCTGATCCTGGCCGCGATCGTGACGGTCTACATCGTGCTCGGCGTGCTCTACGAGAGCTTCGTCCATCCGGTGACGATCTTGTCGACGCTGCCCTCCGCCGGTATCGGCGCGCTGTTGGCCTTGATCGTCGCCGGCAGCGACCTCAGCATTATCGCCATCATCGGCATCGTCCTGTTGATCGGCATCGTCAAGAAGAACGCGATCATGATGATCGACTTCGCGCTGGAGGCCGAGCGCGAGGAAGGTAAGTCGCCGCGCGAGGCAATCCACCAGGCTTGCCTGCTGCGGCTGCGCCCGATCCTCATGACCACTATGGCGGCGCTGCTTGGCGCGCTGCCCTTGATGGTCGGCAGCGGCACGGGCTCGGAGCTCCGCCATCCGTTGGGCATCAGCATCGTCGGCGGTCTCATCGTGAGCCAGCTCCTGACGCTCTTCACCACCCCGGTCATCTATCTCGCTTTCGACCGGCTGGGCCAGCGGCTTGCCCGCCACTTCCCGCCCGAGCCCGATGACCGCCGCGAGCGGAACCCGTCGTCGTGAACCCGTCGGAGGTCTTCATCCGGCGCATGGTGGCGACGACGCTGCTGACTTGCGGCGTCGCTCTCGCTGGCGTCATTGCCTTCTTCCAGCTGCCGGTGTCGCCGCTGCCGCAGGTGGATTTCCCCACTATCTCGGTTCAGGCTTCCCTGCCCGGCGCAAGCCCCGAGGTGGTGTCGACCAGCGTCGCGACGCCGCTGGAGCGTCACCTCGGCGTCATCGCGGACGTCAGCGAGATGACCTCGCAGAGCACCGTCGGTCAGGCGCGCATCACGCTGCAGTTCGGTCTCAATCGCGACATCGATGGCGCTGCGCGCGATGTCCAGGCGGCGATCAACGCCGCCCGCGCCGACCTCCCGGCGAGCCTGCGCAGCAACCCGACCTACCGCAAGGTGAACCCGGCCGACGCGCCGATCATGATCATCACTTTGACGTCACCGACCCTGGGCCGCGGCCAGATCTACGACGCGGCGTCCTCGGTGATGCAGCAGAAGTTCTCGCAGCTCGCCGGGATCGGCCAGGTCACCATTGGTGGCGCGGCGCTGCCTGCGGTACGGGTGGAGCTCAACCCGCGTGCGCTCTTCAAGTACGGCATCGGCCTCGAGGACGTGCGCGCGGCACTCGCTTCGGCGAACGCCCATGCTCCCAAGGGCGCCATCGAGGAAGGCGATCTGCACTACCAACTCTACGACAACGATCAGGCGACGAAGGCATCGCAATACCGATCGCTACTGGTCGCCTACCGAAACGGCGCTGCCGTAAGGCTGTCGGACCTCGGCGAGATCATCGATTCCGTGGAGAACATCCGAAACGACGGGCTCGCGAACGGTCGCCCATCCGTGCTCGTGATCCTCTATCGGCAGCCCGGTGCCAACGTGATCGAGACGGTCGATCGCGCGCGGGCACTCTTGCCCGAGCTGCAAGCATCGATTCCCAGCGATATCGAAATGCGCGTGGCGTTGGACCAGTCGACGACGATCCGATCCTCGCTGAAGGAAGTCGAGCGGACCCTGATGATCTCGATCGCTCTGGTCATCATGGTGGTGTTCCTGTTCCTGCGCAACGCGCGCGCAACGCTCGTGCCCAGCGTCGCGGTGCCGGTGTCGCTGCTCGGCACCCTCGGCGGCATGTACCTGCTGGGCTATAGCCTCGACAATCTCTCGCTGATGGCGCTCACGATCTCGACGGGTTTCGTGGTCGACGACGCCATCGTGGTGATGGAGAACATCTCGCGCCATGTCGAGGCCGGCATGCCGCGCTTCCAAGCGGCGATACAGGGCGCGCGCGAGGTGGGCTTTACCGTACTCTCCATGAGCCTCTCGCTGATTGCGGTCTTTCTACCCATCTTACTGATGGGCGGAATCGTCGGGCGCTACTTCCGCGAGTTCGCCGTCACGCTCTCCATGGCGATTGCCGTATCTCTGGTGGTTTCCTTGACCACGACGCCGATGATGTGCGCCCGCGTTATCGTACCGCCAGACCAGCGCCGCGCAGGGCGCTTCTCGCGCGTGGCGGAGCGCTGCTTCGAGGCCCTGTTGCGGGCCTACGACCGGACGCTGCAGCGCGCGCTTGCGCATCCGGTCAGTGTCATGCTGATCCTGCTGCTGACGCTCTGCTTCAATGTCTACCTTTTCATGGCCGTGCCCAAGGGCTTCTTCCCGCAAGAGGATACGGGGCGCGTGATCGGCGGCATTCAGGCCGACCAGAGCATCTCCTTTCAGCTGATGCGCCAGAAGCTCGCGCAATTCATCTCGATCGTGCAGAAAGACGATGCGGTCGCCAACGTGGTCGGTTTCACCGGCGGAGGCCAGACGAATGGCGGCTTCGTGTTCATCTCGCTGAAGCCGTTGGCGGAGCGCAGCGTCTCGGCGGACCAGGTGATTACGCGTCTGCGCCGCGAGCTCACGCAGGTGCCGGGTGCCTCCCTCTTTCTGCAGGCGGCGCAAGATATCCGTGTGGGCGGCCGGCAGAGCAACGCGCAGTACCAGTACACCCTCCAGGGCGACAATCTCGCCGACGTCTACACCTGGGGCCCGAAGATCACCGAGGCGTTGCAGGCGCTGCCGGATTTGACGGACGTCAACTCCGACCAGCAACAGAACGGCCTGGAAACGGATCTGGTCATCGACCGCGCGACAGCGGCGCGCTTTAAGGTCAACGCGAGCCAGATCGACAACACGCTTTACGACGCCTTCGGCCAGCGTCAGGTGTCGACGATCTACAACGCGATCAACCAGTATCACGTGGTCATGGAAGTAGCGCCCGAGTTCTGGCAGAGCCCGGAGACCCTCGACGACCTGTACGTGAGCACCGCCGGCGGATCCGTAGGGGGCGTTCAGCAGACCAACGCCGTGGCGGGAACCGTTTTGGGGCCCAAGGCGTCCTCCTCGGCCGCGACCATCGCGCAGGACACCGCGCGCAATCTCGCAAACAATCAGCTGGCCGCCACCGGCCGCGGCGGTGTCTCCACCGGCGCGGCCGTGAGTTCCGCTGCGGAGACCATGGTGCCGCTCGCCGCCTTCGCCCGTTACGAGCCCGGCAAGACGCCGCTCGCCGTCAGCCATCAAGGCCTCTTCGTCGCCAGCACGATCTCCTTCAACCTGGCGGCGGGAAAATCCCTCAGCGATGCGGTCGCTGCCATCAACGAGGCGATGACGCGCATCGGCGTTCCCGGCACGATACACGGCACGTTCCAGGGTACCGCGCGCGCCTTTCAGCAATCGCTCGCCAACGAGCCCTACCTGGTCCTCGCGGCGATCGCCGCGGTCTACATCGTGCTGGGCGTCCTCTACGAGAGCTACGTGCACCCCCTCACCATCCTGTCGACGCTGCCGTCGGCGGGCGTCGGCGCCATCCTGGCGCTGATGGCGTTCAACTCGGAATTCGATATCATTGCGCTCATCGGCGTCATCTTGCTGATCGGCATCGTCAAGAAAAACGCGATCATGATGATCGACTTCGCCATCGATGCCGAGCGCAAGCAGAATCTGACGTCGCGCGATGCGATCTATCAAGCCTGTCTGCTGCGCTTCCGCCCGATCATGATGACCACAATGGCCGCGCTCTTGGGCGCGGTGCCGCTCGCGATCGGCGCCGGCGAGGGCGGCGAGCTCCGCCGGCCCCTCGGCATCTCCATCGTTGGCGGACTGCTGGTGAGCCAAGTCTTGACGCTCTATACCACCCCCGTGATCTACCTTTACCTCGACCGGTTCCAGCTCTGGTGCCAGCGGCTCTGGCGCCGCAGCCATCCGGGCGTCGCGGCGCCGCTGCAAGGCGGCGAATGATGAGCGCGCGGCTCCGATGGGTCGTGCCCGCGGTGGCGCTGGCGTCGCTCGCGGCCTGCGAGGTGGGCCCGGACTACAAGCGGCCGACGGCGCCCACGCCAGCCGCCTACAAGGAGCTGGACGGCTGGAAGCCGAGCGAGCCTCAGGACGCCGGGAGCGGTACCGCCTGGTGGTCGATCTACAAGGATCCGCTGCTCGATCAGCTCGAGGCGCAGATCGATGTCTCGAACCAGACGCTCAAGGCCTCCGAAGCGGCCTTCCGGCAGGCGAGCGCGCTGGTCGAGGAAGCCCGGACGGCCTTCTTTCCGACTGTCGGCCTCGACACCTCGGCGCAGCGCTCGGGCACCGGCGGCGGTCAGACCGGCCGCAGCACCATCAAGAGCCAATTCAGCGTCACGGGCAGTCTGAGCTGGGAAATCGACGTCTGGGGCCGGATCCGGCGATCCGTGGAGGCCAGCTACGCGAGTGCCGAGGCGAGTGCCGCCGACCTTGCGGCGGCCCGGCTCTCCGCGCAATCGGTGCTGGCCACCGACTACCTCGACCTCCGGATCAGCGACGAGCTCAAGCGGTTGCTCGACGCGACCGTGGACGCCGACACGAAATCGCTGCAGATCACCCAGAACCGATACACCCAGGGCACGGCCGCACGCTCGGACGTGGCGCAGGCGCAAGCCCAGGTCGAGGGCGTGAGGGCGCTGGCGATCAACGTCGGTGTTCAGCGGGCTCAGCTCGAGCACGCCATCGCCGTGCTGATCGGCAAGCCGCCGGCCGAGTTCTCCATCGCGCCGACGCCGCTGGAGCTCCGCGTGCCGGTGGTTCCGCCGGGCGTTCCCTCGACGCTGCTGGAGCGCCGGCCCGACATCGCCGCCGCCGAGCGCGCGACGGCGGCCGCCAATGCGCAGATCGGCGTCGCCATCGCGGCCTATTATCCCGCGATCACCCTCTCCGCCTCCTATGGGTTCTTGGGCTCCGCGATCGAGAATCTTTTCCGCGCCTCGAACGCGGTGTGGTCGGTGGGGCCGCAGCTCGCGGAGACTGTGTTCGACGCGGGCTTGCGCTCGGCGCAGGTCGCGGCGGCGCGCGCGGCCTATGACCAGACCATCGCCAACTATCGGCAGACGGTGCTGGCGGCGTTTCAGCAGGTGGAGGACCAACTCGCCGCGCTGCGCATCCTCGAGCAACAGGCCGAGGTCCAGAATCGCGCGGTCAGGGCCGCGGAGGAGGCCGAGCGCCTGATCCTCAATCAATACACCGCGGGAACCGTGGCCTACACCAACGTCATCACCGCGCAGACCGTGTCGCTCAGCAACAAGCAGACCGCGCTCGCCATCCTGCAGAGCCGGCTGGCTGCGAGCGTCGTGCTGATCGAGGCCCTGGGCGGCGGCTGGACGGCCGCCGACCTTCCGAGCCATGATCGGATCCGTCAGGGCTTACCGCCGGCCGGGACCGGTGCGTCGAGCCCATAGCGGTCACTCCTCCATGATCTTAGAGAGACAATCCATGCGACACATCCGCCGCACCCTCGGGCTTGCTGCAGGACTTGGCGCCATGCTGCTGCTCGGCGGCGTTGGTAATGCCCAGTCGATCCTGACGTTTCACAACGACGCGGCCCGCGGCGGGCTCTACGTGATGCCTCGGCTCACTTACGAGCGCGCCGCCGGCATGCATCTCGATCCCGAGTTCGACGGCCGGGTCGACGGGAACGTCTACGCGCAGCCCTTGTTCTGGCACTTCCGCCAAACCAGTCGGAAGCTGGTGATCGTGGCGACGGAGAACAACTCGGTCTATGCGCTCGACGGCCGCAACGGAAAAGTCGCCTGGAAGAAATCCCTGGGACCGCCGGTGCCGCGCTCCGCCCTGCCGTGCGGAAATATCAGTCCGCTCGGCATCACGGGAACGCCCACGATCGACGGGATCAAGGACGCGATCTATCTCGACGCCATGGTCGAGGCGCCGGATGGATCGGGCGCGCAGCATCTCATCTTCGGGTTATCCGTCGGCGACGGCGCGGTCCTGCCCGGGTTTCCCGTGAACGTCGCCGAGGCGCTTCGCTCGCGCGGCCTCGCCTTCACGCCGCGCGTCCAGAATCAGCGCGGCGCCCTGCTGATCGCCGAGAACAAGCTCTACGTCCCCTACGGTGGGCATTTCGGCGACTGCGGGCAGTACCATGGCTGGGTCGTAGGGATCGATCTCAACGACCCCCGCACAGTCGTCGCCTGGACCACGCGCGGCATGGCCGGCGGGGTCTGGGCGCCCGGCGGCGTCAGTTATGACGGACGCTCGCTGTTCGTCGCCACCGGAAATACCGAGGGCGCCCACGAATGGGCGGACGGCGAGGCGATCATCCGCCTCGATCTCGATCTCAAGACGACGCAGGATCCGCGCGACTTCTTCGCACCGACCGATTGGAAGGCCCTCGACGACGCCGATGCCGATCTCGGCGGCGTCGGCGCGCTGCCGCTCGATGTTGCCGATCCCGACGGCAAGACCGCGTTGCTGCTGGCGCTTGGGAAAGATGGCAAAGGCTATTTGCTCGACCGCACCAATCTCGGCGGCGTCGGCGGCGCCCGCGACGTGCAGCGCGTGGCGCGAAATCCGATCCGCACCGCGCCCGCGGTCTTGCCGACGCTGAATGGATCCTATGTCGCCTTCGAAGGCGCCGGCGCCGCTTGTCCCAATCGGGTCTCGATCGGTGGCCTCACGATGCTCAAGATCGATGCGCATCCCGCACCCAAACTCTCGACGGCGTGGTGCGCGGATATCAGCGGCCGTGGCGCTCCGATCGTCACCACGGACGACGACAACTCCAATCCGATTGTCTGGATGGTCGGGGCCGAGGGCGACAATCGCCTCCATGGGTTTCGTGCCGACACGGGTACCCCCGTCTTTGCGGGTGGCGGCCCGGCTGAGGTCATGCAAGGCCTGAGGCATTTCGTCACGATCCTCGCCAGCGATGATCGCCTCTTCATTGCGGGCGATGGCCGAATCTATGCCTTCAAGCCATAGTTATACTTTGCCGATTAACCACAAGACTCGGTTTTGTGCAGTGCCGAACCACCAAATTGCCACAAATCGTGAGTTAGAAGACGGGGCAATGGCCTTTGACTTTTGCCCTTTGTGGTACTTCTATGCTCACAGATGCTCGGACCAAAGATTACTCCCGTGGGTGTCGAGCACGGTGGAAGAATAGAGGATTGGGGAGGCGCAATGGACCAGCTGGATTCGCTCCGCGCTGACGACAAGCAGTCCCTCGAGGACAGCAGTGTCATTGACCACTTGATCTACACCTTCGGCACCGTTGAGCCGGCGGCTCCTGTCGAGGCTTCCATCACCGTAGAGCGCGTCGAGCCCGTGCAGGTCTACGATCAGATCCGGCGCACGCTGACCCAGCACTGGGAATACGACCACCGGATCTTCCTGAAGGTCGACTAACAAACTCTCTAATCTCGACGGCGCGCGAGCGGCATGGAGGCCGCTCGGCGGTTCGCCGTGTCTACAGACGCTCTCAGAGCGTCAGTCTACCTTCCACGCGCCGCCTTCCTGGACAAGCTCCGCGACCTCACCGCCCTCGATCACGACCGACGCGGTCGTCCCGCGCACGACCAGCCGCTTGATCGTTTTCGTCACGGAAGCGCCGTCGGGCGCTTGCTTCAACGCCTCACGAAACGCGGCGTCACCGGATTTGGCGCGGAAGTCGCCGATCTCTTTCTGTCGCGCGGCCGTCGCATATTTCGCGACCGCCGCCATGTCGCCTTTCCTGAGCGCGTCGCGAAAAGCGATGAGGGCCTGCACGGGCGCGCTGCCGAGTGCCGCCTTGCCCTTGAGGTCGCTGGTGACGGGATCGGGGTTGAGCGGTGCATCGAACTTGGCCTTGAGCTCCAGCGGCGCATCGTCGATTGAGGCCGATCCCGAGGCCCGGCTCGCCGTCACCTTGAGCGCGGCGAACGCGCTGGTGCTGGTCACCGATGCGAAGCTGCCGGGCTCCAGGCCCGGCGCATTGAGCAGCGAGGCCGTCGCGTCGCTCGATCTTCCTGTGGGATCGGCGAGGATCACCACGCCGTTGATGTGGGCATCGCGCGCGTAGGTCTTGGCGCGCAGGATGCCTGCGGCGCCCGCGACCGTCACAGGTATATCGCCGTCTGAGAGGAAGACCCGGAGCCGCGGCCCATCCTCCAGCCCCTCCTCATTGCCGTTTTGCAGCACCAATACCTTCGTGAGCTTCAGCGCCTGACCGTTGTAGCGCAGCGTCGCATCCACCTGAGCGGCATCTTCGGCGCGAGCGCCGCTACTCCAAAGCGCGCAAGCGATGGCTGCAGCGAGCGCGAGCGGACGAGACGTCATGCGAACAGCTCCTTCTCTCGGAGGCTCGGACGAGACGCCGAGCCTGCCGCCTCCGACTGTGCCATGAAGCCCTCGACGTGGGCGCGCTTTCCGATCGGGACGGATCAAGCGGACAGCTCGTAGCCGATCGAGTACGAAATGATACGTATAAGGGGGTCGGTTAACTGAATATTATTGCGAATCACCGTTACTGGTCGACCGTCGGCGTCTCAGCAACGGACAAGATGGTGGGCAGAATGACGACCCAAAGCACCGGTGACCAGCAGCATGATCGAGAGACGAGACTGCGCTTCATGCGCATTGCGGACAGCACCGGCGCCGCCCTTTGGGAATTCTGGCCTGTCGTCGAGAAGGCGCTCCCGGCCGTTCTGACCGGCTTTTACGACCATCTGATGCGCGAGCCGCAATTGGCCGCGTTGGTTGGCAGCCAGAAGGAGCGGCTCAAAGGTGCCCAGGCAACGCATTGGGGCCGCTTGTTCTCCGGGCGCTTCGACGAGGCCTATATCCAGGGCGTGCGCACCATCGGCCTCGTGCACAACAAGATCGGTCTCGAGCCGCGCTGGTACATCGGTGGCTATGCCTTCGTACTGTCGCACCTGACGGACTTGGCGATCCGTACCTATGGCTGGAAGCGCCAGCGCCTCGCCGAGGTGATTACCGCCGTCAATTCCGCGGTCATGCTCGACATGGACTTCGCGATCTCGGTTTACCAGGATGCCAGCAAGCAGGACCGTCGGAAGGCGGTGCTCGACGTTGCTGCCAAGCTGGAATCGGGCATCGGTGGCGTCGCCATCGCGGTCACGCATCAAGCCGCGGAGCTGCACTCGACCGCGCAATCCATGGCCTCCACCGCGGAGGAGACCACGCGTCAAGCCACCACGGTGGCGGCCGCCTCGGAGCAGGCCACCCGGAACATGCAGACTGTAGCCTCGGCAAGCGAGGAGCTTTCCGCGTCGGTAAGGGAGATCGGCCAGCAAGTCGCCCAGTCGAGTCGCATGATCGCCGATGCGGTCAATCAGGCCGGCCGCTCCAACGAGCAGGTCCAAGGGTTGACCCACGCGGCCGTGAAGATCGGCGAGGTGGTCAAGATCATCAGCGATATCGCCGCGCAGACGAATTTGCTGGCGCTCAACGCCACGATCGAGGCGGCGCGCGCCGGCGAGGCCGGCAAGGGTTTCGCCGTGGTCGCGTCCGAGGTGAAGGCGCTGGCCAACCAGACGGCGAAGGCGACCGAGGACATCAGCGGGCAGATCAAGGCGATCCAGGAGGCGACTCAGAGCTCGGCATTGTCGATCCAGGGCATCACGACGGCGATCGGTAAGGTGAACGAGTCAGCGGCGGCGATCTCGGCCGCGGTCGAGGAGCAGGGTGCCGCAACGCAGGAAATCGCCCGAAACGTTCAGCAGGCGGCGCAAGGCACGGGCGACGTGTCGTCGAACATCGTCGGGGTGAGCGAGGCGGCTCAGCAAAGCGGCGCCGCGGCGACCCAGGTGCTCGCCTCGGCGGGCGAGCTCAGCAAGAATGGCGAAGCGCTCAAGGCTCAAATTGAGGCGTTTATTCAACAGGTTCGCTCCGCGTAGTTCGAGAAATCCCGCTCCCTCGTAGTATTTCGCCTCGATCATTTATCGCGGCAATGCGCCATAGTCGGGCCACTTCGACTTGCGCGCCCATCTCTGGCTCGGGACCCGCCGACTGACCTGGATCAAAACGAGCCGGGCCGAGCTCCTTATGCTCCATCGGGGGCTCAAGGGGGCGGCTTGTGACGCGTGGCTTCGATGCGATCGTGGTGGGCTCGGGCCTGGGCGGCCTGACGGCCGGCGCGCTCTATGCGCAGGCCGGGCGCCGCGTCCTCGTATTGGAGCGTAACGACAGTTTCGGCGGCGCCGCCACCGTCTATCGCCACAACGGGCTCGCCATCGAGGCTTCGCTCCATGAGATCGACGGGCTCGATGCCGGCGACCCCAAGCTGCCGCTGCTGCACGCCTTGGGACTCGATCCCGAAGCGGATTTCGTGCAGGTGGGGGACCTTCACGAGATGCGCGGCGGGCTGATCGGCGCGCCCTTCGCGCTCCCGCACGGCATCGATTCCGCGCGCGCGGCGACCACCCGCCGGTTTCCTCATCAGGCCGCCGGACTCAAGATTTATTTCCAATGGCTGACGGCGATCCGTGGCGCGGTCGGTTTCGCCGCCGAGCATCAAGACGACCGCACCTGGTGGCTGCGCCACGGGCCGCAAACGGTGCACCACATCTGGCCCTTGGTCCGCCACGGCCGCGCAAGCGTGAGCGAGGCGCTCCGGCATCTGTTCGGCGAGGACGAGGCGGTGAAGGCGGCGCTCGCCGGCAACCTCGCCTACTACCACGACGACCCCGGCCGGATGCGGTTCCTGCACTACGCGATCCCGCAGGCCTCGTTTCTGCTGGGCGGCGGTCACTATGTGCGCGGCGGGTCCCAGGCGCTCACCGACCGGCTGGTGTCGCTGATCCGCGCCGCCGGCGGGGTCGCCGAGAGTGGCCGCGAGGTGGGCGCGCTCGTGATGGATCGCCACCGCATCACCGGCGTTGGCCACCGCGCGCGCGGCGGCGGCGATGCCAGGGTCGATACCGCGCCCGTAGCATTCGGGAACGCGGCGCCGCAGCGCCTGGCGGAGATGCTGCCGCAGGAATGGCGCGAGATCTTTCTAGCGCCCTACCAGCGGCGGCGGCTCTCGATCTCGCTCTGGACGCTATCGCTCGGCTTGAGTCGCCCTGCCGGCGAGTTCGGCGTCACGCACTATTCCACCTGCATCTTCCCGGATTGGATGCGAAGCATCGACGCTTACCGGGAAGCCTCGGCCATCCTCGCCGAGGATCCGGGTGACCGGTTGCCGCCCTATGTCTTCGTCGATTATCGCCGCATCGCTACGGGCCTCAACGAGGCCGGGCCGTTCCTGGGCTCATTTTGCGGCGTCGACCGCGTGGAGAACTGGGCGGACCTCCCCGCGGATCGAAAGCGCGAGCGCCGGGAGCGGTGGATGGATCGTCTGATCGGCGATCTCGATCGGCATTTCCCCGGCATCGCCGGCGCGGTGGTGCATCGGGAAATGGCGACCGCGGAAACCATGGAGCAGTACCTCAACACGCCCCGTGGCGCGGTCTATGGCTACGCGCCCGACGAGAACTTGGGCGAGACGCTCGCCCGCTCGCCGGCCACCGCGATCCACGGGCTCTGGCTTGCCTCCGCCTTTACCATGTCCGGGGGCTACACCGGCGCCATGCTCGGCGGCGCCGCCGCCGCCCGCGCGGCGCTCAGGGCGAACCCGTAGAGCTCGACCCGCCCGCGTCAATCGGGAAGTGGCACCGCGCGGCATGTCCCGTCGCGATCTCGCGTGCGAGCGGGGCTTCCGCGCGGCAGCGAGGTTGGGCATGCGGGCAGCGCGTGTGGAACTCGCAGCCGGGCGGGCGGTGCAGCAGGCTCGGCACCTCACCGGCGATCGCGCGCTTGCGGTGGCGTGTGGGATCGGCGATGGGGATCGCCGCGAGGAGCGCTGCCGTGTAGGGGTGCGCGGCGCCTCGGAACACTGCGCCCGTGGGGCCCGTCTCGACCAGCCGGCCCATGTACATGACGCCGAGCCGCTCCGCGCTGAGCCGGACCGCGGCCAGATTGTGCGTGATGAGCAGCAGCGCGATTCCGAGCTCGCCGCGCAACCGCGCGAGCAGGTTCAGGACCTCGCCTTGCACGGAGACGTCGAGCCCGGCCGTGGGCTCGTCGGCGATCAGGAGCCGCGGATCGAGCGCCAGCGCGCGCGCGATACCCACCCGCCGTGCCTGACCGCCGCTGAGCTCGTGAGCGTAACGATCGAGGAAGTCCTCTGAGAGCCCGACCAGCGCGATGAGCCGCCGTGCCTCGGCACCGAGATCGCGGCTCGTCATTCCGTGGATGCGGAACGGCTCGGTGATGAGCGTGCGCACCGTGAGGCGCGGGCTCAGCGAGCCCGTCGGATCCTGAAACGTCATGGCGATGCGGCGGCGCCACGCCTTGAGGGCCCGCCCGCCCCGCTTCGGAAAGGCCGCGCCCGCAAGGCGGACCTCGCCGCTCTCGACCGGCACCAGCCCCATGATCGCGCGGCCGAGGGTGGTCTTTCCCGAGCCGCTCTCCCCCACCAGCCCGAAGGCGCCACCCTCGGGGATGTCGAGGGATACGTCGGCAACCGCGTCGATCATGGGATCGCGAATGCCACCGAGCCAGGCATTGAGAGGCTTGACCGCGCGGAAGCGGACGCGCAGCCGCTCGACTTCCAGAAGCTCAGCCACCGAGGAGATGACAGCTGGCGCGGTGACCGGGCGCGACATCGATCATCGCCGGCGGCTCCGCTCGGCAGCGCTCGATAGCGAGCGGGCAGCGCGCCGCGAAGACGCACTGCGTGCGCGGAGCCCCGAGGTCGGGCAGCCGGCCCGGGATGGTCGGGAAGCTCCGCGCATCCGCGGGCAGCCGGCCGGGGTCGCAGTCGAGCAGCGCGCGCGTGTAAGGGTGGCGCGGATTGGCGAAGAGCTCGCCGACCGGCGCCTGCTCGACCATCTCGCCGGCATACAGCACCACGACCTCGTCGCAGAACTCCGCGACAACGCCGAGATGGTGGGAAACCAGCAGGATGGCGCCGGCGAAGTCGCGACGGAGATCGCGCAGGAGGTCGAGGATCTGCGCCTCGAGCGTCACGTCGAGCGCGGTGGTGGGCTCGTCCGCGATGAGGAGATCCGGCTGGCCGAGCAGCGCCATGGCGATCGAGATGCGCTGGCGCATGCCGCCGGAGAATTGATGGGGAAAATCGTCGATCCGCCGCTCGGGATCGGGAATGCCGACCCGCGCCAGAAGGCTCACCGCGCGGGCCCGCTTCTGCTTGCGCGAGAGATCGGCGTCGCGGAACTGCACATCGATCATCTGCGCGCCGACCGACAGCACTGGATTGAGCGTGCTCATGGGGTCCTGGAACACCATGGCGATGCGCCGGCCCCGGAGCGCCCGCATGGCCTCGTCCGAGAGTGCCAAAATATCGACGCCGTCGAAGCGGATCGTGCCGGAGACGATGCGGGCAGAGGGCGCCAGCAGGCGCAGCACCGCGAGGCTCAGGGTCGATTTCCCGGAGCCGCTCTCGCCGACCAGCCCGACGATGCGGCCGCGCTCCATGGAGAATCGGATATCGCGGAGCGCGTGGATGGGCCGTTGCGATCCCGCGAAATCCACCGAGAGGCCGTCGACCTCCAGGAGCGCCGCCACCTCAGATCTCCTTGCGCAGCCGCGGGTCGATCGCGTCGCGCAGCGCCTCGCCGAGGAAGGTGAACCCCAGCGTCGACAGCACCAGCGGCAAGCCGCCCGCCAGGATGATCCACGGCGTATTGCCGATGAAGGCATAGCCGTCGTTGAGCACCGTGCCCCAGCTCGGCGTCGGCGGCCGCACGCCGAAGCCGAGGAAGCTCAACCCGGCCTCGATGGTGATGACTACGGGAACGTCCATGCTCGCGAGGATGAACAGCGGTCCCACGATGTTCGGCACGGCGTGGACGGCCAGGATGCGCACCGCTCCGGCACCGAGCGAGCGCTCGGCCAGGATGAATTCGGCGTGCTTCAGCGCCTGGGTCTGCGTGCGCACGATCCGGCCGTAGCTCGGCGCGAAGGTCGCGACGACGACCACGATCACCGTCTCGAGGCTCGGCCCGATCAACGTGACCAACGCGAGCGCGAACATGATGGTCGGAAACGAGCGGATGGTATCGAAGACCAGTACCAGAATGCCGTCGAGCCATCGGGGCCCATAGCCGGCGGCAAGACCGAGGGCACCGCCGACCGCCAGGGCGAGCGTGATCGCGACCAGCGCCACCTCGAGCGCGATCCGCGCGCCCAGCACCACGCGCGAGAACACGTCGCGTCCGAGCTGGTCGGTGCCGAAGAGGTGCGCGAGCGACGGTCCCTGCAGCCGGTTGGGAACGGCGATCGCCGTGGGATTATACGGCGCGATCGCATCTGCGAAGATCGCCGTGAGCAGGATCACGAGGACCAGCGTCAGGCCGAAGCGCCCCAGCGGGTCCGCCAACAGGTGTCGTAGCGCCGAGCGGCGCTGCGGTACCGGCGCGGTGGCCTCCTCAAAGGTTGGCGCGGACACGAGGATCGAGCCAAGCGATCAGTAGATCCGACGCGAGCGTGCACAGCGTGAAGAGCGCGGTGGTGACCAGCACCGCGCCGCTCACGATCGGAAAGTTGCGGGTGACGACGGCATCGAAGACGAGCTTGCCCGCGCCGGGCCGGGCGAACACGATCTCCGCGAAGACCGCGCCCGAGAGCAAGTTCCCGATGCCGACGCCGAGCAAGGTCACCGTCGGCAATACGGCAAGCCGCAAGGCATAGCGGAACACGATGCGGCGCTCCGGAAGGCCGTAGGCGCGCGCCGTTCGGATATGGTTCTCGCCGAGCACCTCGAGCATGGAGGCCCGCACGAGCCTGGCAAGATAGCCGACCCAGCCGAGCCCGATGGCGAAGGACGGCAGCACCAGATGCGCGAGCTGGTCGCCGAGGTTTCCGCGAGCCCCGGCGCCGATCGCCGGGAACCAGTTCAGCTCCACCGCGAAAAGCAGAAGCGCGTAGAGCGCCACCACGAAAGACGGCACTGCGATCGCCGCCACCGCGAAGACGCCGGCGATCCGGTCGAGCCAGGTCTCGCGGTGGATCGCCGACCAGCATCCGAGCGGCACGCCCAGCGCGATCGCCCAGCCGATGCCACTCGCGGTGAGCGCGATCGTATAGGGCAAGGCTTCGAAGACGATCTCGGTGACCCGCCGGTTCGAGAACAAGTCGATGCCCAGATCGCCGGTGAAGACGTGGCTCAGAAAGATGAAGAACTGGGTCGTTACGGGCTGGTCCAGTCCCATCTGCGCCCGGAAGGCGGCCTTGATCTCCGGCGTAGCCAACGGCCCCAGCGCCACGCTCGCGGGGTCGCCCGGCACGATATAGATCATGCCGAAGAGCAGCGCGATCGCACAGAAGATGATGGCGCAGGCGAGGGCGGACCGGCGCAGCGCGAAGAGAAACATCACTCCGCGGCGGCGAGGGGCATCGCCGCGCCGCTCAGGCCTTGGGCGCGAATCCCGGCAGGATCACGCGTCCATCGGGCATCAGCGCGGGGGCGACATTGTCGCGATAGATGACGCCGGCGACCTCGTGAGTCAGGAACACATAGGCGCCCGACTCCTCCATCAAATCTTGCATGCGCACATACATCTCGCCGCGCTTCTTCGCGTCGGTCTCGACCAGTGCCTTCTTGTTGAGCTCATCGAACTCCGGGCTGTTCCAGCGCTCCCAGTTCCAGACGCCGATCTGAGACGGCAGGAACCAAGCCACCGCCCAACTCGGATCCGGCGCCATGGTATAGCGCTGCAGGATCATATGGAGCTGCTTCCACTGATCGCCCTTGGATTGATCGCCGAGGCTCCAGAAGGTGCCGCTGTCGTGCGCGTCGATCTGCACCTCGATGCCGATCTCCGCGAGGTTGGCCTGGATCACCTGAGCGGCGGTCAACCGCTCGGTCTTGTTGAGGATCGCCAGGGTGGCTTTGACGCCGCCGCCGGACTTTCCGGCCTCGGCCATCAGCTTCTTGGCGCCCTCGAGATCGCGCGGCGGCGGCTTGATGTCGCGGTGGCCGAGCAGGCCGGGCGCGATGATGCCGGTCGCGCGGTCGGCGGCTCCGAAGTAGGCGGCTTGCAGGATGGCATCGACGTCAACGGCCTTCTGCACGGCCTTGCGCAGGCGGACGTCGTTGAAGGGCGGCACGTCGACGTTCATGCCGAGCCAGACGTAAGCCAGCGACGGGCGGATCGCGAGTTTCGCGCCGGCCGGCGGATCGGTCTTGAGCTTCGGCAACGAGCTGACGCTGGCGCCGGTGAAGTCGAGCTCCTTGGCGGCAAAGCCGATCTCGGCGGTCTTCTCGTCCTCGATGGGACGAATCCGGATCTCGTCGTAGGCGGGCTTCGGTCCGTTGTAGTCGGGATTGCGGACCAGGATGGTCTCTTGTTTCGGCTGCCACTCCTTGAGGAGATAAGCGCCGCAGGTCGCGGGCGGATTGGTGGTGAAGCGGTTGCCCGATGCCTCCATGGCCTTCTTGCAGAGGATCAAGCCGGCGTTCCAGGGCAGCGTCGAGAGCCACAGCGGCGCGAAGGGCTCCTTGAGATGAATCACGCCGGAGAGCGGGCCGGTGACCTCGACCTTATCGAGCGTCGCCCAGTCGCCCTTGTAAGGCGACTTGGTCGCGGGATCGGCGATGCGCTCGAAGGAGTATTTGACATCGTCGGCCGTCATCTCGCCGAAGCCGTTCGTCCACTTGATGCCGGACTTCAGCGTGAACGAGACCGTCTTGGGATCGACCTGCTTGACGTCCGCGGCGGCATCGAGCTCCCACTCCCAGGAGGTGCTGCTCTTGTAGTCGATCAGCTTGCGAAAGACGCAGCGCGCTACGTCACCGTCGGGCGCCGCTTTGCTGAAGGCGGGATCGAAATCCTGGATGTCACCGTAGGAGCGCACGCGCAGGACGCTCGTTCCCTGAGCGCTCGCCGCCCGCGGCAACAGGGCCGCGGTGACCCAGAGGCCGGCGCTGCCTTCGATGAACTGTCGGCGCGTTACGTGCGGACGGCGCATGGCTTTGCTCCCCTCCCGGGATTACCGGCGGCGCCGCGGCAGGAGCGGCGTTGGCCGCGAATAGCGTTGACGAAAACGTTACACCAGATCGCGCGGCACTGCACAGTCCCAGTTGTGGCTCCAGACCCGGGTCTCGCCCTCGTAGGCATCGAGGGTGGCGTGGATCAGGAATGCATCGCGAGTCGCGGTCAGCCGCGTCCACGTCTCGGTCCGGGTTCGCCACGCGCCGCGTCCGACCTTTTGCGTCCAGCGAGCCTCCGCGACGGCGCTCAGGGGGTCGTCGTCCTTGACGCGGTATTCCGAAACCTTCGCGCCGCCGACCTCCAGCCCGTTCGTGTCGATCCTGACATCGCCGCTGTCGTCCACAAGACGGTGGATTGTCTCGCCGTCGGCGATGTCGCACTCGATCCGCCGCTCGGTTCGCCCGGCGCGCAACACCGTGCGCCGCTCCGGCGGAGCGGACTGCACGGGCGGCAGCGGCGGCAAGGCATCATCCGTGGGCTTCGGCGCGCGCACCGGCAGCAGGATCGACGAGGCGCCGCTGAAGAGCGTAACGGCCGCACGCTCGCGCGTGGGCCAGGTGATCGGCCAATAGGTGCTCGACACCGCAACGCGAATGCGGTGGCCCGGCGGGAAGGCGTAAGCGATGTCGTTCAGCTGGATCCGGATCTTGTAGCGCCGGCCCGGCTCGAGCGGCGTCGGGTGCTCATGGCTCTCGCGGTGAGTCAGATTGAGAATGCCGTAGGTGACCCGCGTCGAGGCGCCATCGGGATGCACGTCGCAGAGCCGGACGGCGAGCTTGGCTTCCGGCCGATCGGCGGATACCTCGAGCTCGACGACGGGTGCGCCCAGGATTTCGATGCGCGCCGACAGCGGCTCGGTATCGAAGACCAGGGATTTCGCGTCCTCCTCGCGTTGGTCGCCGGGCTCGTCGGGCGCCGCACCGTGCGGGCACCAGGTGCCGGCGTGGAGGCCCGTGCTCTCGGGCGAGGACAGGAGCAACGGCCGCTCGTGGTCGGCACGCTCGGCGAGGCTCTGATCCATCAGGAAAAGTCGATGCTGCTTGATGCCGGGCGCCGGCCACGCGGTCTCCGCGACCCAACGTCCCGGACGCTCGGCGTACCATGGCTTCGGGCGGACGCTCTCGAGCATCCAGGCGCGGAGCTGCGGCTCAGCCATGATCCCGGTCTCGATGCCCTTGAGCCATTTGTCCCACCAGCGCAGCGCGTCCTGCAGGAAGCCGGCGGCGGGACCCGGCAGCGCGAAATGCGGATACTTGTGCGCCCAGGGCCCGATCAGCCCCTTGCAGGGCACTTTGAGGCCGGCAAGCAATCGCGGGATCGCGTTCGTATAGCCGTCCGCCCAGCCGCCGATCGCGTAGACCGGGCAGGCGATCTGGCTGAAATCCTCGCAGACGGAGGCGTGCTTCCAGTAATCGTCGCGGCGCTGGTGGCGCAGCCAGGTCTCGATCAGCAGCGGCGTGTGGCGGAGCCGCGCGAGCCAGAGCTCGCGCCAGCGCTCGCCCACCAGGGCGGGATCGGGCGGCCGCGACATGTAGGCGAACATGGTCGAGGCCCAGCCGAGATTGGCGTTGAGCAGCGCGCCGCCCATGTAGTGGATGTCGTCGGCGTAGCGATCGTCCGTCGAGCAGATCGTGATCACGGTCTTGAGCGCCGGCGGGCGGCGCGCCGCGACCTGGAGCCCATTGAAGCCGCCCCAGGAGATCCCCATCATGCCGACCGCGCCGGTGCACCAGCTTTGCTTGGCGATCCAGCCGATCACCTCGATGCAGTCGTCCTGCTCCTGCTTCAGGTACTCGTCGTCGAGGAGGCCGTCGGATTCGCCGCTGCCGCGCATGTCCACGCGCACGCCCGCATACCCGTGGCCCGCGAAGTAGGGATGGGTGAGGGCATCGCGCTCGGCGGTGCCGTCGCGCTTGCGGTAAGGGAGAAACTCCAGGATCGCTGGAACCGGATCCGCCTCGGCGTCCTCCGGCAGGAAGATCCGCGCCGCGAGCCGACAGCCGTCGGAGAGCGGAATGAACAAGTTCTCGATCTCGCGGACGCGCCGCGGGAACTCGGTGACGATCACGGGCGACGTCACTAGCTCGCGACCGCAACGAGCGTCGGCGGGCGTGCCTTCTTCTCGCCGAGCTCGTTCTCGATCGTGTGGCAATACCACTCGACGAAGTTGATCACGCCGCCTTCGCTCACTTGCGAGTAGGGGCCGGGCTCGTATCCAAGCGAGTTGACGCCGATCTGATTGCGCTCGACCAAGGCGATGTCCTGCCGGTTGGTCTCGTCCCAGACCTCGGTCAAGGTCTTGAGGTCGTAGTCGCGGCCTTCCTCCGCGTCGCGGGCGACCAGCCATTTTGCCGTGAACTGGGTCTCGAATGGCCCGAGGGGAAGCATGCGGATCAGCACGGCGTAGTCCCCGAGCACATGGTTGAACGTGCTGGGATAGTGCACCCAGCGCACCGAACCGATGTCGCCGTGCGGGATGTCGCCGAGCACCCGCTTGACCGCGGGCTTGCCGCTCATGGTGATCGATGTCGCACCTTCGGTGAACGGCAGGCGGCTGATGCGGAAATCCTGGTGGTTGACCATGCCGCATTCCAGGCCGGCCGCGCGGACCTTCGCCCAGAACGGGCCGATGATCGGGTCGTTCTCGGGATCGCGAGCGTTGTAGTGGTCAAGGAAGGTCCGCATCAATTCGGGATGGCGCGCGCCGCAGTGATAGCATTCGCGCGAATTCTCCATGACGAGCTTCCAGTTCGCCTTCTCGACAAGCGACACTTCGTGCGCGAGCTTCGCATTGGCCAGATTGTGCGGCCGCAGATAGGGCGCGAGGGCCTGGCGATAGGGCTCGAAATCCGGCGCCTTCTCGGCGAGACAGACGAAGATCGTGCCTTCCACCGCCTCGACGTGGATGGGCTTGAGCGAGATGCCGCTGGGATCGAAGCCCTCGTGCATGCGGCCGGCGTAGAGCAGCTTGCCCGTGAGGTCGTAGGTCCATTGGTGATAGGGGCAGGCGAGGCTCAGGCTCTTGCCGCGCTCGGCATCGCAGATCTTGAAGCCGCGGTGCCGGCAGGTATTGAAGAACGCTCGGATCTCGCCCGTGCGGTCGCGCAGCACGATGATCGGCGTGCGGCCGATCGTCAGGGTGAAATACTGTCCGGGGCTCGCGATTTCGCAAGCGGCGCCGGCAAAAATCCACTGCCGGTTAAAAATCAGCTCGAGATCGAGCTCGTAAAAGGCGGGATCGCTGTAGAAGCGCTGCGGAAGCGTGAAAAACTGTTTGCGGGCCTTGAGCAGGTCCAGCATTTCCGTACGTGACGACATCGTGGTTTCCCCGGTAAAAACGGCGCGGGGTATTTATCACGAGTCCCATCGGGGAGCACAAGATGACGCGAGCGCGTCTCGATCCCAAATCCACCGCCGGCGCCGACATGCCGATCGAGCGCCACGTGAGCCTCGCCGTGGTGGGCGCGGGTCCGGCGGGGCTCGCCGCCGCCATCACCGCCGCGAAGGCCGGCGTGGAGGTGCTGCTGGTCGACGAGAATCCCGTGTCGCAGGCGCTGATGGGCCTCGACGTGCCGTTCCATTTCGGTCAGCGGATGAACGCCGCGGTCCAGAACAAGGCTCGCATGGTCGAGCGCATCGTCGAGACCAACCCCGGCCTTGCCGAGGCGTTCGAGCTCGGCATCGATGTCCAGCTCGGCGTCTATGCCTGGGGCGCCTTCGTCAAAGGGCCGAGCCTGCGCGGCATGGCGAAGCCGGTTCTCGGCCTTGCCGACGAGGAGCGGTCGTGGTTGGTGAGTTTCGATCGCCTTATTCTCGCGACCGGGGCGCGCGATCTCGGCCTCGGCTTCCCCGGCTGGGAAAAGCCCGGCGTGATGGGCGCGCAAGCGGCGCTCAGCCTGATGCAGCGCTACCGCGCCTTCGAGGGCCGCCGGCTGGTGATCCTCGGCTCGGGAGCGCTCGGGCTAAGGGTGGCGGGCGCCGCTCTCGAGCAGGGCCTCGAGATCGCCGGCGTCGTCGAGGTCGCGCGCGATGTGCTCGGGCCGGATGCGCTGCGCCCGCCGCTCTCGGCGGCCCGCGTGCCGTTCTTCGGCGGTCATGCGGTCAAGCAGGTGCTGGGCAAGACCGAGGCCGAGGGCGTGGTTCTGGTCCGCGTCGGCGATGACGGCGCGCCCATCCCAGGGACCGAGCGCCAGGTTGCCTGCGACACCGTCGTTAGCGCGATCGGCGGCGTGCCCAATGTCGAGCTGATGGACGTGCTGGGCTGTCGCCTATCGTTCGACGCGCTGCGCGGCGGTCACGTGCCGGTGCTCGACGCCGATCACGGCACCTCGGCCCCGTGCGTCCAAGCCGTCGGCGACTGCGCGGGCGTCTTCGACCGGAAGATCGCCGATCCCGAGTTGGCTGTCGCGGAAGGGCGACACGCCGGCGTCGTCGCCGCGCGGGCGCTGGGCGCTGCTCTCGCAGAGAGCGAACAGCTCTCCGAGCCGGGGCCCTCGTTCGATGCAGTCCGTCATTGGCAGCGCTGGCTCCAGGCAGCGCTCGCGACCGGCGGCCCCGACGTGATGGTCTGCCAGTGCGAGGAGGTCACGCGGCGCGAGCTCGTGGAGCTCCGGCCGCCGCGCTATCTCAACTGGGGCGGCTCGCAGTTGCGCACCCGCGATGTTCCGGCGCTCGCCAAGGATGGTCCGGTGAACGCGGACCAGGTGAAACGCTTGACCCGGGCGGGCATGGGGACTTGCCAGGGCCGGCGCTGCCGCGAGCAGATCCAGATGCTGCTGGCGATGAGCGCGGGCGTGCCGCCCGAGCAGATCCCGCTGGCGAGCTACCGCGCACCAGTGCGGCCGCTCCCGCTCTCTGCACTCTGGCCGCATGACGAGACGCAGGAGACTCGCGACAATTGGGACGTCTGGTTCGGCATCCCGGCGCAATGGACGGCCTACTGGGACATGGGTGCGGTCTCGCCGGCGGTTCCGGGGACCACCGAGCCCGGCGCGGACTCGGGTAAGTGACATGAGGGATATCACCGGCGCCTCGGTCGTCATCGTCGGCGGTGGGGTCACTGGCCTCAGCACGGGCTGGTGGCTCGCGCGCAACGGGGTCGACGCGCTCGTCCTCGACAAGGGGATCGTCGGCTGGGAGGCCTCGGGCCGCAACGGCGGTGGCTGTACCCATGCCTATAGCCCGTTCTTCATGGAGGAGCAGAAGCTCTGGCCGCAGATGGAGGAGCTGCTGGGTTATCCCACCGAGTACCAGCGGCAGCGCATCCGCGTGACGCTCGACGAGGCGCAATTCGCGCACCACACACGCATCGAGCGCCTGGCGGCGAAGCAGGGGTTCAAATGCCAGCGTCTCACGCCCGCGGAGGTGAGGGAGCTCGTGCCGCTCTGCGGCGATAACGTCTACGGTGGTTTCTTCCTCGATTTCGGCGGCCATGCGAATCCGCAGCGCACGAGCCAGGCCTATGCCTGGGCGCTGCAGGATCACGGCGGCAAGATCCTGCAGCACGCTACGGTGACCGGCATCACGGTCCGGAACGGCAAAGCGGCGGAAGTGGTGACCGACCGCGGTACGTTCGGCTGCGACGCGCTGGTGATCGCGGCGGGGCCGCAGACGGGGAAGCTTGCCGCCATGGTGGGCGCCGATCTGCCCTTGGCGCCGGCGCGTGCCGAGATGATCGTGACCGAGCCGCTGCCGCTCATGAAGCACGGTGGGGTCGACGGCAATGGGCTTTATGGCCGGCAAACGCTTCGCGGCAATCTCGCCTATGGCGGCGGGCCGCACGAGTGGCTCGAGTGGGGCGAGATGACGGCGCCGCCGCGGCCCACCACGCCGCTGCTGCGGCATCTCGCGCGCCGGCTCGCGGAGCTGTTCCCGAAGGCGGCGCACGTGCGGGTGATCCGGAGCTGGGGCGGCATCGTCGAGAATACGCCCGATGGTCGCCCTGTGATTGATCGCCTCGCGGACCCCGGCAATGTCGTGCTCGCGACCATGTCGAGCGTGGGTTTTGGTCTTTCACCGGCCTCGGGCCGCGCCATCATGGAGCTGGTGCGCCACGGCCGCTGCCTCTTCGCCGACCTGACGCCGCTCTCGCTTGCGCGCTTCAAGGGCTTGCCGACCGATTGGCGCGAGCGGCAGGGCTGGCTGCCGCCGGATACAGCCCTCGCTAGCGACTGAGCCGCTTGCTCAGGGCTTGTTGCGCTGCTTCCAGGGGTCCTTCACGGCAGGAATGGTGTCGACCACGGCATTGACCAGGCGGCCGTCGACGCGCTCGACGCGGCGGATGTAGATGTCGTTGATCGCGTCGCGCGTCTCCGGATCGATCCGGAAGGGCCCGCGCGGACTGCGCGCCTGATAGGCCTTGATCACCTCCATCGCCTTGTCGCCGTCGATCTTTCCGTCGAGCGTGCGGATCAGGTGATAGATGAGCGCCATGCCGTCCCAGGCGCCGACCGCGACGAAAGATGGATCGCTGTCGGGCCCATGCATCGCACGCCAGGCCGCAACGAAGGCTTCGTTCTCGGGGTTCTTCAGCACCGGCGTGTAGTGTAGCGCGCTCACCACGCCGAGCGCGGCATCGCCGATCTGTGGGAGTTGAGACTCGTCGGTGACATTGTCGCCGAGCACGTGGATGCCCGCGCGCACGAGGCCGAGATCGCTCACCGCCTTCATGAACGCCGCGGCGCTGGTGGGGGGCTGCCACACGAAGATGGCGTCAGGATGCGCGTCGAGGATGCGCTGCAGGAATGGGGCGTAATCCGGATTCATCAGGGGAATGCGCAGAGAGCCCGCGAGCTTCCCGCCGGATTCGGTATAGCCCGCGACGAAGGCTTGCTCGGCATCGATGCCGGCCGCGAAGTCGGAGACGATGGTATAGACGCTCTTGATAGCGCCCGTCGTCGCGGCCCAAGTGCCCAGCGGCAGGTCGTTTTGCCACTGGGCAAAAGACGTGCGCGCGATATAGGGCGAGCGCGTGGTGATCAAGCCGGTCGAGGCGTTCATCACGATGAGCGGTGTCTTGGTCTCGGTCGCGAGCGGCGCGACCGAGAGCGCATTGGGCGTGAACACGAAACCGGTCAGGATCTGCACGTGGTCGCGGGTTAGCAGCTCTTGCGCCAGGCGCTTGGCGATGTCGGGCTGCGCCCCCGTGGTGTCGCGCCGCAGGATCTCAATGCCGTGGCCGCCGAGATCGTTGGCGTGCCGCTCCATGTAGAGCTTGATCCCGTCATCCATCTGCTGCGCGATCGCAGCGAAGGTCCCGGTATACGGAAGCAGCACCCCGATAGAGCGAGAAGTCCGACAAGCGCAACCGAGCGAAGCAGCGGCCATATCATGAGCGAGCCCCCCGTGTTCGGGCCACGCTATCATTCCGCATTGAAACAGAACATCGCCCACGGAGGACACCCCATGAAGCCGCGTCATTCCTACGGCGTCCACCTCGTCGGCAGCGTGCCGCTCGCGGATGCGCGCGGCGTGTTCCGCATGGCCTTGGAGAAGCTCGGCGATCGCCTGCGGCGGTTGCCCGACGGCGAGACGGGCGCTCGCAGCCGCTGGGTGCATTGGCAGCTCGGCGTCTTCGAGTCCATGGACGTGTTCGAGTCCGAGGTGGTGGACACCGGTTATATCCACCGCGCGCAGTTCCGGCTGAAGCCGGGCGCGCGGCCTCGAGACGTTGCCTTCCCCACCCTCGGCTACGCGAAGGCAGCGCGGGAATCCTATGCGGAGTTCGCGCGCCTGCGCGAGCGCGGCGAGATCCCCGCGCACCTTAGGTTCCAGGTGTGCTTGCCGACGCCGCTGGCGCCCGTCACCTCCTTCGTCTTGCCGGAGAGCAGAGCGGCCGTGGAGCCGCGCTACGAGGAGCGGCTGTTTGTGGAGCTCGACGAGATCGTCGACGCGGTGCCCAGCGACCGCCTCGCGATCCAGTGGGACACCGCCTATGAGTTCGCGCTCCTCGAAGGCGTCATGCCGTCGGGCTTCGCCGATCCGCAAGCCGAGATCCTCGAGCGCCTCCTGCGCATCGGCAATCGCGTGCCTGCCGAAGTCGAGCTCGGCTATCACCTCTGCTACGGCGATTCCGGCCACCGGCACTTCAAGGATCCCGACGACACCGCGAAGCTCGCGCTGGTCGCGAACCACTTGGCTCGCGACCTCGCACGTCCGCTGCAGTGGATTCATCTGCCAGTGCCGCGGGCGCGCTCCGACGAGGCGTATTTCGAGCCGCTCTCGACGCTCGCCTTGCGCGCTGAGACCGAGCTCTATCTCGGTTTGATCCATTTCACCGACGGCCTCGACGGCGCCCGTCGGCGGCTCTCGGCCGCCGCCCGATACGTGCGCCGTTTCGGCGTCGCGACGGAATGTGGCCTCGGACGCCGGCCGCCCGGGACGATCGCAGCCCTGCTGGACCTGCACGCCCGGGTCTCGGATCTCGCCGCCGAATAGCCGACCCGTCCGCCCGCGCCAGTCATCATTCCGTCACGATATAGCGGGTATCTATACCCGATTGACCCAAGGGCTAGGGGCGGATCGGGTTGGAGCGACCACACACCGCGAGTCCAGGCTGCACCGGCTGTCGGTGCCGCGCGCCCCTCGCCACCACGGCAAGAGGATGGTGAGGGCGATGACGACGCTGCTCCTGAAGACGGCGATCTACCAGAATGGCGTGGCGAGCAAGCGGGGGCTCTCGGAGCGGCTGTTCGCGGTCTGGTTCCATCGCCTGGTCTACAACCAGATCTGGGAGGACCCGCGGGTCGATCTCGAGGCCCTGCGGCTCGAGCCCTCGAGCCGGGTGCTCACGATCGCCTCGGGCGGCTGCAATGTGCTCAACTATCTGCTCGCCGATCCCGCCGAGATCGTCGCGGTCGACCTCAATCCCGCGCACCTTGCGCTGACGCGGCTCAAGCTGACGGCGGCGCAGCATCTGCCGGACCACGGCGCCTTCTATCGGCTGTTCGGCCGCGGCATCGATCCGAGCGCGTGGGATACCTATCGCGATTATTTACAGCCGCATCTCGACGACGAGGCGCGCGCCTTCTGGGAAGGCCGCTCGCCGCTCGGCAAGCGGCGGCTCAGCCTGTTCGCCAACAGCGGTCTCTATCGCCGAGGGTTGCTGGGCCGCTTCATCGGCTTCCTGCACTTCGTGGCCCGGCTCACCGGGCACGACCCCTCGCGCATGCTGAGCGCCAGCAATCTCGAGGAGCAAGCGCGTCTCTTCGAGGAGTGGATCGCGCCGGCCTTCAACGCCAAACCGGTGCGGATGCTCTGCCGCATGCCCGCGGTGCTCTACAGCCTCGGCATCCCACCCGCGCAGTTCGACGCGCTCCGCGACGACGCCGGCGGCGATCTCGCCAACCTTTATCTCGAGCGCCTTCGCCGCCTCGCCTGCGAGTTCCCGATCGAGGAGAATTATTTCGCCTGGCAAGCCTTCGGCCGCCGCTACGGCATCGAGGCCGAGGGGCCGGTGCCGGACTATCTGCGGCCCGAGGCTTTCCACACGCTTGCCGCGCGTGCGCCGCGCGTGCACACGCAGCTCGCCTCGGTGACGGATTTCCTGGCGCGGGAGCCCGCGGAGAGCATGGATCGCTACGTCCTGCTGGACGCACAGGATTGGATGGGACCGGCGCAGCTCGCCGGCCTCTGGCAGGAGATCGGCCGCACGGCGCGCCCGGGCGCCCGGGTGATCTTCCGAACCGCGGGGCGGGTCTCGCCGCTCGAGGCCGCGCTCCCGCCGGCGCTGCTCGATCCCTGGCGCGCGGAGACGGAGCTCGCCGCGGCGCTCTTCCGCCGCGACCGCTCGGCGATCTACGGCGGCTTCCACGTCTATAGCCGCGCCTGACGCGGAGGCGCGGCCGCGCCCATGACCGCCGAGGCGACGCTCCGCATGGACCGGATGTACCGGTACCAGCGGCACATCTACGACCTCAGCCGGAAATTCTATCTGCTCGGCCGCGATCGCTTGGTGCGGGGGCTCCAGCCCGGGCCGGGAGCGCGCATCTGCGAGATCGGCTGCGGCACCGGGCGGAACCTGGTGGCGCTCGCCCGGCGCTATCCCGACGCGGAGATCTTCGGCATCGACGCCTCCAACGAGATGCTGAAGACGGCGAATGCGACGATCGCGCGCGCCGGTCTCGCCGGGCGTATCCGGATCGAGCGCTGCCTCGCCGATGAGCTCGATCCCCGCGCCACGTTCGGACTTTCAGAGTCTTTTGATGCGATCGCGTTTTCCTACACGCTCTCGATGATCCCGGACTGGGGCGGCGCCGTCGATCGCGCGGTCTCCGCCCTGAAGCCCGCGGGCCTGCTGGCGGTGGTGGATTTCTCCGAGCAGCGCGGGCTGCCGGAGTGGTTCCGCAACCTGCTGCGGCGCTGGCTCACACTTTTCGAGGTGACGCCTCGCGCCGCGTTGCCCGCTTACCTGCAAGCCCTCGCCGAGCGCGAGCGCGGCGGCCTCACGGTCGAGCCGCTCTATCGCGACTACGCCTGCTTGATGCGTTATCGCCGGCCGGCGGCCCTCTGACCAGGGCGGCGTGGGCGCGCAGTGCGCGCACGGGGACGCCAGTTCCGATATTTCGCATGATGCTTGCCGATGGGGAGTGCGACGGCGAGCCCGGTCTCGGCGGAGTGCATCAGTGCCGTCACGAGCTCGAGGGATTGCCGCGCGTCGCCGAGCGTGACCGGTAGGGGACCGTCGACGACGATCGCGGCGTGATAGCTCGCCAGTAGCCCCTCGTAGCGCGACGGCACGAAGCGCCAGTCCTCGAGCGCCTTCGCGATGCGCGCCTCGGCCTCGGGCGAGGCGGGAGTGATCGCCCAGGGATCGTCGCCCGGCCGGTATGGTTCCAGCGAGCTTTCGAACGTCACGTGCTCGAAGCAGAGGCGCAACCGGCTGATCTCCCTCTGCGAGCCTAGCGTCGCCGCCAGCGAGACCAGCGCGCCGCTCTTCATCTCGAGGCTCGCCACGGCGCAATCCTCGACCTCGATCGCATTGACCCGCGTTGCCGTGCGCGCGAAGACCGACGCGATCGGCCCCATGAGGTAGGTAAGAATATCGTGGGAGTGGATGGCGTGGGTCACCAGCACGCCGCCGAGCTCGGTCTGCCACTTTCCGCGCCAGGGCACCGCGTAATAGGCGGCGGTGCGTTTCCAGGCGGTCTCGACGGTCGCGAGGTAGGGCTTGCCGGCGAGACCCAGCTCGATGATCCGCTTCGCCCTCTGCAGCCCGTTGCCGAAGCGGTACTGGAACACCGGCATGATGCGGCACTTGGCCTTGCGCTGGGCGGCGATCAGCTTGTCCACCTCGGCAAGCGAGCCCGCGAGCGGCTTCTCGCAGATCGCGTGCTTGCCGGCCGCGAGCGCCGCCAGGGTCTGCGGCACGTGGAGCGCGGGCGGCGTGCAGACATCGACCACGTCGATATCTGCCATGCCCAGCACCGCGTCGAAGGACGCGGTTCGGCGGGGAACGCCGAACTCATCGCCGACGGCCGCGAGCCGCTTGGTGTCGAGATCGCAGAGGGTTAGCACCCGGAACTTGTCCGGGTGCTTGGCATACCCCTCGGCGATGTGCGCCTTGCCGATTCCGAGCCCGATGACGGCGACGTTGAGCACGCGGCTCATGCGCGCTCGGCCATCGCTTGCGCCGTGAGCGCGAGCTCGGTCGCGCCGAAGCAGCGCGCCTGCGGCATGGCTGTCTCGGTGCGATTGAGGATGTCGTGCACGAGCTGGCGCCCGTAGGGCAGGTCGACGCCCGAGCAATCGATGCGATGCACGCCCGTCTTGTCGACGAGAAAGAGGTGATCGGTACCGGGCATGCCGCCGATATCGACGTATTTGCGGAGCTCCATATAGCCCTCGGTGCCGATCAGCGTGAGCCGTCCGTCGCCCCAGGTGGGCAGGCCGTCGGGCGTGAACCAATCCACGCGGATATAGCCGGTGACGCCGGGCGCGCGCAGCAGCATCTCTCCGAAGTCCTGGAACTCCGGCGTCTCGGGATTGGCACGATTGGCGGCCGTGGCGGTGACGACCTCCGCGCTCAGTCGGTCCGTGAAGAACAGGAACTGCTCGCACTGATGCGAGGCGATGTCGGCGAGGATGCCGCCGAATTTCTCCCGCTTGAAGAACCACTCGGCGCGCCGCGGCTTGTTGAGACGGTGCGGGCCAAGCCCGACCGTGTTGACGAGCTTGCCGATCGCGCCCGCCCGCAGGAGCTCGCCCGCTTTGACGGAGGATCGGGTCTCGAAATGCTCGGAATAGCAAATCGAGTAGATGCGCTTGGTCTCGGCCTGCGCCTTGCGCACGTCGGCGAGCTGCTCCAGCGAGGTGATGCCGGGCTTGTCGACCATGAAATCCTTGCCGTGTCGCATGACGGAGATGCCGAGCGGCGCGCGCTCGCTGTTGACGGCGGCGCTCAGCACCAGGGAGATGCTCTCGTCCTCGAGAATGCGGCTGATATCGTCGACCCTTCTTGCCTGCGGATAGTGCTTGGCAAAAGGCCGGTCGAAGAATTTCTCTTCCTCGCCGTGGTAGGCCACGAACTCAGCGCCCGCGCGGAGCATCAGGTCGATCTGGCCGTAGATGTGGAAATGATTGAGGCCGATGGCGGCGAAGCGGACCTTGCTCATGATGTCGTCCAACTGAAGGGGTGGAGGATGGGGCTCGCGCTCAGCCTTTGAGCCCGGTGGTTGCGATGCCCTGGATCAAGAGCCTCTGGAAGAACACGAAGAACGCGAACACCGGCAGCAGCGTCACCGTCGACATCGCGAACAGAGCGCCCCAATCGGATTTACCCGAGGAGTCGACGAAGCTCCGCAGACCCAGCTGCACGGTATAGGAGCTCATATCGTTGAGGTAGACCAGGGGACCGAAGAAGTCGTCCCAGGTGAAGATGAAAGTGAAGATGGCGGCGGTCGCGAGCGCCGGCAGCGACAGCGGCAGGATGATCCGCCAGTAGATGCCGAAGGCGCTGCAGCCGTCGATCTCGGCGGCCTCGTCGAGCTCGCGCGGCAGCGCGCGGAAGAATTGCACCAGCAGGAAGATGAAGAAGGCGTCCACCGCCAGGAATTTCGGCACCACCAGCGGCAGGAAGGTGTCGATCCAGCCGAGACCCAGGAAAAGGACGTATTGCGGGATCAGCGTCACGTGATAGGGCAGCATCAGCGTGCCCAGCATGAGCGCGAACCAGAACCCGCGCCCGCGGAACTCGAGCCGCGCCACCGCATAGGCCGCGAGCGAGCAGGAGAGCACGTTGCCGATCACCGATAGCACCGAGATGATCAGCGAGTTTAGGAAGAACCGGCCGAAGCTCACCTGCAACCCGCTCCACCCGCGCCCGTAGGAACCGAGGCTGAAGCTCGTGGGCCAGAGCGAGGCGTTGCCGAAGATCTCGTCCTCGGGCTTGAACGAGCTCGCGAGCATCCAGAGCAAGGGATAGAGCATCGCGAGCGAGGCGAGGCAGAGCAGCGCGTGATAGCCGAGCGAGCGCCCGGTGCCATGCCGGCCGCTGCCGGGCTCCGCCGATGGCAAGTCGACGTCAATCACCGTAGTGCACCCAATACCGCGAGGTCAGGAACGAGAAGGCCGTGAACGCCGCGATGATGATCACCAGGATCCACGCCAGCGCCGCCGCATACCCCATGCGGAAGAAAGAGAAGGCCTCCTGGTAGAGATAGAGCGTGTAGAACAGCGTCGAGTCGATCGGGCCGCCGGTGCCGGCGCTGATGATGAACGCGGGCGTGAACGCCTTGAAGGCGTCGATGGTCTGCACGATCGCGTTGAAGAACACCACCGGCGTCAGCAGCGGCAGCGTGATGTTCCAGAACCGGCGTCCCCATCCCGCGCCGTCGATCGCGGCGGCTTCGTAGACGTCCTTCGGAATCTGCCGAAGCCCTGCGAGGAAAATGATCATGGGCGAGCCGAACTGCCAGACGCTGAGGATAACGAGCGTGTAGAGCGAGTAGTCGGGGTTCGAGATCCAGCTCGGTCCCTGAATGCCGAGCGGTGCCAGCATCTGGTTGACGAGCCCGTTGCCCGCGAAGAGCTGGCGCCAGAGCACGGCGATGGCGACGCTCGCGCCGAGCAGCGAGGGCAGATAGAAGAGCGCGCGATAAATCGGCAGGCCGCGGATCCCCTTGTTGAGGATCAGCGCGATCCCCAGCGCGAAGGCGAGCTTCAGCGGCACCGCCACCGCCACGTAAAAGAAGGTCACGTGCATCGAGGCCACGAACTTCGGGTCGTCGGTGGCGATCCGCACGTAGTTGGCGGCGCCGATCCAGCGGGGATTCCGCACCAGGTCGAAATCGGTGAAGGAGAGATAGAGCGAGGCGAGGGCGGGGCCCAGCGTCAGGCCGAGAAACCCAACGAGCCAGGGCAGCAGGAAGGCATAGCCAGCGAGCTCGGCCTTGAAGCGCGAGCGCCTGCGCCCGGTGAGCGCGGCCGCGCGCGGCTCACGGCCGGTGAGCGCGACCGCCATCGAGCCTACCCGCGTGCCAGGATGGCCTTCGCCTCCGTGACGAACTGCTTGGCGCCGTCCGCGACCGAGAGCTTGCCGAAGCCCACCTGCTCGTTGACCCGGCGCAGCAGGGATTGCACCTCGCCCGCGCCCGCCGGCGGAGGCGCGGGGAGTGCGCCCACTTTGTCGCCGATGAAGGACACGTATTGCGTTTGCGCCTTGCCGAGCTCGTCGAGCGTCGGCTCGACCGCCTGCCGCATCGCGGCGGAAGCCGGCACGCCGCGCTCGACGCCCAGCACGAGGTCGGCGTCCTTGTCGTTCATGTAGAAGTTGACGACCTCGATGGCGGCCTTCGGCTGTTTGGTGCTCGCCGGCACGCTCCAGAGCATGGCGGGCTTGAGGTACTGGCCGGGCTTTGCTCCCGCGCCGCCGCTCGGATACATGGTCATGCCGAGCTTGCTCTTGACGGCCGCCTGGAAGCCCACGAGCTGGTTCGAGTTGGCGAACACCATCGCGGCGCGGCCTTGGGTCAAGAGGCTGGTATCGATCTCGCCCATGTCGAGCGCCTGCACGTCGGGTGCCGCGGCGCCGCCGCGCTTGCGCAGACCGTCCCAGAAGCCGAACCAGTCCGCGATGTCCGCCTCGTCGAAGCCGACTTTGCCGTCGGGCGTATAGAGCGGCTTGCCGCGCTGGCGCAGCCAGATCTCGAGCGCCGGCTCGTAGCGCGCGCCGTCCTGCATACCGAAAAAGCCGTCGCGCTTCGCCGCCTTGGTGATCTCGACGGCGAGATCGCCAAACTCCGCCCAGGTCATGCTCCAGGCGGGCTCCTTCAAGCCAAGCGACTGGATGAGCTGGCGGTCGTAGATGAAGGCGACCGAGTTGAGGCCGAGGCTCACGCCGTAGATCTTGCCGTCGACCTTGCCGCTGTCGACGGCGGCGGCGCTGAAGTCACCGAGGTTGAGTTCCTTCGCCACGAACTCGTCGAGCGGCAACAGCGCGCCGCGTCGCGCATACTCGAAGATGTAGCGGTAGTCCATCTGCAGGACGTCCGCGGCGTTGCGTCCGGCCACCTGGGTCGCGACCCGCGGCCAGTAGTCGCTCCAGCCCAGGGTCTCGCCGGCGATCGTGGTCCCCGGATGCTTCTGCTCGAAGAGCCGGTTTGCCTTCTCGGTCCGCTCGGCGCGATCCTTGGCGCCCCACCAGAACATGCGCAGGCGGACATCAGCCTGAGCGAAAGCGGGCGCCCGGCCGAAGGCCGAGAGCCCCGCCGCCGCGGCGGCCGATGTCATCAGCGCGCGGCGCGATATCCTTGTGTCCACCATGGCGTCCTCCTTGACCCGCTGTTTCCCGTGGGAACTGCGGAGATTATTTGTTGCGGCTTTCTCGTGACGGGATCGCGACAGGCTAGGTCCCGCAAAAACCGCATGTCAAGGAGGGTCGTCGCGGCGTCTGCGCTTCAGCGCCTCACGAAGACTTCGCCAGCGCCTTGTTGAGGATCTTGGCGAGACGCAATCCGGCCTTGTGGAGCTGGAGCGCCACCACGCCGCCGGCGTCGTCGACATAGGCGGCATCGAGGTGATAGACGCCCTTGGCGTCGGGCGGCGGCAGCTTGCCGTAGGCGTGTTCGCGGGCGAGCTCGTAGCCCTGCTGCGTCCAGTTCTCCGGCGTGCCCGCCTGCCAGGCGCGGGCGTCCGCGTCGGTGATCGCGGGGATCCACTGGTCCGCTACGGCCTGCGCGTCGGTGCCGATGCGCGCGACCAGATCGACCTCCCAGAAGTGCATGAGCGTGGCGGGTTTGAATCCGTCCGCGGTCACTTTCATTGTGGCGGCGCCCTGGTTGTCGGAATCGCTCAGGGGGTCGTTGACGTCGGCCACCAGGTTCAGGAGGAACTTGAGCGCGAGGAGCCGCTCCTTGGGCGTGGTGCTGGGCTCTGCGAGCTCCGCCGCGAACTGGTTGATCTTGGTGACGACGCAGTCCTTGGCGGGTCCGGTCGAGGCGTTCATGCCGTGAGGCGCGTCGGAGCGGCCGGTGCAAGGCTGGCCGGTGTAGACGAGGTGCCACCAGTAGGTCTGGTTGTAACGCTTCTTGGTGGTCTTGAAATCGCTGTCCCGATAGTGGTCGGCCCAGGTCGCCTCGCTTGCGATGTCGTGCTTGGTGAGCTTGTCGGTATCGGCGGCCAGCATCGCCCCGACCTGGTCGTGCACGGCCGGGTCGAGGTAGTGGTCGGCGAGCAAGGCGACGATCTCGTGCGCCTCATCGCCCCACGCGCGGGCCTGCTGCGGTGCGGTAAGCGCGATGCCGCAGAGCACCGCCGTGGCGACGATCGAGCGCATGAGAACCCAAGGTTGGAGGGTTTGCAGTTTAAACAGCGAAAGAACAACGAGCGACCTTCGTGAACAACTTTAAATAGAATATGCATTATATATGGAATATTATTACGTGTTGAAACTTGACTCTCAGGCGTCCGATCCCATTCAAATGGAAGGCTCCTGCGGTCCTGATGACGTCAAGGGTGCCGGTTCGGAGGACGGTGATTATGCGCAAGCCCAGAGGATCGGCACCGGCACAAAAACGACCCACAGTCGCGGATTTAAGAGCGAACGGGTCAGGGGGACCACCAGCAGAGGCGACGAGCGAGAGAAGCACAAAAAGAGTTCGCGGACGGCCTTTTCAAAAAGGGCAAAGCGGCAATCCGTCGGGTCGGCCACGAGGCTCGCGGAACGCCGCGACGTTGGCGGCTGAAGCGCTGCTCGTGGGCGAGGCCGAAGCACTGACGCGCAAGGCCATCGACCTGGCGCTCGCAGGGAACCACTTCGCGCTGCGGCTGTGCCTCGAGCGCATCTTGCCGCCGACCCGAGAGCGGACTGTCCAATTCACGCTGCCGCCGATAACAGAACTTGCCGATGCGCCCAAAGCCATCGCGGCGCTTCTGGCGGCGGTGGCAAATGGTGAGCTGACACTTACGGAAGCTAGCGAACTCTCGAAGCTCGTCGACGCTTTCGAGAGGGCAATCCAGGCGAAGAGCCTATACGAGCGAGAAGACCTGAAGGCGGTATCGGACCGGCCCTTTGCTTTGCAACTCAACGAGTTGGACTCGAAACTCTAACTGTCGGGGTGGCTGGGTTCGTTAGCGGGGAGCAAAAGATAGGAGAGGGGGCCCCAGGGGTGATCCCACCACAGGGGCCCAGGGCAATCGCGCACTACCCCGCTCGCTGCGACGCTCGCGGCCTAGCCGTTGATCCAAGAGATCGAGCCAGCATGATCCGTGTGGGGCAGCGCCCCGGTCCTAGCGGGCCTTCATACGGACGCCAGGGGAGTCGCCGTTGGTGAATTCGACCCCAACGTTCTCAAGCGCCGCTTTGATGGCCAGCATGGTCTTCACTGAAGTTGATGGCATCCCTTCGGCAGCCTCCAGTCGCTGAATTGTGGGAAGGGACAGACGCGCCCTTTCTGCTAGCTCTCGTGCTGACCAGCGTACCAACGCTCGGGCGGCCCTGATCTGGCTTGATGTGAGCATTATATAAATTATATCTTGAGAGATGCAAATTGCATTGACATGGTATCCTCTGATGCCTAAATTGCATCATACGCGATGTAGCGGCATATGCGCACTCCGAATTTTACTCAGCCGAACGGCGGATCCATGACCCCTTTGTTGCTGCACAGCCTGACTGAATACCAATACCTTCGCGAGCGGCTTAAGGCCGATTTCCCAGAGGCCGACGAGCAAACGCTCAGTGACACTCTCGAGGGCGTGAGCACGTTGCCGGAAGCGCTCGCGGCCGTCTTGCGCTCCTACCTCGACGATCTCGCCCTGGCAGCGGCGCTGGGTCTGCGGATCGGCGACATGCAGGAGCGCCTCGGCCGGATCGAGCAGCGCGCCGACAAGAAGCGGGCGCTCATCACGGGCGTCATGGAGCGGGCGGACATCAAGAAGCTCGCCGAGCCCGATTTCACGGCATCGCTTCGTATCGTCCCGCCCTCGCTGGTCGTCGTCGATGAAGGGCAGATCCCCCAGGATTATTGGAGGCCTCAACCCCCGAAGCTCGACCGGCAGGGGCTCGCTGCTGCGCTCAAGTCCGGCGCGGCCATCTCGGGGGCGGTTCTCGGCAATTCGCAGATGACCCTGTCGGTGAGGACCAGGTGATGGCGTTCACGGATGCACAGACCCGGCTCCTCTCCGGGAAGCTCAACCGGCGGCATGTGAGAACCAGAGAGGTGCAGGGGCAAACCCTGTCATACGTCGAGGGCTGGCACGTCATCGCGGAGGCCAACCGGATCTTCGGCTTCGAGGGCTGGGACCGGGAGATCGTCTGGTGCCAATGCGTCTGGGAGGACGGCCGCCGGGATCCCAGGGCCTGTGCCTATGCCGCGCGGGTCCGCATTCGGGTGCGTGCCGGCGACGTCATCATCTCGCGCGAGGGCAGCGGCGTCGGCCACGGCATGGGGGCGACGTTAGGCGAGGCCCATGAGAGCGCGCTCAAGGAGGCCGAGACGGACGCGATGAAGCGGGCCCTCATGACCTTCGGCAACCTGTTCGGGCTCGCTCTCTACGACAAAGACCAGCGCGGCGTGCGCGGCAAGGTCGCACATGATTTGGACAAGGACCGCCTGTCGTGGACCGTGCTTTCCGCGGATGGGCGCGTCATCGCGAAATGCAGCGACCCCAGGAGCTTTTGCAGCCGTCTTCGGCAGGTGATCACCGCCTGCTCCGATGGGGTCTTGTTGCGGCGTCTCTGGAACAACAACGAGGCAATTGTGGAGGCCTTGCGAGCCTGCCAGCCGGACCTCACGACGAAAAAGGGCGTGCATTTTGCGAGTGTGCTCGAGCGGGTCTTCGAAGTGCAGCTCGACAAGTTCACAGTCGGTATCCCTGTGTCCGCAATCGAGATGCTAGCGATCGACAAGTCGGCGCTTGCGATCAGTGCGCCCCGAAGGGTTCGCGACGAAGAGCACCTCCAGATGGTCGCGACGCTGCCGTGCCTAGTCTGCGCCAGAGCGCCAAGCCAGGCGCATCATCTCCGTTTTGCCCAGTTGCGGGCGCTGGGACGCAAGGTCAGCGACGAATGGGCCGTCCCACTCTGCAATCTGCATCACCGCGCTCTGCACGATGCCGGGAACGAGGAAACCTGGTGGAGGGAACAGGGCATTGACGCGCGTGCGGAAGCGGAGCGGCTGTGGCGCGAGCGGCGCACGCCTGCCGAGACAGCACCGCGGCCCCTATCGGCTAGCGGCGGTGTAGAACCGCCTATCCTTGATTCCGGTTCTGCAGTGGAAACGCCAGCGATGGTATCCGCGAATTGTGCTGAGCGCAGAGCGTAGCAGGATCGCCGCTTCCCTCGACGCCGGAGCCGCACGAGAGATCCACGCGGAATGGTATCACCGGCGCACCAACTTCCACGCACCGTAAGGAAGCCGGGTCTTTCACGTAAGCGCCAAGCCCGAAAGGCGGCGACGCGAAGAGGCGATGGCGACGCCCACCGCCCCGTCATATGGGTCGAGGGCGGTGGACTTTCGGACCAGGCAACAGCGGGAGAGGAGGCCATCGTCTTATCCGGGGCACCCGTGTATCAAAGGGGGCCCGCGCTGGTGCGACCGGTACTCCAGGAAGTCGCCGCTGCCGGCGGCCGGCGGACCAAGGTCGCACAGCTTGCTGCTATAGCGCTCCCCTATATGCGGGATCTGCTGTGCCGGTCAGCGGAATGGCGCAAGATCGATGGACCGCGCGATGCTGCGATCGCGATCGATCCACCCCCTGCCGTGGCGCAGGTAATCTTGCATCGCTTTGGTGAGTGGCGTTTTCGTCCCGTCGCAGGTGTTATCACCACACCGACCATGCGGCCCGATGGAAGCCTTCTGATCAGGCCCGGCTACGACGAGATGACTAGGCTCGTCCTTTGCGACCCGCCCGAGATGCCGGCAATCCCTGAAAACCCGCGTCGCGAAGACGCGCTCGCGGCATTGGCCTTGCTGGACGGCCTCCTCGACGAATTTCCGTTCGTCGATGGTGGAAGCCGGTCTGTCGCGTTATCGGCCTTGATAACGCCCGTCGTTCGGGGCGCCTTTCCCGTCACCCCGATGCACGTGATAAGCGCCCCCGAAGCCGGCTCGGGCAAGAGCTACCTCCTCGATGTTGCAGCGGCAATCGCGATTGGACAGCCTTGCCCCGTTATGGCCGTGGGTCGCACAGAGGAGGAGACGGAAAAGAGACTGGGAGCGGCGTTGCTCTCAGGGCAAACGATCATCGCCATCGACAATGTGAACGGTGATCTCGGCGGCGATGCGCTCTGCCAAATCATCGAACGGCCCGTCGTGGAGATACGTATCCTCGAAAAGTCCGAACGCATTCGTGTTGAGACACGGTCCACGATGTTTGCTACCGGCAACAATATCAGGCTCGTCGCGGATATGACACGGCGGGTGCTGCATTGTCGCCTCGACCCCAAAGTAGAGCGACCGGAGTTGCGGCAATTTGGGCGCAGGCCGACTGAAGCAGTGCTGGCGGATCGCGGTCGATACGTTGCGGCAGCCCTGACAGTGGTGAGGAGTTTCATTGCAGCGGGCATGCCGTGGCGAGCACTACGTCTCGCGTCGTTCGAGGGCTGGTCCGATCTCGTGAGATCGGCATTGATCTGGCTTGGCCGAGTGGATCCTGTCGAGACCATGAAAATGGCCCGGATGGATGACCCGAGCCAGCAAATCATGGCGGCAACCTTTGAAGCTCTTCATGACGCGGTTGGAACAAACAAACCAACAACCGCTTCACAGCTCATCGAACTCGCAAACGCGAAAGCAGTGACCACTGGGGATGCGGCTTACGGTGGGACGCTGGAGGGGTGGCTATGCCCCGATCTGCGCTCCGCCCTGCTGAGTGTCGCAGGAAAGGACGGCGGGATCGACGCACGCGAGCTCGGCAAGTGGCTCAGTCGTCATCGCGACCGCATTGCAGCCAAGCTGCGTCTTGAAGGAAAGTCCGATCGAAACGGGCATGCCACACACTGGTGGCTGGTGCGGAGCGATGGATCGGGATCGCGGATGGGCATCTTTTCCCAACACGCATCTGTAGTCCCGAGGGAACAGGCCGCTCCCTGATCCGCACTGAACCGCTCAGACCCGCCGAGCGGGGTCGAAGTTCAGTTTATATGGCCCTCTCCCACAGCGAGGAGACGCGCATTGCGTCCGATGCGTACGCGCCCTCTGTTGCCTCTTCGTGACATCGGTTACTGCATCGCCGCCCGTCCTACCGCAGAGTAACCGCAGCCGGCGGACATGTGCAGGTTGCTCAGCCTTTCGATCGATAGGATTGGGGTGTTGCAGAATTGCATCGGGCCCGACCAAAAAGGTTCCAGGGCGTGGGCAGAAAGACAGATGCGGCGTTGAATCTCGGTCCCCTCTAAGGTATTGGTGAAATTAGCCAACCTCGAATCGACGCCGGCGTGCCTTGAGGGCTGGGAACGCAGCGGGCGAAGGTGCGTCGAAAGGGGCCCACTGGGGGTGAGGCGGGTCCATGCGGCAAAGAACGGGCGGCGCGTTCGGCGCGCCCGATACAAGACGCAGGAGAAGGGCGTTACTCCGCGCCCTCGTGGCGTTGTGCGCGGTGCTGGCGGCGGGCTCAGGATGGGCGCAGGTGCAGCCGCCGCTGCCCTCGCCGTCGCCTTTTCCGCCGGGTTTCGTCCCGCCAAGCCAAGAACGCCCACAGCCTGCGCCGCCCACCGGCACCTTCGACTTCAGCATCGAGACGCCGCGCCGCTCGCCCGTGCCCCGCGCGGTCGACGAGCTGCGTTTCCAGCTCAAGGACGTCAACATCGTCGGCGCCACCGTCTTCACGCCCGACGAGCTCAAGCCGCTCTACGCCGACCTGATCGGCAAGGAGGTCGGGCTCTCCGACATCCTCGGCATCGCCGAGGCCATCGAGGGGAAATACCGCGAGCGCGGCTTCATCATCAGCCGCGCCTATGTGCCGCCGCAGCGGGTGGGGAACGGCGTCTTCACCATCAACGTGGTCGAGGGTTATGTCAGCGGAATCGCGCTCGAGGGCGGCGATCCCGGCGTGCGCTCGCTGATCCAGGCCTACATCGGCCCGGTCACGCAATCGAAGCCCCTGGTGCTGGAGCCGATGGAGCGCGGGCTCCTGCTCGCGAACGATCTGCCGGGCGTGACGGCGGCGGGGCTGCTGCGGCCGTCGCCCGATACGCCCGGCGCCTCGGACCTGGTGGTGAACGTGTCGCAGTCGCCGTGGACCGGCGGCCTCAACGCCGACAACCGCGGCTCCAAATTCACGAACCGCTGGACCATCGGCGGCGACGTCGAGTGGAACTCGCCGCTCGGCGACGGCGACCAGGTCTCCGCCAACATCCAGAGCGCGCCCGATCCCAACGTGCGCATCCAGGGCACCGCGCGCTACCAGCACCCGATCGGCACCAGCGGCCTGACCGGCAGCGCCTATTTGACGGTATCGAACGGCGCGCCGGCGGCGGGACTCGGCCAGTTCAACATCACCACCAACAGCATCGCCGCGGGCCCGCGGCTCAGCTATCCGCTGCTCCGCAGCCGCGCGGAGAGCCTCACGCTCGAGGGCGGCTTCACCTGGCAGGACGCGTCGGTGCAGAGCGGAACTCCGGCCGCGCAGATCAGCCACGATCACTGGCACCCCGTGGATTTCGCCCTGACCTACACCCAGACCGGCTTCTGGAACGGCAATACGTCGGCGACCTTCGACGTGGCGCAGGGCATTCCCGGCCTCGGCGCCACCCACGACAACTCGCCCTCGCTGTCGCGGCCCGGCGCGCACACCGACTTCACCAAGATCACCAGCACGGTGAAGCGCGTCCAGGTGATCTGGGGCCCGGTCAACGTGGCGCTGACGGCGCAGGGCCAATACGCCTTCGCGCCCCTGGTCGCGGGCGAGCAGATCAGCTTCGGCGGCTATCAGATCGGCCGCGGCTACGACCCCAGCGCCTTGAGCGGCGACCATGGGGTCGGCGGCTCGCTGGAGCTGCGCTACGACACGCGCATCGACCAGTACTTCATCCAGACCGTGGAGCCGTACTTGTTCTTCGACACCGCCAAGATCTGGAACCGGCTCGGCGGCAACGGCTCGGGCTTCGCGATGCATTCGACCGGCGCGGGGATTCGCGTCGGCTTCGACCACAACCTCACCGCGGGCCTCGAATACGCGCGCACGCTGACGCCGGTGCCGGGCAGCGACAACGGGCTCGTGAAATCGAAAGTGCTGCTCAACGCGGCGATCCGGTTTTGAGCGTGGTGGCCCTCGCCCCCTCACCCCAACCCTCTCCCCTCGGGGAGAGGGTTGGGGTGAGGGGGGGCGGGGAGTGGCTGGGCGATTAGGGAATAGGGCGTCATCATGCGACATCAGACAGTGCGCGGCTTCCGCAACCTTCTGCTGACGACGACGGCGCTGGTAGCGGCGCTGGCGGGCGCGGGCGAGGGCGCGGCGGCGGCGGGCTCGGCGAATAGCGGGCTCTCGGGCTTCCAGGTGCAGGCGGGCGGGGCGACGCTCAGCACGCCGTCGGCCACCAAGTCGATCATCACCCAGAGCACGAGCAAG
>DATNIT010000252.1:0-28193 GCA_035604335.1 Allostellaceae bacterium | reverse complement strand
ACGTCGAGGGCGTCCGTTCGCGGCTCTTGCAGGTGCCCGATGTCGCCAAAGTGAACTTGATAGGCGCTCAGCCCGAGCGTATCTACATCCAATTCTCGCCCGCGAAGATGGCCGGCTACGGCCTAACGCCCGCGGCGCTGTCGGCGGCGCTCCAGGCACAGAACATCGTGGTCCCGTCCGGCGTGATCACGACCGGCTCGGAGGAGGTCAAACTGCGCGTGAGTGGCGCGCTCGCGTCGGAGAAAGACATCCTCGCCGTCAACTTCGCGGTAGGTGACCGGATAATCCGACTGGCGGATATCGCGGACGTGCAACGGGAGGACGCGGATCCGCCCGAGCCGATCTTCCGAATCAACGGCAAGCCGGGCCTTGGGCTGTCCATTTCCATGCGGGACGGGGGCGACGTGCTCGCGCTCGGCCGCAACATCCAGCAGGCCATGCAGGAGCTGAAAGCCGACCTGCCGATCGGCGTCGAACCGGTCATGGTCGCCAACCAGCCCGACACGGTCAGCCACTCGATCAACGATTTCATGGAAGCGCTGTGGGAGTCGATCGCCATCGTTCTGATCGTCAGCGTGGTAAGCCTCGGTCTTCGCGCCGGAGCGATCGTCGTCATCTCGATCCCTCTGGTGTTGGCGATCGTATTTGCGGCGATGCAGTGGCTTGGGATCGACCTTCAGCGCATCTCACTCGGCGCTCTCATCATAGCGCTGGGACTGCTGGTGGACGACGCCATGATCACGATCGAGAGCATGGTGACCCGTCTGGAGCGGGGCGACGACACGCCGTCCGCCGCGGTCTTTGCCTATTCCTCCACCGCCTATCCGCGCCTCACCGGTACGCTGGTCACGATCGCAGGCTTCCTGCCCGTGGGCTTTGCCCGCAGCGATGCCGGAGAATACACATTCTCGTTGTTCGCGGTGGTGGCGCTGGCGCTCCTTGCCTCCTGGGTCGTCTCCGGCCTATTTGCACCGGTCGTGGGCTTGGGACTGCTGCGGCCGCCCAAGAAGCCGCACGCCGAGACACTCAGTGCGCCGATGCGCCTGTTCAAACGCTGCATATTGGCGGCGATGCGGGCGAAGTGGATCACCATCGGGGTCACGGTTTGCCTCTTCGCCGCAGCTCTGGCCGGGACGCGTCTCGTGCCGGAACAGTTCTTCCCTGCGTCCGACCGCCCCGAGCTTCTGGTCGACCTGAAACTCCAGGACAATGCCTCGATCCTGGCCACCCGCGACGCTGTCGAGGCGTTCGACAAAATCGTCGCCGCCGACCCCGACGTCGAGCATTTCTCGACCTACGTCGGCCAAGGCGCCATCCGATTCTACCTGCCGCTCGACGTCGCCTTGCCGAACGACTTCTTCGCCCAGTCGGTCGTCGTGACGAAGGGACTGAAGGAGCGAGATCGGGTCCGTGCGCGCCTTGAGCAAGCGCTCGCATCGCGCTTCCCGCAACTCGTCGCGCGCGTCTCTCCGCTGGAGCTTGGCCCGCCCGTGGGCTGGCCAGTGAAGTACCGCGTGAGCGGACCGGACCCGGATCACGTGCGCACCATCGCCATGCAGGTTGCGGATCTCTTGGGGGGCACGGCGGGCGTGCGCAACGTCAACTTCGATTGGGTCGAGCCCGCGAGGGTAATGCGCATCCGCGTAGATCAGGATCAGGCGCGGCAGCTTGGCTTGAGCTCGCAGGACGTGGCACTCGCGCTGAACGGCATCGTGACCGGCAGCACGGTCACTCAGGTGCGCGACAGCATCTACCTGATCGACGTGGTCGCACGCGCCGCGCAGACGCAGCGGACTTCACTCGAATCCCTTCGTTCGCTGCAGATCCCGTTGCCGGGCGGGCGGGTGGTCCCGCTGCGCCAGATCGCCAGGTTCGAGTACGACCAGGAGTATCCTATCGTCTGGCGGCGGGATCGCGTGCCGACCCTGACGGTGCAAGCCGATGTCGTGCCCGGCGTACTGCCCGCGACCGCGGTACAGGGGGCCCAGCCGGCCATCGACCAGCTCGCGGCAACCCTGCCTAGCGGCTATCGGATCGCCACCGGCGGATCTGTTGAGGAGAGCGGTAAGGCAAAAGCCTCGGTGCTCGCCGTCATGCCGGCGATGCTGCTCGTGGTGCTCACCATCCTGATGTTCCAGTTGCAGAGCTTCCACCGCGTGGCACTGGTGCTGAGTGTGGCGCCGCTCGGCCTCATCGGCGTCGTGGCAGCCTTGTTGCTCGCGCACGCGCCGCTTGGGTTCGTTGCAATCCTCGGGGTGCTCGCGCTGACCGGCATGATTGCACGAAATTCGGTCATCCTGATCGACCAGGTCGAGCACGAGAGAGCGGCGGGAATGCATCCGTGGGACGCGGTCGTCACCGCGGCGATCCACCGGACGCGACCCATCCTCCTCACCGCATCCGCCGCCACGCTGGGCATGATTCCGATCGCGCCCACGGTCTTCTGGGGTCCCATGGCCTTTGCGATCATCGGCGGCCTCGCCGTGGCGACGGTGCTGACCCTGATATTCCTGCCCGCGCTCTACGTCGCCTGGTTCCGGATCAAAGACCCCGGCACGCAGGCGTATCCCGCCGAGCGCGCGGCTCCAACTCCAAGCATGGAGACCGACAATCTCGGAAGGGCGACATGAGCATCGATCCAACTCTGCTGAGCCCGGTTTCTGCACTGCTGGGCGCGCTCATCGGTGGCGTGACCTCGTTTATTGCCGCTGTCTACACGCAACGCCGCCAGGACCGCCTTCAGCGTATCGCCCTTGAGGTGTCGAAACGGGAGACGGTCTATTCCGACTTCGTGATCCATGCGTCGACCCTCCTTCTGCATGCTTACACGCACGACGAGATCGTGCTGAGCGGCGACGAGCAGCGCCTGATGGGTCTCATCAATCGGATGCGGTTCTTCGCTTCGCCGGGAGTCGTCGGCACGGCGGAAGCGGCTCTCAGGGCGATCGTCGAGATTTCGCTGAAGCCAAGCGTGCAGCTTCGGCAGCTTGCAAAACAGGCATTGTCAAAGCGCCTCGATCCCGATCCGGTTGTGGAATTCAGCCGAGTTTGCAGAGCAGACCTCGACAACGTGCGTCGCACGTTTGCGTGACGCGACCGATACCAAACGACAGGAGCCTACGATGCCCGATGATGTTCATCTCGATGACCGCCAGATAAGCTCGACGCATCGTCGTCTGAACGGCCGACCACCCTTCGAATGCGTCGCTTTGCTGCTGCAAGGCGGCGGCGCGCTCGGCTCATATCAGGCCGGAGTCTACGAGGCTCTTGCCGAGGCGAATCTGCATCCCGACTGGGTCGCGGGAATCTCGATCGGCGCCATCAACTCGGCGCTGATCGCCGGGAATGCGCCAGACGACCGCGTCGTCAAGTTACGGGCCTTCTGGGAGGAGATAACCACCAACCCCCTGCTGGACTGGGCGGTCGGCTTCGAAGCGTTGACGCCACGCGGATATTCGGCCCGCAAGCTCTTCAACCAGCTGAGCGCGGGATCCGCCCTGGTCAACGGCGCGGCGGGCTTCTTCCAACTGCGGCAGCCGTCCGCGTGGATGCATCCGGATGGTGCGCTTGAGGCGACCAGCCTCTATGAAGCCAAGCTGCTCAAAAGCACGCTCGAGCGCCTTGTCGACTTTGACCGGATCAATGCAGGGGACACACGCTTCAGCGTCGGCGCGGTCAACGTGCGCAGCGGCAACTTCGCCTACTTCGATACGACCACGCATACGATCCGTCCCGAGCATGTCATGGCAAGCGGCTCGCTGCCGCCTAGCTTTCCCGCGGTCGAGATCGAGGGTGAGTACTACTGGGACGGCGGCTTAATTTCGAACACGCCTCTGCAGTGGGTGGTCGATTCGGGACCGAGGCAGGACACGCTGGCCTTCCAAGTGGACCTCTGGAGCGCGACCGGCGAACTCCCCGGCAACCTGGCCGAGGTCGCCATGCGCCATAAGGAGATTCAGTATTCGAGCCGCACCCGCGCAATGACAGACCAATTCGGGCAAGTTCAGGGTCTGCGCTCTGCGCTCGCGCGGCTGCTTGAACAACTGCCTCAGGACCTACGTGAGAGCGAGGACGCGACGCTGCTGAGCACGGCCGCAGACCACAAGGTCTACAGCATCGTGCAGCTGATCTATCGTTCCCAAGAATACGAAGGCCATTCGAAGGATTACGAGTTCTCCCGGCTGTCCATGGAAGAGCACTGGCGCGCGGGATATCACGACGCGTTGCGCACCTTGCGTCATCCAGAGGTCTTGAATCGTCCGACGAATCCCCGGGGTTTCCTCGCCTTCGACTTGGCGAGAGATGGACGCGAGTAAACCCACTTTCCCACACGACGAGGACACCATGAGAGAAGCCGAAATCCGCGACCGCGCATTTGCCATGCCGCTGACGAGCCCCGCATACCCGCCGGGTCCCTACCGGTTCGTCAACCGCGAGTACCTTATAATTGCCTATCGAACGGATCCGGAGAAGCTACGGGCCGTCGTGCCCGCGCCCCTCGAGATCGACAGCCCGATCGTCAAATACGAATTCATCCGCATGCCGGATTCCACCGGTTTCGGCGACTACACGGAAAGCGGCCAGGTCATTCCAGTCTCATTCCGAGGCCGAAAGGGGAGCTACTCCCATTGCATGTTTCTCAACGATGAAGGTCCGATCGCCGGCGGCCGTGAGCTCTGGGGCTTTCCCAAGAAACTTGCTGAACCGTCGCTCCAGGTCGATACCGACACCCTTGTCGGAACGCTCGGCTATGGGCGGATTCGAATTGCAACCGGCACTATGGGTTACAAATACCGGCCGGCCGATCTTGCTGCTGTCCGCGCCTCTCTCGAAGCCCCGAACTACCTCATCAAGATCATCCCGCATGTCGACGGCGGCGCGCGCATTTGCGAGCTGGTCGAGTATTATCTTACCGATATCACGGTGAAGGGCGCATGGGTCGGACCCGGCGCGCTCGAGCTACACGCGCATGCGCTGGCGCCCATCTCCGAGCTCCCTGTCCTGGAAACCGTGTCTGCGACGCACATCTTGGCTGATCTCACCCTCGGCCTAGGCAAGGTTGTTCATGACTATCTCCGATAGTGCGACGGAGCTCGCGACGCGTTGCTTATCATCCTCACCGAGCCCCATAGTGTCTCCTGATTTCGCTCAAAGTTGCGCCCCTAATTTGCACCTTTTTTGCACTAACATATTGAAATATCTCACGGCGCGACCGGCTCGCAAGGGCGTGGGGGTTCAAGTCCCTCCAGGGGCACCAGATGGCGATAAACGACGTGTGCGTGCGGGATGAGCAAAAACGCTGATTGGCTCGGCCTCGGCGGTCGCATCTGCGTCGTGACCGGCGCCGGGAGCGGCATCGGCCGAGCCGTCGCGACGGCCCTCGTCGCCGCCGGAGCCGTCGCGGCGCTGCTCGATCGCAATCGCGCCGCCTGCGAGGAGGCCGCCTCGGAGCTCCGCGCGCAAGGCGGCCGCGTGCTCGCGATCGACTGCGACACCTCGGACGCCGCGAGCGTCGGCGCCGCCGCCGAGCAGGTGCGCCGGACCTACGGCGCCTGCGATGTGCTGGTCAACAACGCGGGGCTGCTGCGGGCGGGCGCGCTCGAGAGCCTGTCGCTCGCCGAGTGGAACCAGGTGCTCTCGGTCAATCTCACCGGCTATTTGCTCTGCGCCCAGGCGCCCGGCGTCGCCGAGCGCCGCGCCCAGGTGGTGCCGAGCCGCCGCGTCGGCACGCCGCAGGACATCGCGGACGTCGTGCTCTACCTCGCGAGCGATCGCGCGGCTTACGTGAACGGCGCGGACGTTGCGGTCGATGGCGGTTTCGCCGCCGTGCTGATGGACACGGTCCCGCGGCCGGGGTTCTAGCTCTGCGACCGCACGTTATCCGTCGTCAGTTCCCGGCGATGCGTCTCAGGCCGTCGCGAGCTGCTGGCGCTCGCGCCATTTCTTCGGTGTGCCGACCGAGTAGCTGTGCGTCTCGAGATCGTAGAAGTGGCGGTCGGCTTTCAGCTTGCCGTCGACCACCGTGAGCAGGAAGCAATCGTCGGTCAGCCCCATGAAACTGTGGATCTCGATCGGCGGCACCATGACCGTGATGTCCCCGCGCTCGAGCACGCGATCGTCGATGACCGCGAGATCGGCATGCTCCGGACGCCGGCCGTCGTCGACCCGCTTGTAGACGGTGTGAGCCAGGCGTCCGCTATGCATGATGAGCGCCTCGCAGGTGCCGTGGTCGTGGGGCGGGAAGCGGACCCCGTTCGGCATCTGGTTCAAGGTGATCTCGAGCCGTCCATCGTAGTAGATGAACTTCGAGTTGCTGACGAAATTGCCCTGGCGCTTGACGCCGAGGCTGGTCAAGTCGGGCCGGCTCACGAGCGCGCGCGTCGCGGCCAGGATCCCCTCGCGCAACACCGGCTCGTCCCGGGAAGGCGCCTCGAACAGCGTCATGAGCGCCTGCGCGCATTCGCGGATGGCATAGTCGCGGACGTTCGGCATGGCGTTCTCCTTCGTCTAGCGAAATGCAGCGTGTGGGCGCGGACTGTCAGGAGATCGATAGCACGTTCTGGGCACGCCCGCGCGGATGTTGCGGAATGGCGGAGTGTCTGGGCAAACTGGCGGTGACGCCGGGACAAGGACATTCCAAACTGCCGCGAATGGGCGGACCTGATGAGTCCCGGACGAACCAATATTAGGGAGTGGGCGATGCGCAACTGGATCATTGCGGCCCTGGCCGCTTTCCTGGTCTGCACGGCGGCACCGTGGGCCGCGAACGCGGCTCCGGCCACGGGCCAAACCACGATCGATCGGGCCGAGGCCGGAGCCTCGCCCATCCAGGACGTTCGATATGCCGTGCGCTGCCACAATGTCCGTGTCTGGCGTCATACGCATCACGGCCGCCGGTCGGTGGTGGTGCGGCGCTGTCATCGAGTCTGGGTGCGCTGAAGACTACAAGGAGGACCCGCCATGTCGCTCACCGTACCCGCAAGCGCGGGCAAGGACCGCTGGTCCGGCTTTGTCGAGCCGGAGCCAGGACTCTCGATTCCCTGCACCATCCTCCGCGGGCGCTCGCCGGGACCGAAGCTGCTGGTCACGGCGGGGGTGCATGGCGCCGAGTATTCGAGCATCGAGGCCGCGCGGCGCCTCACGCGCATGTCGCTCGACGGCCTGGTGGGCGAGCTCACCGTGCTGCCGATCCTCAACATCGATGCCTTCTGGCAGCATCGCCCCTACTTCAATCCGCGCGACGGCAAGAACATCAACCGGGTGTTCCCGGGCAAGGCGGATGGCTCGCCGAGCGAGCGCCTGGCGGCCTGGGTCGCGGGCACCGCGATGCCCGGTATGAGCGCCTACATCGACCTGCATTGCGGCGACATCATCGAGGCGCTGCTGCCGTTCGCGATCTTTCCCGACGGCCACGACCGCAGCCGCGATCTGGCGATCGCCGCCGCCTTCCCCTACGTGATGCGCAGCACGGCCCAGGGGCATAGCTACCGCGCCGCGGTCAACCAGGGTATCCCCGGCGTGCTGCTGGAGTCCGGCAGTTGCGGCCTCTGGACCGACGAAAGCGTCACGCTGATCGAGACCGGCGTCAAACGCATCATGGGAAAGCTCGGCATGCTGCCCGATCCCGGCGGCGGGACGCCCCGCCCGCCGATCTACACCATGAAGACCGCGACGGCGCCGGTCGCGGGCTACTGGCACTGCGCGGTCTCGCCCGGTGCCCGCGTCGAGCGCGGCGCGCCGCTCGGCGTCATCTACGATCTCGCGGGACCGGGCGAGCACCGGATCACCGCCGAGGTTTCCGGACCGGTGATCTATCACGTGACCAGCCTTGCCATCAGCGTGGGCGAGCCGCTGGTGGGCGTCGCGATCGAGTGAGGGAAGGCACACCATGAAGATCACCGACATGAACTGGATGCAGGTCGAGGCCTATCTTAGGGGCGACGACCGCGCCGTGGTGCCGATCGGCAGCACCGAGCAGCATGCTCAGCTGAGCCTCGGCGTGGATTTGATCCTGAGCGAGCGAGTCTCCGTCGAGGCGGCGGAGCCGTTGGGCGTGCCGGTGTTCCCGACCCTCAACTACGGCACCACGCCTTATTTCACCGCGTTCCCCGGCACCGTCACGCTCCGGGTCTCGACCTTGATCGCGCTTGCGCGCGACGTGCTCGACAGCCTGAAGCGGCACGGCTTCAAGCGCATCCTGTTCGTCAACGGTCACGGCGGCAACGCGCCCGCGGGCGCCGCGGCCCTCGAATGGATGATGGAGAATCCCGGCCACACCGTGCGCTTCTATAACTGGTACAACGCGCCCAAGACCTGGAAAAAGGTGCAGGAGATCGACCCGATCGCGAGCCACGCCTCCTGGATGGAGAACTTCCCGTGGACGCGCGTCCCCAACGTGGTGACGCCCGACGGGCAGAAGCCCATGATCAACAGCGAGCGGTTGCGCATGATGGATCCCAAGGGCGTGCGCGCCTATCTCGGTGACGGCAATTTCGGCGGCCTCTACCGGCGCTCCGACGAGGAGATGCTGGCGCTCTGGAAGGTCGCCGTCGAGGAGACCCGCGGCGTCATCGAGGGTCCCTGGGCGTAGAGGCATCACGCTTGAGAATGGCGGAGACCCTCACCCCTCACCCTCCCATCGCCGCGAGGCGATGGGAGGGTGAGGGGTGAGGGTTCTCATACGAGTTTCCCACCGTGACGAAGTGGCTCCGCGAGCGGATCCGTCGTGGCGATTGCATCGGGTGCATCTGGCTGGCGCTGGGCTCGGCCGCGGCGGCGGAGCTCGCGGCCGACACCGAGCCGGACGCCATCGTGTTCGACCTGCAGCATGGGCTCTGGGAGCGGCAGGCTCTCGAGGGTGCGATCGGCGTGGTGCGGACGAAGTCGGCGCCGCTGGTGCGCGTCGCGCGGAACGGCGCGGCGGAAATCGGCACGGCGCTCGATGCGGGCGCGGTCGGTGTGATCGTCCCGCTGGTGGAGACTGCGGAGGAGGCGCGCCGCGCCGTCGACGCCGCGCGCTATCCGCCGCTTGGCAGCCGATCCGGCGGCGGCGTGCGGCCGCTGATGGATTTCAAGCGCTATGTGCCCGCCGCGAACGAGGGCGTGCTCGTTGCCGTGATGATCGAGACCAGGCGCGGCGTCGAGAATGCCGCGGCGATCGCCGCCACGCCGGGCGTCGACATGGTGTTCATCGGCACCGGCGACCTCGCTCTGTCTTTGGGCGTGTTTCCCGATCTGGGACCCGCGCACGAGGCGGCAATCAATGCCATCCAGACGGCGTGCCGGAAGGTCGGCACCGCTTGCGGCATCTTCACGCTCTACAGCACGATGGCCCTGGACCGGCGCCGCCAAGGCTTTCAATGCGTGGTGCTCGGCGACGACACCACGCTGCTGCATCACGCCTTCAAGCAGACGAGCGGGCGCTTCCGCACCCGGGCGACGGCATCGCCCGACCCTGTGCGGGGAGCGGTTGCCCTGGTCACGGGGACCTCGCGGGGTATCGGTCCTTGCCTGGTGCGAGGGCTACTCGACGCGGGAGCGCGTCGCATCTACTGCGCGGCGCGCGATCCCGCCCAGACGGCGGGGCTCGTCGCCGAGGCGCGCGATCGGCTCATCCCGGTCAAGCTCGACATCACCAGCGACGCCGATGTCGAAGCCGCCGCCGAGCGCGCCGGCGACGTGACGCTGCTCGTGAACAATGCCGGCCTGAATTTCAATCAGGCCTTCTCCTCGGCGGATGCGATGGCCAACGCGCGCGCCGAGATGGAGACGAATTATTTCGGTCCGCTCCGGCTTTGCCGCGCTTTCGCGCCGGTGCTGCGACGGAACGGCGGCGGCACCGTGGTCAACATGCTGTCGATCCTCGCCCACATGAACCTGCCCATGATGGGCTCGCTCTGCGCCTCGAAGGCGGCCGCGCTCTCGCTGACCCAGGCGTTGCGCGCCGAGCTCGCAAGCCAGGGCACGCGCGTCGTGGGGGTCCTGCCGGGCGCCGTCGACACCGACATGACCCGCGGCCTCTCGATTCCGAAATTGGCGCCGCGGGACGTTGCCGGCGCGGTGATCGATGGGCTCCTCCGCGGCCTGGAGGAGATCTATCCCGGGGACATGGCCGCCGGCGTGGCCTTCGGCCTCACCCTCGACCCTAAGGACGTCGAGCGCGAGTTCGCGCAATACTTGCCGCCGGCCGCCGGCTGACTCAGCGCCGACGAATTTTGCGGGATCCTAGTGGCGTAGGTCACAGCCGGCTGCGCGCCAGCATCCTATTTCAAGGAGGCGATCCGTCGCGCGCTAGTTGGACGCGGCTTGGCTTCGTGGTAGGGTCTTGCTTACGGCGCCTGTTGTCGGTCTGGCCGAGGGCGCGCAAGCAGTCGACAAGGGAGGGTGCGTTGTCTCTGCATCGCAAATACCTGAGAATTTTGTCTGCGCTGGCCCCGTCCGGGGTCATCGGCGTGTCGATCCTCCTGGCCGCGAGTGCGCCGAGCGTCGCGCGCGAGCATCCCGCCAGCGCTGAGCCGCCCACCACGCCATTGCCGCGGGTGTCCGAGCGGCTGGATGCTATTCGTGGCGCAGTGTCCGAAGTCACCGCCGGTCCCGGGATCGAAGCGACCGTGCAGATCGGCGGCGAGAGACGCGTCGCGTGGTTTAACGGGGGTTGGGGCAACGGCGGGTTCGGGATTTTCGTCGGGCCGCCCTGGGGCAACTGGCACGACTGGAATAACTGGCACAACTGGGGCAACGGCTGGCACAACGGTGGGTGGGGCAACTGGTAAGCCCGAGAGGGCGACAAATTAATGGGGGGCCGGCGCCGGTATGCCCAAGATCAACCTGTTGGTGATTCAGCCGACCCCCTTCTGCAATATCGATTGCAGATACTGCTATCTGCCGAACCGTAGCTCGAAGGCCGTCGTCGAGCGCACGACGCTGCAGAACCTGTTCAGTCAGGTTTTCCGATCGGGCTGGGCGCGCGATCGGCTGACCGCGATCTGGCACGCGGGCGAGCCGATGGTGATGCCGATCGGCTTCTATCGCGAGGCTTTCGAGCTGGTCGCGCAGCTGAAGCCCGCGGATCTCTCGCTTACCCATGCCTTCCAGACGAACGGCACCTTGATCGACGACGCGTGGTGCGAGTTCTTGCTCGAGGCGCGCGTCAACGTCGGCGTCAGCATCGACGGACCCAAGCGGTTCCATGACCGCAATCGCGTCACCCGCGCGGGGCGCGGCACCTTCGACAAGACCATCCGGGGCATCCGCTTGCTTCGCAAGCACGGCGTGCCCTTCCACGTGATCACCGTGCTCTCGACCGAGAGCATGGACGCCCCGCGCGAGATGTTCGACTTCTATGTCTCGGAGGGGATCGATCACGTCTGCTTCAATGTCGAGGAATCGGAAGGGGATCACGTCTCCCAGTCGATCGGCAGAGCCGATGCCGAGCGCGCCTACTACGAGTTTCTCAGCGAGTTCTGGCGGCTCTCCGCTGCCGCGCCCGGCAAGATCGCTTTCATCCGCGAGATCGAGCAGGCTCTGAGGCAAGTGCTTCGGCCGAAGGAAGCCGTGTTCCTCAACGACCTGGTCGAGCCTTTCGCGATCATCAGTATGGATCACTCGGGGAACATCTCTACGTTTTCGCCCGAGCTGCTGGGCCTGAAGAACGAGCGCTATGGCGATTTCATCCTCGGCAACGTCAACCGAGACGCGCTGGTCGATTTTGAGAAGAGCGCGAGCTTGGTGCGCATGCGGACTGATATCGAGGCTGGCGTCGCGAGATGCCGCGAGACTTGCGAATATTTCAGCGTTTGCGGCGGCGGCGAGCCCGTGAACAAGCTGGCGGAGAATGGCAGCTTTATCAGCACGGAGACGGCGTTTTGTCGCCTGACCAAGATGCGTGTGACGGATCTGGTGCTCGACGCCGTCGATCGCGCCGAACCTGCATTGCTGAGGGCCGGCGCCGCGTCCGCTGAGGCAGCCAGTATGCCCGCGGCATGATCATGACTAGAGATTCCACGAGCAGCCCCTAAAGCGGAGGACAAAATGATAAGGCCGTTTGCTCGAGTGTGCGCTCTCGCCTTCGCCATGGCCCTGCAGGCAGGCCTGGCCGGATACGCCTTGGCGCAAAGCGCCCAGGCGCCCGATGCCGGCTCGACCGGCGGGCCGGACAATGCCCAAGCCGGCGTCGGGCGGGCGCAGTCAGGACCTCCGCCCGAGTTGCCGGTGCTTTACGTAACCGGCGTTGAGGTGTTTCGCAGTCAGATGGAGCCACATCAGGACGTGGTCCGGGTGCGCGGTCTCGCGAGTTCCGGCGGCTGGAGCGCGGCCGAGCTGGTGCCGATGTTCAGCGGAGCGGGTACGGATGGCATCCTCGACCTGCAGTTCATCGCGGTATTTCCGCTCACGTCGCAGAAGCCGATGGGCTTCGCGCCCATCGATGCGCTCTTTCCGATCGAGACAGGACATCCCTTCAAAGGCGTCCGCATCCGGGCGGCCGCGAATACTCTCGAGCTGAAGCAGATTCCTGGCGTCGCCGAGACGAAGATCGCGAAAGAGGATTGCAAGGAGTGCGTGGGCAAGAAGTTTGCCGAAAAGGGCAAGGCGGCGCCTGGAACCGCGGGCGTGATACGCGAGGAGGATCTGCCGAGGAACTTCCGGGTGATCATGCCGGATCACGGCGTCGCCGGCATCACCCACAATATGAACCGGCTCAACCTCGTGATCGGCGACGACAAGGAAACGATCATCGAGGCGTTCTGGGAGTAGCGCGGCTCAGACCGTAGCCGTTCTCGTCCGTCCATCGCAGTGGGCGCAGCGGCATCGGCCGCTGCGCCCCGATTCGTTCTCGTAGGAGAGGCCTCATGATCGTCGTCACCAACAACGAGGGCACACCGGGCGTGCCGGTCACGGCGCGCATGCTGGCGGAGGACGCGCCGGCGCTCTCCGCCATCGAAGCGGGCATCCGGCTGGTCGAGATCGACGAGACCATCCGCACGGTCGGGCGCGGCGGCTGGCCCAATTTGCTGGGCGAGGTCGAGCTCGACGCCTCCGTGATGGACGGCACCACGCTGCGCACGGCCTCGGTCGGTGCGGTCAAGGGCTACCTGCACCCCATCAGCATTGCCCGCGCGGTCATGGAGCGGCTGCCTCATGTCTTCATGGTGGGCGCAGGCGCGGAGCGATTTGCCCGCGAGATCGGCGCGGAGGCCGGCGAGAACCTGATCCCCGATTCCCGAGAGGTGTGGCGGCGCTGGTTCGAGCACGAGGTTCCCGAAGCCGACAAGAAGCGCTGGTCCGAGGCGCCGCTGATCGATCTCTGCAAGCAGTCGGTCGATCCCGAGGTCGGCAAGGACACGACAACCTTCATAGCGCAGGATTCGAAAGGCCAGATCGCCGGCGGCGTCAGCACCTCGGGCTGGGCCTGGAAATATCCGGGCCGTCTTGGCGACAGCCCCGTCATCGGCGCCGGCATGTATGCCGACACGCGCTACGGCGCCTGCGCCTGCACCGGCGCCGGCGAGATGACGATCCGTTGCGGCACCTCGCGATCGGTCGTCCTCTACATGAAGATGGGGATGAGCGTCGAGAAGGCGGTGCGCGAGGCGGTGGAGGACATGAAAGCGCTCAAGGGCGGTCTCATCGGCCGCGTCACCATTCATGCCATCGACGCCAGGGGGAACCACAAGGTGGTCGCCGTCAACGGCAATCCCCAGAACGTCTACTGGCTCTGGCGCAAGGGCGAGGCCAAGCCGCAGTCGTTGCCGGCGGAGATCGTCACGATCTCGGATCTCCCGGCGAAGCCCGCGCCTCCCTCGGTGAAGTACGGATCGAGCGGGCAGCGATAGTCGATGCAGGACCTGTTGCCGCTCGCCGGGCGCTTAGGCGCACGCCTCAAGGCGCGCGGCGAGACCATCGCGGTTACGGAATCCTCGGCGGGCGGTCTCGTCTCGGCGGCGCTGCTCGCGGTCCCCGGAGCGTCCGCTTATTTCCTGGGCGGAGCCGTTGTCTATACGCGGCAATCGCGCGAGCTTCTGTTGGGGATTCCCGCCTCCGCGCTCGAGGGCATGCGGCCTTCGACCGAGGCTTACGCCTCGCTGCTCGCGCGTACCGTGCGGCAGAAATTCTCGGCGAGCTGGGGCATCGGCGAGACCGGCGCCACCGGTCCGACCGGAAATCGGTACGGCGATCCGGCGGGCCACGCGTGCATCGCGGTCGTGGGTGCGACCGAGCGGATCATCACGCTCGAGACCGGCGCCGCGGATCGGGTCGCGAACATGCGCGCTTTCGCCAAAGCGGCGCTCGAGCTCCTCGCGGAGCAGCTGGGCTGATCTTTATTCCTTGACCCCGATCCCCCGCATGAAGCGGTCGCGGAGTTGCGCGGGGTCGCGCTCGGTGGTGGCCACGGCGGGCTTGTCGTCGATGCGCGCGGCGATGAAAGACGGCCCGTCCTGACCCAGGGCGCGCGCGGCCAGCTGCTCGAACATTGCCTCGTCGAGCGCCCAATCGCTTTGCTTGATGCCGGCGCCGCGGGCGATTGCCACGAAATCCGCGCCGAAGGCGCTCGCGGTGGGCTGCGATCCCGTGATCTGATAGGTGCGGTTGTCCATCACCACGATGATCAGGTTCTTGGGCTGCAGCGTGGCGATGGTGGCGAGGACGCCGAGTTGCATCAAAAGCGATCCGTCGCCCTCGAGCGCGGTCACGCGCCGCATCGGCTGCGCCAGCGCCACGCCGAGTGCGATCGGGATCGCAAGCCCCATGCTGCCCAGCATGTAGAAATTCTGCGGCCGCCGGCCGGAGGCCCAGAGATCGAAATTGGTGTTGCCGATGCCGCCGACCACGGCCTCGTCATGCCGCAGCAGGGTCACCAGGCGCTTGGTAATGTCGAAGCGGTTCAGGACCTTGGGCTCGTTCGGCGGCATTGGCCGGTCCTCACTGGGAGAAGGTTTTGCCGCCGGTCAGCAGCGGCGACAGGATCAGGCAAGCGGGCGACTGGGTCGCGATCGCTTGCTTGATCGAGCGGTCCAGGATGAACTCGAGCTCGTCGAGCCGGGTGATCGTGTGATGCTCGATGCCGAGCGCCTGCAGCACCGGCCGCATGGTGCGGCAGACCATCGCCTGGCCCAGATTGAACTCGCCGAGGGTCCCGCGCTCGGAGACGATCATCAGCAGCGGGATCTGGTAAGGCACCGCGAGCGAGGCCAGCACGTTCGCGAGGGTCGCGAAGCCGCTGGTCTGCATGAGCAGCACGCCCCGCATGCCGCCCATCCAGGCCCCCGTGAGGATGCCGAGCGCTTCTTCCTCGCGGGTTGCCGCAAAGGTGGTGAAATCCTTGTCTTCGTGGAGCGCGCGGATCAAGGGCGTGAGCACGCGGTCCGGCACGTAGGTCGCGAGCCGCACCTGATTGCGCTTGAGCGTCTCCTGCGTGATTGCGTGCCAGGAGCGGTCCGCGACGGCGCTGTCGCTCTGCTTCGTCGCCATTTGTTTACTCCCGAGGCCCCTTGCCTTGACACCCGACCCAACGCTGTTAACAATTTTGCCCGCTCTTGAAAAGCCCCGAAAACAACGACTGCCGCGGGCGAGGCGTCCGCCCATGAGGTGATCATGGCTAGCGTTCTCGCCGCGAGCCGCAATCGCACCGTCGTCGACGATCCCGTGGCGCTCCAGGTCGTCTGGACGCGGCTCATCGCTATCGCCGACGAGGCGGCGGCGACCCTGCGCCGGACCTCCTTCTCGCCGATCGTGCGCGAGTCGAACGACTTCGCCTGCGTGATCTTCGACGCCGACGGCAACGCGATGGCCGAGAACACCATCGGCATTCCCTCCTTCAACATGACCCTCTCGCGCACCCTCGCGCATTTCCTGTCGATCCGGCCGGCGCGCGACTGGCGGGAGGGTGACGTCGGCATCTGCAACGATCCCTGGCTCACCTCCGGCCATCTGCCGGACATCACCATCGTGGCACCGGTGTTCGCGGACCAGCGGCTCATCGCGTGGACCGGCAGCATCGCGCATATGGCGGATATCGGCGGCACGCTGTGGTCGGCCGACACCCGCGAGGTCTTCGAGGAGGGCATTCGCATCCCGCCGCTGCTCTATCTCGTCGAAGGCCGCGTCAATTCGGACCTGCAGGCGATGATCCGGGCCAATGTCCGGCTGCCCGAGCAGGTGCTGGGCGACATTGCCGCCCAGATCGCCGCCGGCGAGACCGCCGCGCGCGGCTTGCGGGATTTGATCGCGCGCGAAGGGATCGACGACCTCGGGCCGATCTCGCGGGAGATCTGTGCCCGCACCGAGCGCGCTATGCGCGCGGCCATCGCCGCGGTTCCCGACGGCACCTATCGCAGCGCGCTGGACCTCGACGGCACCGGCGAGGAGCCCGTGCACATCGAGGTTGCGGTGGAGAAACGCGGCGAGGAGCTGTTCATCGACTATACCGGCACCTCGCCCGAGGTCGGGCGCGCGCTCAACACGGTCATGAACTACACCGAGGCCTATTCCTGCTACCCCGTGAAGTGCGCGCTCGACCCCGCGACCCCTCGGAATGAGGGTACCTATAGAATGATCCATGTGAGCGCGCCCGAGGGCTCGATCCTCAATCCGAGATTCCCGGCGCCCGTGCACGCGCGCCAGCTGGTCGGGCATTGTCTCGCCGCCGCCATATACGAGGCGCTGGCGCCGGTACTGGGCGAGCGCATCGTCGCCGAGTCCGGCAGCGCGCCGACCCTTCGGGTACTGGTCTCCGGCTATCGCGAGGACCGCCGGCGCTACACGACGATTCTCTTCATCAACGGCGGCATGGGCGCGCGCGCCCGCCGCGATGGGCTCTCCGCGACCTGCTTTCCGTCCAATGTCGTGTGCGGCTCGATGGAGATCATCGAGGCGCTGTCGCCGCTCCGCATCTGGCGCAAGGAGCTCGCCTGCGATTCCGGCGGCGCCGGACGCTTCCGCGGCGGTCTTGGCCAGGACGTCGAGATTGAGCTCACCGGCGAGAAGCCCGCGATGCTCTCGCTGCTGGTGGAGCGCGTGCACCATCCGGCGCGCGGCGTGCTCGGAGGCGCGCCTGGCGCTGCGTCCCGTGTCGCCTGGAATGGCCGCGACAGCGGTTTCCCGCTCAAGGGCAAGAGCCCGATCGCGGCCGGCGACCGGCTTCGGGTGCGCTATCCCGGCGGCGGCGGTTTCGGCGACCCGCGGGAGCGCGATCGAGCCGCGGTGCGCGCTGACCTGGAAGCGGGACTGATCTCCGAGACGGTGGCGCGCGAGGTCTATGGTCTATGACCCGCTTTCTCGCGGGCGCGGACGTCGGCGGCACCTTCACCGACATCGTCCTTTACGACGCCGAGACCCGCACGCTCAGCATCAACAAGCTGCTGACCACGCCGGATGACCCGCGCCGCGCGATCGTCGAGGGATTGAGCGCGCTGGAAGCGCGGCCGGAGAGCGTGGTGCACGGCACCACCCTCGTCACCAATGCGCTGATCGAGCGGCGAGGCGCCACGGTTGGCCTGATCACCACCGAGGGCTACCGGGACGTCCTGGAGATCGGCAACGAGCTCCGCTACGACACCTTCGATCTGCAGCTCGAGCGGCCCGCGCCGCTGGTCGAGCGGCGGCTGAGACGGACCGTGCCGGAGCGGATCGGCGCGGACGGCCGCGTGGTGCTGCCGCTCGACGAGGCGGCGGTGCGTGAGGCTGCCGCGGCGCTCCGGCAAAGCGGCGTGCGCTCGATTGCGGTCGCGCTCTTCAACAGCTATCGCAACGACGCCCATGAGCTCCGCGCGAGGCAGCTGATTGCCGAGGCTTACCCCGATCTCGCCGTGTGCGTCTCCGCCGAAATCGCGCCGGAGGTCCGGGAGTACGAGCGGTTCTCCACCTGTGTCGCCAATGCCTATGTGGCGCCGATCGCGCTCCGGTATCTCCTCGAGCTCGAGCGGTCGCTGGGCGTGCCGCTGTTCGTCATGTTGTCGGACGGCGGCATCACCACGGCGCGGACCGCGGCCGGGCAGCCGATCGCGCTGGTGGAGTCGGGTCCCGCGGCGGGCGCCATGGGCGCGGCGTTTCTGGCGCGCCAAGCGGACTGGGAGGACGTGATCGCCTTCGACATGGGCGGCACCACCGCCAAGGTGAGCCTCATCCACGGCGGCCTGCCGCACCGCAGCCACGAGCTCGAGGTGGCGCGTCTTCAGCGCTTCAAGAAGGGCAGCGGGCTGCCGCTGCGTCTGCCTGCGATCGAGCTCATCGAGATCGGCGCCGGCGGCGGCAGCATCGCGGGGGTCGACGAGCTCGGCTTGTTGCGCGTGGGACCGCGTAGCGCCGGGGCGGTTCCGGGCCCCGCCTGCTACGCCCGCGGCGGCGAGGAGCCGACGGTCACGGACGCCGACTTGATCCGCGGCTATCTCGCGCCGGACCGGTTCCTCGGCGGCCGGATGCGGCTCGACCGCTCTCGCGCGGCGTCGGCGCTCGAGCGCCTCGGCGACCGGCTCGGCCTAGGCGTGGCCGAGACGGCGGCCGGGATCGCGCGTGTCGTCGACAACAACATGGCGACGGCGGCGCGCGTGCACATCGCGGAGTCCGGCACCGACCCCTTGCGCTATCGCATGGTGGCCTTCGGCGGCGCCGGTCCCGTGCATGCCTACGAGATCGCGCGCCTCCTCAACGTGAGCGAGGTGATCTTTCCGCGCGGCGCCGGTGTCGCGTCGGCGATCGGCATGCTGGTGGCACCGCGCAGCGTCGAATATACGCGCAGCCTCATCATGAGGCTCGACGGTCTGGACTGGCGGCAGGTAGACGAAGCCGTCGCCGAGCTCGAGGCGCGCGGCCGGGCGGTGCTCCGCGAAGCCGACGTGCGCGACGCGGAGATCGCCGTCGAGCTCTCGGCCGACATGCGTTATGTCGGCCAAGGTTTCGAGGTAACGGTTCCGCTCGAGCGCGGGAGCCACGCGCGGCGCGATGCCGCGGCGTGGCGGCGTGCCTTCGACACCCGCTATGAAAAGCGGTTCGGCCGCAGCCTCGACATGCTCTCGGTGGAGGTGGTGTCGTGGCGCCTGCGAGTCGTCGCGCCCGCCCCGGTGTCGGAGCTTCGGTTCGCCGAGCCGGATGCAGCAGCGGGAGACGCGCTGATCGAGCGCCGCGCTGCGTTTTTCGAGGAATGCGCGGGCTTCGTGGAGGTCCCCGTCTATGCGCGCAGCCGCCTGGTAGCGGCGGGGGTCCGCCTCTCGGGACCCGCCCTGGTCGAGGAGGCGGAATCGACGTGCGTGGTGGGGCCCAGCGCGTCCGTCGTCGCGGACTCGCACGGCAACCTGATCATGGGTCTGCGCCGCGTGGGGGCGTCTCTGTCCTGACGGAATCCGCTCAACAACGGCGCCCCTCGCGCGCGAGGATGTTCGAGGATATAACACGCTTGTCACAATTGGTGGCGGAATCACGTACCTTTTGACAGGGATCGCCCAATGAATAGCATTGGGTAGAGTAGCCGCGGCCTTGTGGGGGCGTCGGCACGCGGCTTGAATGGGGGTAGTGTTCGTGGACTCCGGCAAAACATGGCGGCAGGTCGCGCTCATAGTGCGGAGTTCACGTATGCGCCGGGTCTGCGCCGTCGCCTGCAAGAAACTCGATGACTTGGGTGTGGACTGCCGATGCGGGTCGGGTTACAGCTGGCCACGCGCTTACGCGCTTTCCCGGGGCGGCACCGCTGCCGCGGCTCGCATGCATGGATCATGACGCAATTGACTCGGCCCCTAAAGTTGCCCACTCATTACACGAGCACGAACGGCTTCCTGCCTCCGGTCGCAAGAACAATCGGGGCGCCAGCGTGAGCGCGGTGGGCGCTGGGTATGCCTAGGGGGACGCGTCGAGGCCCGGAGACTGGGGGAGCGGCCCGATGACTGACATCATGGCGATGGCTGCCCAGCTGTCGCCCGAAGAAAAGCGCGATCTTGCGAAGTGGTTGCTGCGCCAGCGACGGGCGCACAACGCCGACGGCGAGGCGGGCACTTCGCCGGGGCAACCCGCTGATCTGAACGCGGACCTTCCCAAGTCCTTCTACCGGTTCGACCATCATCCGCTCTATACGGCGATGCGCCCGCTCGGCGAGCGCTACGGTGTCAGCGACATTTATTTCCGCATGCACGAAGGCATCGCGCGCGACACCACGACAATCGCTGGCCGCGAATACATCACCTTCTCTCACTACAATTACCTCGGCCTTTCCGGTCATCCTGAGGTAACAGCGGCCGTCACGCGGTCGGTCGAGCGCTATGGTACCTCGGTGTCAGGGAGCCGGATGGTCGGCGGCGAGCGGCCGCTCCACCGGGAGCTCGAGGGGACATTGGCCGGCATGTACGGCACGCCGGACTGCCTGGTGTTCGTGAGCGGCTACGGCACGAATGTCGCGACCATCTCGCACCTCTTCGGGCGAAACGACCTGATCCTCCATGACGAGCTGATCCACAACAGCGTGATCGTCGGGGCCCAGCTCTCGCGCGCGCGGCGCATCGCCTTTCCGCACAACGATTGGCGGGCCGTCGATCGCCTGCTCCAGCAGCGCCGCCGCGACTACGAGCGCGTACTCATCGTGGTCGAGGGCATCTACAGCATGGACGGGGACTTCCCCGACCTGCCCGCCTTCATCGAGCTGCGCAACCGCCACAAGGTTTTTCTGATGGTGGACGAGGCCCACTCGCTGGGCGTGATGGGTAAGCGCGGCTTCGGCATTCGCGAGCATTTCGGGCTGAAGGGCGAGGACGTCGATATCTGGATGGGAACCTTGAGCAAGGCGCTCGCGAGCTGCGGCGGTTATATTACCGGCAGCGAGGCGCTTATGTTCTCGTTGCGATATGGCGCCGCCGGATTCATGTTCAGCGTCGGCCAGTCCCCCGCCGATGCCGCCGCCGCGGTGGCGGCGCTCCGCGTGATGCACGCGGAGCCGGAGCGGGTCGAGCGGCTGCGCCAGCGCGGACGTCTCTTCCTCGACGTGGCTCGGCAGCACGGCCTGCCGACCGGATCTGCTCAAGGCTACTCCGTCATGCCCGTGATCGTCGGAGACAGCATGCGCTGCATCCGCTTGACGCAGGCATTGTTCCGCCGCGGCATCCACGTGCAGCCGATCCTGCATCCCGCCGTGGACGAGCATGAGGCGCGCCTCAGATTGTTCCTCACCTGCACGCACACGGAGGAGCAGATCCGGCACGCCGTCGCGGTCATTGCAGAGGAATTGCGCGCGGTGCGCGACGGCTGACGTCGTATCCCGGCAAGCCGGACGCTCAGCTCGCCAGCAGCTTTTCGTAGACCCGGTACACTTTGCCGAGCGTGGCGCCCGCGCAGGGCACGACCGTCAGCGCCCAGGCGTTGTCTTCCAGGATCCACGAGAGCTCGCCTCGCTCGACGCCGAGCGCCCGGGCGACCCGCAGGGCCTCGGCGAGCAGCACCGCGGCCAGAGCGCCGCTGCGCGTGGAGTTGCGATGTGCCTTGCGCACCCCCATCAGGATGACGCGGGCGGAGCGGAGGCGCCGCACGCGCAACCGCCAAAGCAGCTTCAGCCACCCGAAGGGAAGCAGGCGTCCGCCGAGGTCGGCGATGGCCTCGTTGAGGTTCGGGAGCCCCACGAGGATCCCCTCGGGGCGGTCGCCCACGAGGGCAAAGATGACGCCCTCCGGGCGGATGACCGGCGCGATCGATTTGATGAGCTCCGAGACCTCGCGGTCGGTCACGGGAACGAAGCCCCAGTTTTGCGCCCACGCGTCGTTGAAGATTTCGATCCCGAGCTGCATCTCCTCGCGGAAATGCTTCATATCGACTTGCCGCGTCCGGACTCGGCCCCGCGAGCGTATGCGCGCCGTCGTGCGCTCCAGCCGCTCGACCCCGGTGACCGCCCGAGGGTCGAGCACGTAAGCGTGCAGGTCCTTGGCCTTGCGATAGCCCTCCGCCTCGAGGCGCGGGCCGTAGTAAGGCGGCGAATGCGCCATGGCGACCATGGGCGGCGTGTCGAACCCCGCCACGAGCACGCCGACCTCGTCATTGATGGACAAGCTGTAGGGACCGAGGATGCGGGTCATGCCGCGTGCGCGCAGCCACTCCTCCGCCGTGTCGAGGAGCGCCTTGAAGACGTCGGGATCGTCGATCGCTTCGAGGAAGCCGAAATGCCCGGTGGCATCCCCGTACCGCGCGAGATGCAGGCGATTGATCTGCGCGCTGATGCGTCCGACCGTGACGCCCGCGCGCTCCGCGATCCAAAAGCAAGCCTCGCCGTGGTCGAAGAACGGGTTCTTCGTGCGGTTGAGCAGCTTGCGCACTTCGCCGCGGAGCGGGGGAACCCAGCACGGGTCGTTCCGATAGACCAGATGGGGCAGGTCGAGGAAGCGCCGGAGATCGCGGCGCGTCCGCACCTCCCGAACCAGAAGAGCCTCGGTCATTCGTAATATTGGATCTCGACTTTGACGGACCCCAGGAGGCGATCGGCGGCGTCGGCCGGCAGTCCCGCGAGCAATCGCATGCCCGCGTGCAGGAGCATCGGAAATGCGATGCGCGCAGGCCCGCGCCTGAGACGCCGCCGGATGATACCGGCCGCCCGCTCTGCGGTCATCTGGAATGGCTTGGGTCCCGCGACGTGGCCCGCGAGGTGCGTATCGACGAAACCCGGCAGGACCACGGTTACCTCGATGCCCTCGGGATGCAGCCAAGCCCGCAGCGCCTCGCCGTAGGCCTTGAGAGCCGCCTTGCTGGCGCAATAGGCCGGGGAGTAGGGCAGGCCGCGGAGCGCCGCCAGGGAGCTCATCAGCGCGAGTTGCCCGCGGCGGCGCTGGCGCATCGCGGGGATGACTGGGTGCAGCGTGTTGCACACGCCGCCGAAATTGATGCTCATCATCCGGTGCACGTCGGCCAGCGTCTCTGACCGCCGGTCCGCGGCGAAGCCGCCGGTGATGCCCGCATTGGCGATGACCAAGTCCACCGGCCATTCGCGATCGATTGCCTCGACCCAGGAGGCGAGAGCAGAGGTATCGACGACATCAAGCACCGCCGAGCGCACGTCCGCTCCCGATGCGCGGCAGGCCGCGGCGCAAGCTTCCAGGCGCTCGGCATTGCGCCCGGTGAGCGCGAGACGCGCGCCCGGGGCCGCGTAGGCGCGCGCGAGCGCACCGCCGATTCCGCCGCTCGCTCCGGTGATGAGGATCGTCCGAGGGTCGCGCATGGTCGGTGAAATCGAGAATCCCGTGGCGCTCTGCGGCCGGCGCCGATTGCGAGGCCCCGGGTATAGCGGTCGCTGGACCGGAAGTGAACCCCCCATGGACGAACCGATAGGTGGCAGGCCTCGAACATCGATGCTATGGTCGCGCACCCGCGCGATATCTCATCCGCGACGAAATTAATTCTTGCGAAGTTAACTAACTATCGTGTCATGAGCCTTGAAGTACTGCGCCTGCTCGATCACGGCGTCCTGGTCACGGCGCTCGCGCTTTTTTGCGTGGTCGGAGCCTCTTTGCCGTGGGTGGTGATCCAGCATGTGCGACTGCGTCGCAAGGGGATGGCGAAAGAGCTTGAGCTTCTCGGTCTGCCGCTGCCGCCCGAGGGCCAGCTTCCGCACGTGCTGGTCCAACTACCGACCTGCAACGATGGCGCGGTGATCCGCCGCGTGGCGGAAGCGTCGGCAAACCTGGACTGGCCCTCGGGAAAGCTGCACATCCAGATTCTCGACGACAGCACCAATGGCAGCGCGGATATTGCGCGAGACGCCGTGGCGTCCCTTTGCACGCGCGGGATCGACGCCAAGCTTTTTCATAGAGCCACGCGAAACGGATACAAGGGCGCCGCGTTGCAAGCGGGACTCCAGCAGTCGGACCATGAGTACGTCGTCGTGTTCGACGCGGATTTCGTGCCGGCGCCGGACTTCCTCCGCCGTTGTCTCGGCGTCCTCCTGGCCGATGCCGATCTGGCATTCGTCCAGTCGCGCTGGGACGGACTCAATGCGGAGGAGAACGCGCTGACGCGAGCGCAGCAGTATGCGATCGATGCTTACGACGCGGTTCATCAGGCCGCCCGCTCGTGGTCGGGATATTTCGTCCAGTTCACGGGCACCTGCGCCGTCTGGCGACGCGCGGCTGTGGACGACGTGGGCGGTTGGGCCTCGGATATTCTGCCGGAGGATCTCGACATCAGCTATCGCGCGCTGCTGCGGGGCTGGCGCGCCCTCTGTTTGGTGACGGTCGCGGTTCCCGCCGAGTTGCCCAACACCCGATCGGCTTGGCAAAGGCAGCAGCGCCGCTGGAGCAATGGCCTCGCGCAAGCGATGCGCAAGTATCTGTGGCCCGTCTGGCGAAGCGGACTCTCGTTTCCCGGCAAGATGATGGCCAGCCTGTGCCTCGCGAGCTGCGTACACGGGCCGCTGGTCGGCGTCATAGCGATCACCGGCGCGATCCACCTGCTGCTCGGAGGCGGCACCGGCCCGGCCGCGAAGGCGCTGGCCGTGATCGCGTCGCTCGAGGTCGCCTGCGCGGTGCTCGGCATCGCCCTGGGCCAGCGCCTCCTGCGCGACACCAGCGTTTGGCGCGAGCTGCCGCGCGCTCTCGTCGGCATTGCGGTCTTTCTTTTTGCGCAAGTCGCGGGCGCGTGGAGCGTGCTCGACGCGGTCCGCAACAAGGCATCCGTCTGGACCCCGACGCCGAAGAGCGGATCGGAGTTCGCCGCCGACTCCCGGCGGTTGGCGCCGGTCGCGAGCGGCAAGCGCCCATCCGATTGACATGATGCTCTACGCCCTGGCGTTCGCGAACCATGTGATCCTGCTGCTATCGCTCGCCACCCTCTGGGCGATGGGCCTCCCGGCGACCTGGATCGTGTTTCAGAATCTCCGCCACCGGCGCGCGGCGCTGGCGACGGAGGTGCGATTGCTCGGCATGCCGCTTCCGCCGGACGCCGAGTTGCCGCACGTCCTGGTTCAGATCCCGTCTTTCAACGAGGGCAAGCTCGTGCGCGGCGTTTGCGATGCCGTCGCGGGTTTCGATTGGCCCCGCGACCGTCTGCACGTGCAACTTCTCGACGACAGCACCGACGGGAGCCTGCTTGCGGCCAGCGAGGCGGTATCCGCGATGCGCGAGCGTGGCGTCGATGCCGTGCTGCTGCATCGGGACGACCGCACGGGCTACAAGGCGGGGGCGCTCGCTGCGGGCCTCTCTCTCGCGAACCATGAGTTCGTCGCGATCTTCGATGCCGACTATGTGCCGTCCAAAGATTTCCTTCGGTCCTGCATGCGGCCGATGCTGCTCGACGAGCGGCTCGCCCTCGTTCAGGCGCGTTGCGATTATCTCAATGCCGACCAGAATTGGCTCACGAAGATCCAGCAGCGCATCCTCGATGCGCATTTCGGTATCGAGCAGCCGACGCGCAGCTGGACGAATCAGGTGCTGCCGTTCAATGGAACCTGCGGCATTTGGCGCCGTGCGGCGATCGACGATGCCGGCGGCTGGCAATCCGACACGCTGGCGGAAGACCTCGACCTCAGTTACCGCGTGCAGCTCCGCGGGTGGCGGGCGTTGTTTCTCGTGACGGTTGCGGTTCCGGGCGAGCTGCCGGCAACTTTCTCGACGTGGCGCACGCAGCAATATCGGTGGGTGAAGGGCCCCACCCAGGTGGCGCGCAAGCTGCTGCCGATGGTATGGCGCTCGGGCATTTCATTCTCGTGCAAGCTTCTATCCACGTTGCAGTTCTTCGGCAGCGCCTTTGGTCCGATGCTGGGCATAGCCGTGGCGACCGGCGCGATCGATCTCGCCTGGGGCGTCGGGCTCTCGTCGCTGCCCGCGACGCTCCTCTGCCTCGCCATCTTGCAAGCGCTTGCCGCGACATCGGCCATGCTGCTGCTCGGCCAAAAGACGGTTCGCGGCGCCAGCCTCTGGGCCGAGATCGCCTGGGTTCCCGCCGTCAGCGCCGTTTTCAACTGGCTCGCTCTCGCCAATCTGCTGGGCGTCCTCGAGGCGATGGTCGGCCGGTCCTCGGCTTTCGTGCGGACGCCAAAGGCGGCGCGGGCGGGCGAAGGCAGTTTCGGATCGGACACAAGCATTGACACGGCCGCATCGCTATCCAACCATCGCGCGCCGGTGCGCGATTCCCGGGTATGAGGGGTTGATGGACGAGACGAACGGGCAGACTTCCACGGAAGCCGGGCCGGAGCTGGCGGGCGCTCGGAACGCCGCGCGTGCTGCCACGGGGCCCGTGCGGCTGTTCAAGAGCGACATTCTGGAGCGGTTCACGCGGACCAAGCTCGCGACGGTCCCGGTGCTCTGGCTCCCGCTGTGCGCGGGCTTGCTCTTCCTGGGCATCAGAGACGGCGCGCTCTCCGGCGCCGAGATCGACGGCCTCGTGCTCATCGCGCTATTCGTGTGGACGGGCTTCGAATACACGTTCCATCGCTTCGTGTTCCACCTCGATCGCTATTTTCCGGGCGCGGCGTCCTTCTGCTTGGTGATGCACGGCTCCCATCATGTCGACCCCGGCGACGCCGGACGCTGGCTCACGCCGCCCGTGGTGTCGCTGCCGATCTTCGCCGGGGTGCTCTCTATCGCTGTTCTCGCTCTCGGATGGGACGGCGGTCTCGTATTCGCCGGCATCTTCGGCTTGGCCTACGTCGCTTACGATGTGACGCACTACGCCTCCCACGATGGCCGCCTGCGGGGGCCCTTCGGGTCCTATCTCAGGCGGCACCATCTCATTCACCACTTCGCTGACGACACCTGTAATTACGGGGTGACGTCGCCGCTCTGGGACTGGATTCTGGGCACCGAGCGCATGAGCGGCCGCCGTGGATGACGGGCGCTCTCACCGCGAACGGCGCCTCGCGATTCTCTGCGAACATCCGGAGGTGAGGCAGCTGTTTGGTCCCTGCCTGGGGACGGCGTTGCTGGGCTCGGTCGTCGTTCTGGCTCAGCTCGGACTCGCCGCGATGCTTGCGAGCGCGCCGTGGTGGCTGTTGCTTGGAGCCGCCTATGGCCTCGGAGCCTTCCTGACCTACGAGCTCAATGTCGTCATCCACGAGTGCGCGCACAACTCGGTGTTTCGCGGCACTCCCGCCAACAAGGCGTTCGGCATCCTCCTGAATTTGCCGTGCGTGCTGCCGAGCGCGGTCGCGTTCCGCCACTATCATCTGCTGCATCACCGGTTTCTCGGGCGCCCCGGACTGGACGCCGACGTGCCGTCGCGCTGGGAGATCGCGCTGGTCGGCCATAGCCGGGTCGGAAAGCTGCTATGGCTGGTGGCGCAACCCTTCACGTATGCCGTGATCAACCCGCTTGCCGTTCGGCGGCGCGTCCATGTCGACGGCTGGCTGATCGCCAATTGTACGGCGGTGATAGGAGCCTGCGCCGCGGTCGCCTACTGGCTCGGTCCGGAAGCGCTCCTCTATCTTGCGCTGTCGGTCTATTTCGCCGTCGGGCCCCATCCGAGCGGAGCGCACATCCTGCAAGAGCATCTCATCTTCGAGGGCCATGAGGAGACCTCGTCTTACTACGGCCCGATGAACGCGTTCTCGATCAATCATGGGCTGCATGTCGAGCATCACGACTTCCCGAACGTGCCGGGCCCTCGGCTTGCCAGATTGCGTGCGATGGCTCTCCGGCATTACGCCGGTCGGTTCCACCACAGCTCGCGGCTGGCGACCCTGTGGAGATTCGTGATGGATCCGAAGATTGGGCTCGACAGCCGGGTGGTTCGGACGAGTTGACGGGCGCGAGCGGCCTCTTCCTGCTGGAGCCGCCTTAGGGTTCCGCGGCACCGACCGGCGAGAGCAGGCCGGAGGCACGGCGGGCGGCACGGGGCCCACCCGAGGTCCTGGACATCAGCAAGAGCGCGCCGATGACCCCGGGAATGGCGACCACGACATAGAGCAACGGTGCGAGCGCCGGCGTCCGCGATATGGCCGCGTGGACCCCGATCAATAGGCTCTGCCACAAGGCCACGCCGACCAGCGCTCCGATGATGCTTCGAATCGGCGCCGATCGCCGCTCATATCTGGCTCTCAGCATCATGCCGAGCGAGAACACGGCGCAGGTCAAGCACGACAGCGGTATGGCGATGCGCATATGGCCTTCCGCGATGTAGTCGCCGTAGAGCATGGAGTCCTGCCGGATCGCCGGAGGTGGATCGAGGAGAACGCCGATATGCTCCTCGTAGAAGCCGCGCCACTCCCTCACCCGCGACGATCCATCGGCGCTGTCGGCGATCGGCAG
>DATNIT010000251.1:0-9466 GCA_035604335.1 Allostellaceae bacterium | reverse complement strand
CCGCATCGAGAACGCCTTCTGCCGGCTCAAAGACTTCAGGCGCATTGCCACGCGCTACGATCGGCTGGCAAGAAACTTCCTCGCGTCCGTCTGCCTCGTCGCGGCGATCGTTTGGTGGATTTTATGAGTCTGGACCCTAGTATACCGCCTTCATCGGCCCCGACGGAATACGGAAATACGGACCCGACGCACCGGCGATGATCGCGCTTCTGTCCAAGGCGGCCCAGCGCATGCCGGACCAGGTCGAGGATACGCTCGCCTATGTCGATCCCGACGGCAGAGTCGTCACCAAAGGCATCCTGCGCCAAATCGACTGGTACAAATCCCAAGGTATGGTGAAGCAAGAGGTGGACGGCATGGCGATCATCGACAGGCGTTATGTGATCGAGTTCCCGCCGGATTGACGGTTAGCGCCAGGCGTCGACCGAGACGGTCTTGATATAGTTGGCGCCGAACATCTTCCACGCACCTTGGGTCTCGCCGCCGACGACCACGACATTGATGTCCTTCGGCTCGTACATCTGGATGATGTCGTCGGGCTTGGCCTTGAGGCGCGATGCGTAGGGCTCGACGCCGGCGACGGCAAGGGGCCGCACCAGCGTCTGAAGCCACTGGTCGTCCCAATAATCGCGCGCCGGAAGCCGGGCATTCTCGGCGCACCAGTCGATGAGCTGCTGCTTGGTATGGATGCCGCGCGACGCAAAGAGCCGCGCGACAATCGGATCGAGCACGAGCATCGGTGGCAAGTATGCGGTGGCAGCGAGGCACCGCCGCATCTTGTTCTCCCAGGTGTCGCGCGGCCCGTACCCTTCCTGGATGTAGCGCCCACCGACGAACACGCTCACAGCGCTGTCGCTTGCCTTCATGCCCTTCTGCACATGGATCGGCTCCCACGGGCTCCGCTCCTCGTTCTCGGCAAAGCACAGGCTGTAGGCGAGCGGGTTCCCGAGCGCCCCCATGTAGGTTTCGCCCGGCACCGATCCGCCCTGCAGATTCTGCGACAGGAGACTGTAGGCCCGGCCGATCGTCGTATTGGCGTGGCTGTAAGGGCCGAGCGCACCGATCCCGGCGTTCATGCCGATCTCGTGACGGATCGGACCGTTGACCACGCCAAGACACGTCATCGAGGTTGTGCTGCCCTGTCTTGACGTGGCGCTCGTCGCGGCGAGCGCAAGGATGACCGGGAAGTATTCCGGAAGCGCCCCCGCCATCACCGCGTTGACCGCCACTTTTTCGACGGTGTACTCCCAGGACTCGCGGAAATTGCCGGCCCGCATGCGGCCGACGACCTTGTCTGGCGGCTGGCTCGTCCCCTTGAGCATCGCCGCGACGCGTTCCTCGGTCGGGAGCACGATGGGCAGGAAATCCGTCCAGCGGTTGTCGATGAAGAGTTTCTGAAGGTTCTCCTCCATGTCCGGCGCGAGCAGCCGAGGGGTCGTGCGCTCGAAAGTCGCGCCCGTGAGGTCCGCCTCGTCGAGCGGGCGCGACAATCCCTCGATCACCTCCTGCATGAATGGGCGGCCGGAGATCTGATCCGCGCCCTCGATATAGGCGCGCAATTCGCCCGGCGTGCGGCCGACGACCGGCTGCGGCACGAAAGCCTGCCGCAAGGTCGGGATGCCGCGGAGCCGTGCCGTCGTCCGTGCGACGCGGTGGAAGACATGGGTATGAACGGCGACGCACGGCGTGCCGTCTTCTTCCATCAACGACGTCAACCCGACGACCGTCGGGCTACAGGAGCTTCACAAGCCGACGCCGAGAATGGCGGCATTGCCCTCGGCGGCGACCTTTGCCCGCATGTCGGCGTCGTCGACCCAGCTCTCGCGCGGCTTGATGGCCCGCGTTTCGACCGACGGCAGATGCGCTGCGAACCACTGGCGCATCTGCTCCATGAAAGTGTCGGAGTTGTCGAACAGGCAATCGACCAGATAGACGATCTTGCCGTCGAGGCTTTGTGGCCGCGGCGCCAGTCGCTTTCCGGTGACCTTGGGCGGATATCCCCGCGGATCGTGAACGGTGACGATCATGCGTCGCTTCCTCCGCTCGATCCTCCCAAGCTAGAGGGAGACATAAGGTGATTCAAGTTGGGCTCGCCCCACGACCCAATGCCGTCGGTCGGCAGGCTTTCCTGACGAAGACGCCGATGCGGGCCTCGCGCACGAGGTGACAGACCGCCCCAAGGCGAGATACCTTGCCTAGTGGCACCGACGGAAATGGGAGGTTCAGCTATGCCCAGGATCAGCGAGATCGAGGACGACGGCGGCGATGCGTCGTTGGCCGACCTGTTCAAGAAGGAGCGCGACCTGTTCGGCGACCTGCTGAATCCGACCAAGGTCATGGCGCATTGCCCGCCGATCCTGCGCGCCGCCAAGCTGCTCAGCGCGTCGATCGAGCAGTCGGGGCAGCTCCCGAAGGCGCTCCTGCCGCTCGTTTACCTTCGCGTTGCTTCCATCAACGGGTGCCCCTTTTGAATTGACATCAATTCCATCCGTGTGATGGAAGGCGAAAACGGCGAGGCGAAGCTTGCGGAAGTCACGACCTGGCATGAGAGCCAGCTCTTTACCGACCCGGAACGCGTCGCGCTCGAATATGCCGAGCGCGTGACGTTCACGGACCAGAAAGTGGACGATGAGTTGTTCGTGCGGCTGAAGCGGCATTATACAGAGGCGCAGATCGTGGAGCTCACCGGCGCGATTGCGCTCGAGAATTTCCGCAGCAAGTTCAATCCGTCGCTGGGGGTCGAGTCGCAGGGTTTCTGCGTGATCCCGAAACGGTAGGGCGATGGCGGAGCTGGACGAGCCGATTCGGGTCGCCGCGCTCGATTTCGCGGATCGGATGGCATCGTTCTGGGACCGCCGGCTCGGGCCGCGGCTCAAGGGGTTCTATCTCATCGGCAGCCTGGCGCACGGCGGCTTCAGCCGGCGCTACAGCGACATCGACATGGCGCTCATCGCCGAAGACGGGCTCGGCGATGCGGATTTGAGCGGGATGCGCGAACACGCGCTTTCGATCTCGCCAGAGCTGGCGGCGAAATTGTCGCTGTTCTGGGCGGATCGAAACTTTTCCGTCGGCCGCTTTCCGCCGCTCGACCGGGTGGACCTGGTCGATCACGCGGTTGCGCTCGTGGAACGCGAGCGGATTCGTCCGCCGCGACCGAACCTGTGGGAGGTGCGTTCGTATCTAGCCGGCTTTCCCTTCGAGAGCTGGGCGGACGGGGCGAGGCGCTTCGCGTCCTTGGCGGCGCTCGAGGCGAGGGATCACAAGCCGTATCTTCGGGCGCTGCTTTATCCGGCGCGCTTCCTCTTCAGTTGGATGACCGGCCGAATGGGATCGAACGACGAGGCGGTGGCTTTCGTCCTGGCACAGGCCCCGCCCGGGCTCGACCTCGAGCTGGTGGCCGGGGCCTTGCAGTGCCGGCGCGCCGCCAGCGACCCCGATCCGCTTTTCCCGGCGCGCGGCCAACTGCCGGGGCAATTCGAAGCGTGCCGCCGCGTTATCGAATCCGGCGGCGGTCAGTAAAGCTCCTGCGGGATGCGCTTGGCATAATCGGCATCGTAGGCGGCAGCATCGGTGCCTGGGTTGCGCGCCGCGGCGAAGTCGCCGATCGTGGGAACGCCCTTGGGCCGGTCGCCCTTGCCCGCCCGCCACAGATCGGAGCGGATCAACGCCTTCGGGCAATGCTGGAAGGCCTGCTCGACGGCGACCACCATGACGGTGGTCGGCTCCTTGCCGTTGACGGCGAAGCGCCGCTTCAAGGCCGGATCGACGCTGATTCGCGCCCGCCCATTGACGCGATAAGTCTCGTTCGCGCCGGGAGCGAAGAAGATCAGTCCGATACGCGGATTGGCGATCAGGTTCTTGAGGCCATCGATCCGGTTGTTTCCGCGCCGGTCGGGGATTAGCAGGATGCGGCCGTCATTCTCCACCTGGACGAAGCCCGGCCCGTCGCCCTTGGGCGAGCAGTCGAGCCCCTGGTCGCCGCCGGTGGCCAGAACCAGGAACGGCGAGGCGGCGATGAAGGCGCGGCCGACGGCGTCGACATGATCGATCTCTTTCTTGAGCACGCGCTCGGCCGGGGGCGCATAGAGCGCCGTCAGTTCCTCCTCGGTCGTCACGGTGAAGCTTTCGGTCATGTCCATCGTCCGCATCCTTCCGCTCGGCGTCGCCGCGACGAAGCGCTGTTCCGGTGACCTCGTCGATGAGGCAGTATCGATGATGCCGGCGGTGCAGGGCAAGCGCGGCATCGCTGAGCGAATGACGAGGACGGGACGATGACCAACGAGATACCGGTCTTGATTGCCGGAGGCGGGCCCATCGGTCTCGCTCTTGCCGCCGATTTGGGGCGGCGCGGCATCGCAGCGCTGTTGGTCGAAAAGAACGAGAACAGCCTCGCGCCCGCGAAGATGCTCGAGGTGAGCGTCCGAACGATGGAGTTCTGCCGCCAGCTTGGCATTGCCGAGGATGTACGCAATTGGGGCTTTCCGCACGATTATCGTTTGGACAGCGCCTTCGTCACGGACATGCAGGGCTATGAGATCGGCAGGGTCAGGACGCCGGCTTTGGGCGAGCGGATCGGATCGGAATTCAGCCCGGAGCGGACCCTGCCCTGCCCGCAGACCTGGTTCGACCCGATCTTGCAGAAACACGCGCGATCGTTTGCACACATTAGCCTGCGCCACCGCACGCGGCTCGAAAGTTTCGTGCAGGACGAGGACGGCGTGACGGCGACGCTGCACGATCTCGGCTCGGACCGGCGCGAAACAATGCGCTGCGCCTATCTGATCGGCTGCGACGGGTTCGCGAGCACGGTGCGGGAGAAGCTGGGGATCGAGATCCGCGGCGAGCGCCACATCGACTGGTCGATGACGGTCTATCTCCGCATCGCCGACCTCGCCCGCTATCACGACAAGGCGCCGGCCTTTCGCTATGTGTTCGTCGGTCCGGAGGGGACCTGGTCGTTTCTCACCGCGGTGGACGGGCGCGATCTGTGGCGCCTGCAGCTCGTCGGGCTCGACGCGGAGACGCTCGAGGAGACGGACATTTCGGCGCTGTTCCGGCGCTGCATGGGACGCGATGTCCCGCACGCGGTCGAGGACAAGTCGCTCTGGGTGCGCAAGCGGACGGTCGCCGACCGTTTCATGGACGGCCGCGTGTTCCTCGCCGGCGACGCCGCCCACGCCCATCCGCCCAATGGCGGGCTGGGCATGAACACCGGCATCCAGGACGCGTTCGATCTCGGCTGGAAGCTGACCGCGACGCTCGAGGGCTGGGGCGGACCGGCCCTGCTCGAGAGCTACGATTACGAGCGCCGCCCCGCCTCGGCGCGCGCCGCCGAGGTCTCGCTCGCCAACTATCAGCGGCTGACCAGCGCCGCGCCCAACGCCGCCATCGCCGCCCCGACACCTGAAGGCGAAGCGGTCCGGCGCCGCGTCGGCCAGCGCCTGGTCGAGGAGAACGAGAAATCCTGGCATCCCATGGGGGTGCATCTGGGCTATGTCTACGATCCCTCGCCGATCGTCGTGCCGGACGGTTCGCCGAAGCCCGCCGACGACACGATCGGATATGTACCGACGTCATTTCCTGGCGCGCGCGCCCCGCATGTGTGGCTGTCGCCGGGAAAATCGATCCTCGATCTCTTCGGCCAAGGCTTCGTCCTGCTCAAATTCGCCGACGTGCCGAGCGGCACCTTGGAGCGCGCCGCGTCGCAGAAAGGCGTGCCCATGGAAGTGCAGCGCATCGCGTCGCGCGAGGCAGCGGAACTCTATGGGCGGAACCTGGTGCTGGTTCGCCCCGATGGGCATGTCGCCTGGCGCGGCGACACGGCGCCAGGCGACGCTACCTTGGTGATCGACACCGTGCGCGGCGCCGGCCCCCGCATCGCCGCCCGGCGCGCCGTACCCGCCTAGGGCGGGTACTCGTTAGCGGGCACGGCCATGTCGGCCGATGTCCGTAAGTCCACCCGAACGCCGACCAACTGCCAATGGCCATAGTCGTCACAGTTTGACGCGAAGCGGACGCGAGCCACTTATAGCTTCATGTCCGCTTCGCGCCCACCCCGGCCGCTCAGGCAATGTTGGTCCCTTCTCGGAAGCGGACATTAGGTCGGCAGATGCGTTCGACCGGCATTTGCCAAATGGAGAACTGTTAGACCCTATTCGATTACCTGATCGGCGGTGGCGATCAGAATGGGCGGCACGGTGACGCCCAGCGCCGTCGCGGTCTTCAGATTGATCGCGAGAACGAGCTTGGTCGGCTGCTGCACCGGCATGCCCGCCGGCTTCTCGCCTTTGAGGATGCGATCGGCATAGGATGCCGCGCGCCGGTAAAGGTCAGGCACGTCGATCCCGTAGGACATTAGCCCGCCGCCAACGACGAAGAAGCTATAGGGGTACATCGCGGGCAAACGGTACTGGACCGCGAGCGCGATCAGTTTTTCGCGACGGCGCACGGTCACCACGCTCGGCAGGACGATCGCGGCGCCGTTGGGTTCCTTTGCGACCTCGTCGAATGCGCGCTCGATCTCCGTGTCGCCGTGCACGCTGGCCGGGGTCAGCCGCATGCCTAAGGACGGGGCGGCCGCCTCGATCGAGCGCAAATACTCGGGCCAGACCCTGTTCTCCGGATCGAAGACGACGATGACGCGGGCGACGGCCGGCGCGCACTCCTTGAGCAACTGGAGCCACTTGCCGCCGATCGAGAACTCGAAACTGGTAAAGCCGGTGAGATTGCCTTCGGGACGGGCGAGGTTGGTGACTAGCCCGGCCGCGACGGGATCGGCAACCTGCGCGAAGACGATCGGGATGGCGAGCGTGTATTGCCGGAGCGCCGTTGACGCGCTGGTCGCCGCACCGAGCAGCACGTCGGGTTGCAGCCCAACCAATTCCTTCGCCAATAGCGGCAGACGGGAGTCTTGGCCTTCCGCCCAGCGATACGCGATTCGGATGTTATCGCCGTCTTTCCAGCCGAGCTCCTGAAGCCGCGTCGAAAACGCTTCGATCCAGGACCGCGGTTCGGGATCGCTCTCGGATTGCGACGAGAGCACGCCAATAAGACGCGGCCGGCCCGTCACCTGTGCCCGCGCCGCGAGCGGCCAATCGACCGCCGCTCCCCCGAGCATCGCCATGAGATCGCGCCGCCCGATTAGCCTGGGCCGACCGACAGCTTTGCTCGTGTGTCTCACGTTCCCCCCGGCCATGACATGTCAAATTTAGCACGGGAGGGGGCCGTCGCGCCTATCGGCTTGTGGTGTGCTGAGGTCCGGTCGGGGTCAGGTTACGTCGTTCAGTCGGCTTCCGGCCACAACGCGCCCATCCCGGTCGTACGTGCAATGTTGGTCGCTGCTCGGAAGCGGACATTGGGTCGGCGACATGCGTTCGACCGGTGTGCCAAGGGCCGTCCCGCCTATTCGATAATCAACTGGTTTCAGTGCACGCGCCAACTCGTCGCCAGCCAACCATGGTATATTAGATATACATAAAATTGAGGAAACCTCCATGTCGCAGAACTACAAATGCATTTCCGCCGATACACACTTGGAAATCCCCAATGACCGTTGGACCCATCGGATCGACAAGAAGTACCGCGACCGCGCGCCGCGCACGATCCGTTTAGAGGGCGGCGCGGACGCCACCGTGTTCGAAGACCTGCCGCCGCGCCAGAACACGTTCGACATCTACGGCGGCCAGGGCCGCGACGGGAGTAATTGGTATCCGGCCGACCAGAAGTACGAGACGTGCCCGGGCACCGGCTCGCCCGCGCAGCGAATTAAAGAGCAGGACATGGACGGCATCGATGCGGAGATCATGTTCCCCGCGGTCGTCGCCGGTCCTTCGACCTGGCTCCAGACTAAGGACCCCGGACTGCAGAAGGCCATAATCCGCGGCTGGAATGACTGGTTCGCCGAGGAATATCTCTCTGATTCGGACGCCAAAGGCCGCATCTTCGGCGTCGGCTGCAGCACGGCAACGACCATCGAGGACTCGCTGGCGGAGCTGCAGCACTGCAAGAAGCTGGGCTTCATCGCCATCCAGCTCCCCAATTTCCCGAACGGCACAGGCATCCCGAAGGCGGAAGACGACCGCTTCTGGGCGATGGCGCTTGATCTGGACATGCCGGTCACAATCCACTTCGCGATCGAGGACACGGATATGAGCTTCAACGGCAAACTGCTTGATTATCCGAAGCACGAGAAGAATCTACGTACCGACCTCGCCGGCCAGATGACGCGTTTCGCGCGTAACGGCGCTTACAACGCGGTGCAACTGCTCTTGTCAGGCGTGTTCGAGCGCTTTCCGAAACTCCGCATCTTCTTCGCCGAGAACTCGATCGGCTGGATTCCGAACTTCATGGAGGCGGCCGACACGCGCTACGACCGCCACATCGGCTGGGCAATGCGCTATGATGGCGTGAAGCCGCTTCCAGGCAAGCCCAGCGAGTTGATCAATGAATATTTCTATTGGGGGTTCCAGCGCGACCGCGCAGGCATCGACAACCGCCATCACCTGAACGTCAATCGCCTGATCTGGGCGAACGACTTCCCGCACCAGGAATCCGACTGGCCGGAATCGAATAAGGTGCTAGAGCACAACTTCAAGGGCGTGCCCACTCACGAGGTGCACAAGATGACCGTGCAGAACGCGGCGGATTTCTTCCGCCTGCCCTAATTTTTAATTCCTGAATCGCGCGTCTGGCCCTGCCTCGCGGGTATCCTTCCTCACACAACAAAAGCCTGTTCTATCGGGGTGGGTATGCTGGGTGCTTTGGTCCCGCTTGGGTCCAGACGGAGACGACGCCTGAGTCCAGGTGAATATCCGTTCTCGCTCATTCATCGCCGAAAGCTGTCCGGCCGCTGTCGGCCATTAATCGACATTCAATCGCAAGGACTCCGCGACCGCTCATCGCACGACTCGGACTTGGCGACAGGTCCGGCATGAGTCCGCGATAGCTTCGAAAGCGGACTCCGGACTGCGGGCTGGCGGTAAAGCGCGATTTATGTTTGCCCCGCCTAATCCGTTAGCGGGTCGGGACGAAGCTGGAAGTGGACGGCCAAGGGCCTGGTGCCCTTGCCGCCTTCCTTGAGCCACGGCGTGCGGTCGCCGCTGGTGGTCCACAGGCCCCTGCCCTTCCAGCCGGCATTGGCATCGTCGATGCGCCCGTCGAGCCCTTTCGTATAGAAGCTCATCGGATAAGGGACGCGCAGCACGATCATCTTGCCGTCCTTGAACGCGATCAGCCCGTCATTGAGGTTGCCCGTGGAGACCGGCACGTCGTTGCCGAGGCCCAGCGTGTTGTGCTGATCGACCCAGGTGTAATAGCTGGCCTCCGCGCTGTTCGGCCCGATGCCGGCGAAGCCGGGACCCGGATACTGGTAGAACGACCAGCCTTCCGGGCACTGGTTGCCGGTGGCGTTCGGGCCGTTGAGCGGGCCCTTGCATTTGCGCCGGTCGAAGCTGCCGAGATGGCCGCT
>DATNIT010000250.1:0-4361 GCA_035604335.1 Allostellaceae bacterium | reverse complement strand
CCCGAGGCTTAAACTCATCGCCTTGTAGTTGCCCAGCAGCAGGCGGGAGACGAAGTGCGTCCCGTCGCTGAGCGTCCCGCTCGACGGGTTGCCGGAATAGCTCTTGGTCGCCGGCGAGCCATCGTCTCGTCGCTCTCGACGCTCGTCTCGAACGGCTAACCACACCTTGCCACAACCGCGGATACATGTTTTAGCCTCAAGAATATGAGCTTGAATCGTATTTCCGTATGATGTAAAATGTAAAAATAACATTCTAAAATAGATATCTGGTGTTTAGAACATGATATCGGCGGCGCAACTCCGGGCAGCGCGCGCTCTTCTGGGCCTCGATCAGAAAACCCTCGCGGAGCTTTCAAGCCTCTCCCTCCCGACGATCCAGCGCATGGAAGCAAGCGACGGAGTCATTCGCTGCAATGTCGATTCCTTGATGAAATTGGTGAGTGCCCTCGACAACGCCGGGATCGACCTCATCGGCGAGGGCGCCGTGAGCCAGGACGGCGGTCGTGGCGTGCGGCTCAAGCGGTCGTCAGCGGATGCCGCATTTTCCGGTTCCACGGCCAGGCGGCCCGTGGCGGGACAGCGAAGGTAGCGGCGGATGACGGTCGTCATCGAGTTGTGGTGCCTGGCCGCGTTGCTCATCGTCTCGGTCCTCGATCTGACAACGGCGCGATGGCGGGTCGGAACGATGATTGTCTACGGCGCCTGCCTTGCGATTTCCGCTATCGCACTCTTTGCGGCGCTTATTCGGCTTGTCGCAGGCGGTCCAGCGACGCCGGAAATCGTCCTTCCGCTTGGGCTGCCCTGGGTTGGCACGCATTTCCGGGTCGATGCGCTCGCCGCCTTCTTCCTCGTGGTCATTAATCTGGGCGGCGCCACGGCAAGCCTCTACGCGCTCGGCTACGGCCGCCATGAGACGGCGCGGCAGCGCGTTCTGCCATTTTACCCGGCCTTCCTCGGCGCGATGAATCTCGTCGTCCTTGCCGATGATGCCTTCACTTTCCTGTTCTCTTGGGAGTTCATGTCGCTGACCTCCTGGGCGCTGGTGATGGCGCACCATCGCGTGGCCAGCAATGTGCGCGCCGGCTATGTCTATCTCGTCATGGCAAGCTTCGGGACAATGGCGCTCCTGCTTGCCTTCGGGCTACTTGCCGGACCGCAAGGCGGCTACACCTTTGCCGCGATGCGCGCCGAATTCCACGCGCCCTTGACCGAAGCACTCGTCCTCGCACTGACGCTTCTGGGCGCCGGATCAAAGGCGGGGCTCGTGCCGTTGCACGTCTGGCTGCCGCTCGCCCATCCGGCGGCGCCAAGCCACGTCTCGGCGCTGATGAGCGGCGTCATGACCAAGGTCGCGGTCTACGGCTTTATCCGCATCGTCCTCGACCTGCTCGGGCCGCCGAGCTGGTGGTCGAGCATGGTCGTGCTGACACTCGCCGCGGCGACGGCACTGCTCGGTGTGCTCTACGCCCTGATGGAGCACGATCTGAAACGACTTCTCGCTTATCACACGGTCGAGAACATCGGCATCATCTTCATCGGTCTCGGCCTGGCATTCGCCTTTCGCGCGTATGGGATGGACGCGGCAGCGGCGCTGGCCCTCACCGCCGCCCTGTTCCATGTCTTCAACCATTCGGTCTTCAAGAGCCTCCTGTTCTTCGGTGCCGGCGCGGTGGAGACCGGAACGGAGGAGCGCGACATGGAGCAACTGGGCGGCCTCATCCACCGCATGCCGCTCGCGAGCCTTGCCTTCCTCGTCGGCTGTGTTGCCATTTCGGCCCTGCCGCCGCTCAATGGCTTCGTCTCCGAATGGCTGACCTTCCAGGCGATCCTCCTGAGCCCGGCGCTGCCGCAGTGGGGCCTCAAGATTCTGATCCCCGCGGTGGGCGCTATGCTGGCTTTGTCGGCCGCGCTCGCTGCGGCATGCTTCGTCAAAGCTTTCGGAGTCACTTTCCTCGGCCGGCCGCGCTCGGCCGTCGTATCACAGGCCGGCGAGACGGATGATTTTTCGCTCGCCGCAATGTTCTTTCTCGCGTCGCTTTGCCTTCTCGCCGGAATTCTGCCGGGGTTCGTGATCAACGCCTTGGCACCGTTGACGCAGAATCTGGTCTCCGGCCACATGCCGCTCCAAAGCGCCTCGTCCTGGTTCGCGATCGTGCCGATCACGGCGAGCCGCAGCTCCTACGACGGGCTCCTCGTCTTCGTCTTCATCGCACTCGCAGCGCTGCTCTCGGCCGCGGCGATCCACCGGCTGGCCTCACACGCGCTGCGCCGCGCGCCGGCCTGGGATTGCGGTTATCCCGACGCAAGCGTGCGTACCCAATACACCGCTGGTAGCTTCGCGCAGCCGATCCGGCGCGTCTTTGGCACGGTCGTATTCCAAGCGCGTGAGAGCCTCACGATACCTCCGCCGGGTGACGCCAGCCCGGCAGTCCTACGGGTCGAGCTACATGATCCGGTTTGGGAAGGAATCTACGCGCCGATCGCCCGAGCGGTCGGCGCGTCGGCCGATTGGCTCAATCGCTTCCAGTTTCTGACCATCCGCGGTTATCTGAGCATCGTCTTCGCGGCGCTCGTGCTGCTTCTGCTGGTGCTGGCGCTATGGCTTTAATCGGCGATCTGGCCACCCAAGGATTGCAAATGCTGCTGGTCTTGCTGCTGGCGCCGGCACTCGTCGGGCTCGTAGGCAAGGTGAAAGCACGCCTCCTGCGCCGCCGAGGCGCGCCGATTCTCCAGCCCTATCGCGATCTCATGCGGCTGCTGCGCAAGGAGGTGGTGCTGGCTGACAACGCGAGCTGGCTTTTCCGCGCCACGCCCTATCTGATCTTTGCCACAACCTGGGTGGCGGCCGCTCTCGTGCCGAGCTTCGCCACCGGGCTGCTGTTCAGTTGGTCCGCCGATCTCATCGCTATCATCGCCCTCCTCGCCAGTGCGCGTTTCTTCCTGGCGCTCGCCGGCATGGATGTCGGCACGAGCTTCGGCGGCATCGGATCGAGCCGGGAGGTGATGATCGCCTCGCTCGCCGAACCGGCGATGATCATGGTCGTGTTCACCCTGGCGCTGATCGCGGGATCGACCCAGCTTTCGACGATCGCTGCCTTCATGGCTTCGCCAGCTGTGGGATTGCGCGTCTCGCTGGGGCTGGCGCTCATCGCTCTTATCATCGTCGCGCTTGCCGAGAATGCGCGTATCCCCGTCGACAACCCGGCGACGCATCTCGAGCTCACCATGGTGCACGAGGCGATGGTGCTCGAATATTCCGGACGGCATCTCGCCGTGATCGAGCTCGCGGCGGCGCTCAAGCTTTTGCTCTACATCTCGCTGATCGCCTGCCTCTTCCTGCCATGGGGATTGGCGCCGACGGGCCACGGCGCGGGTACGACGTTCGTCGGTATTATTTCCTACATCGCCAAACTTGCCTTTGGCGGCGTCTTCCTGGCCATCTTCGAGACCGCGATCGCCAAGATGCGCGTGTTCCGCGTCCCACAGTTCCTGGGCGCGGCGCTGATGCTGGGGCTGCTCGCCGTTCTCTTACGCTTCGTTTCCGCGAGTCTCTAATGAGCAGCCTCGATTTCGACATTTCGCATCTTCTGGCGGGCACGCTCGTGCTTATCAGCTTCATGCTGCTTTATCAGGACCGGCTCTTCGCGCTTCTCAATATCTACGCCTTGCACGCGCTGACCCTGGCGCTCGCGGTCGCTTGGCAGGCCACGATTCAGGACGCGCCGCACCTCTACGTCACGGCGGCCATGGCGCTTGGCTTCAAGGCCATCATCATCCCGGTTGCGTTGCGGCGGATCGTCGAGCGGCTTGGCATCCATCGCGAGATCGAGACCGCGGTCGGCATCGGTCTGACCATGCTGACCGGCATGGCGCTGGTCGCGCTCTCCATGGTGATCATGCTTCGCGTGACCAGCGGTGCGGCGAGCCCGATTGCTCGCGAGGATCTTGCCCTGGCGCTCGCGGTCGTGCTGCTCGGTCTCCTGATCATGGTGACACGGCGCAATGCGGTGAGCCAAGTCGTCGGCTTCATGTCGCTCGAGAATGGGCTGGTTCTCGCGGCGACGGGCGCCAAGGGCATGCCGCTCGTCGTCGAGATCAGCGTCGCTTTCTCGATTCTCATCGCCTTCATCGTCATCGGCATCTTTCTTTTCCGCATTCGCGAGCGTTTCGACACCGTCGATATCGGCGCGCTCGACCAGTCTAGAGGCGAGCGCCAGTGATCCAAATACCTCAGGGCTCTATCGAAGTGGTTCTGTTGATCCCTCTTTGCGCGGCGGCTCTGCTCGCATTCCTGCCGAGCTATCGCATCGCCGCGCGCGTCAATGTGGCGGCGAGCCTTCTGACGCTGCTCGCGGCTCTAT
>DATNIT010000249.1:0-82275 GCA_035604335.1 Allostellaceae bacterium | reverse complement strand
CTTGCTGCTGACGCTGCACATCGCGGGCGGGCCCGGGATGATGGAGGCGGCGCGGAACGCCGCCGACCTCGTGGCCTCCCAAGGCAAGCGCCGCCTGAAGCTGCTGGGCGTCACGGTGCTCACCAGCCTCGACGACGGCGATCTCGCAGCGGTGGGACAGCGCGGCCCGGTCGGTGAGCAGGTGCAGCGCCTCGCTTTGCTCGCGCGCGACAGCGGTCTCGACGGTGTGGTCTGCGCACCCCTCGAGGTGGCCGCGCTCCGGCAGCTCTGCGGCCCCGATTTCCTGCTGGTGGTGCCGGGCATCCGGCCCGCCGGCAGCGCGAGCGGCGACCAGAAGCGCGTCATGGGACCGCGCGCGGCGATCCAGGCGGGCGCCGACTATCTCGTGGTGGGGCGCCCCATCACGGAGGCCGCGCATCCCGCCGCGGCCGTGCAGGCCATCCTGAACGAGCTCCTATGAGCGTGCAGGCGAAAATCTGCGGCCTCAACAGCGCCGAGGCCCTCCAGGCCGCGATCCGGGGCGGAGCGCGCTTCGTGGGCTTCGTGTTCTACCCGGCGAGCCGGCGCAATGTGACGCCCGAGCTCGCGGCGGCGCTCGCGGCGCTGGTGCCGGAAGGGGTCACGCGCGTCGGCTTGTTCGTCGATCCGACCGACGCGCTGCTCTCGGGCGTGCTCGATCGCGTACCGCTCGATCTCCTGCAGCTGCATGGGAGCGAAGGCCCGCGGCGCGTCGCCGAGATCAAGGCGCGCTCGGGCAAATCCGTCATGAAGGCGATTTCGATCGCGGGGCCCGAGGATCCGGACGCCGCTCTCCCCTATCTCGACGTGGCGGACTGGCTGCTGTTCGACGCCAAACCGCCGCGCGGCGATCCCAAGGCGCTCCCGGGCGGCAACGGCCTCGCCTTCGACTGGCAGCTCTTGGGCGGCCGGAGCTGGAGCAAGCCCTGGATGCTCTCCGGTGGCCTCACGGCCAAGAACGTGACCGAAGCCGTGGGGACCACGCATGCGCCCGCAGTGGACGTCTCCTCGGGCGTGGAAATTCGGCCTGGTTTCAAGGACTTGGGAAAGATTGCCGACTTCCTGGCGAGGGTGCGCACGCTCGCCTGACGGCGCCATTTGAGCGCGCGGGCGATTGGCGCTAAAAGACGCTCCCGCTGTTTCTTTGCGCCGGCTTCGAGCCGCACACACCAACCCTTGAAGCCGGCGTTAAGGCTGCCCCTGGAGTCGATCCCTTCGATGGCTTCCCCCAACACTTTCCGCGCCGGTCCCGACGAGCGCGGGCATTTCGGCATTTTTGGCGGCCGGTTCGTGGCGGAAACGCTGATGCCGCTGATCCTCGAGGTCGAGCGCGCCTACACGGCCGCTAAACGCGACTCGAGCTTCGCCGCGGATATCGCCTATTACAGCGAGCACTACATCGGTCGGCCGAGCCCGCTCTATTTCGCCGAGCGCATGACCAAGCATTTCGGCGGCGCCAAGATCTACATGAAACGCGAGGAGCTCAACCACACCGGCGCGCACAAGGTCAACAACACGCTGGGCCAGATCCTGCTGGCGCGCCGGATGGGCAAGCGCCGCATCATCGCGGAAACCGGCGCGGGTCAGCACGGCGTCGCGACGGCGACGGTCTGCGCGCTCTTCGACCTGCCCTGCATCGTCTACATGGGCGAGACCGATATCGAGCGGCAGAAGCCCAATGTGTTCCGCATGAAGCTCCTGGGCGCCGAAGTGCGGCCGGTCAAGTCCGGCACCGGCACGCTCAAGGACGCCATGAACGAGGCGCTCCGCGACTGGGTCGCGAATGTCGACGACACCTTCTACATCATCGGGACGGTGGCGGGTCCGCACCCCTACCCCGCCATGGTGCGCGACTTCCAGTGCGTGATCGGCGAGGAGACCCGCCGGCAGATGCAGAAGGCGGAAGGCCGGCTGCCGGACACACTGGTCGCCTGCATCGGCGGCGGCTCGAATGCCATGGGTCTGTTCCACCCGTTCCTCGATGATCCCACCGTGCGCATGATCGGCGTCGAGGCGGCGGGGTTCGGTATCGAGACCGGCAAGCACGCGGCCTCGCTCAACGGCGGCAAGCCCGGCGTGCTGCACGGCAACCGTACCTATCTCCTGCAGACCGACGACGGCCAGATCATCGATGCCCATTCGATCTCGGCCGGGCTCGACTATCCCGGCATCGGACCCGAGCACTCTTGGCTGCATGACATCGGCCGCGTCGAGTACGTGGCGATCACCGACCGCGAGGCGCTCGAGGCCTTCCAGCTCTGCTCTCGGCTCGAAGGCATCATTCCCGCGCTCGAGCCCGCCCATGCTCTGGCCCAGGTGGCGAAGGTGGCGCCGGGCTTGGCCAAGGATCACCTGCTGGTGGTCAATCTCTGCGGCCGCGGCGACAAGGACATCTTCGCCGTGGCGGACGCGCTCGGAGTGACGCTGTGAGCGGGACGCGCATCGCGCGCCGCTTCGCCGCGCTCAAGTCCGAGGGCCGCGCCGGCCTCATCACCTATTTGAGTTGCGGCGATCCCGATGCCGAGACTTTTTCCCGTATCTTGGCTGGCCTGCCGGAGGCTGGCGCCGACCTGATCGAGGTCGGCGTGCCGTTCTCCGATCCGATGGCGGACGGCCCCGCGATCCAGGCGGCGGGACTGCGCGCGCTCAACGCCGGCATGACGCTGGCGAAGACGCTGGCGATCGTGCGGGCATTCCGGCGCGGTGACGCCGAGACGCCGATCGTGCTGATGGGCTACTACAACCCGATCTATCGCTATGGCGCCGAGAGATTTTGCGTGGATGCCAAGACCGCGGGCGTCGACGGGCTCATCACCGTCGACCTGCCGCCCGAGGAAGACGAGGAGCTGCACGCGCCCGCGCGCGCCGCCGGCATCGACCTCGTGAGCCTCACCGCGCCCACCAGCGACGACCAGCGCCTGCCGGTGGTGCTCCGGCGCGCCACTGGCTTCGTCTACCACGTCTCGATCGCCGGCATTACCGGCACCAAATCCGCCGACATCGCCGATGTGGCAAAGGCCGTGGCGCGGATCCGTCGCCACACATCGCTGCCGGTCGCCGTCGGATTCGGCATCAGGACACCGGAGCAAGCGGCCGAGGTCGCGCGCGTCGCCGATGCTGCCGTGGTCGGCACGGCGCTGGTGCAGCGCGTCGCGGCCTCGCTCGACGAGCGGAACCGCGCCAAACCCGGCCTGGTCGAGGCGGTGCTGGCCGATGTCGCCGCGCTCGCCCGCGGCGTTCGCGGCGCGCGAGCCGCGGCAGCAGTTAGCGCATGATCGTCGAATTCGGAGCGTCACCCCCCTCCCAACCCTCGCCCTCAAGGGGGGAGGGGCTCGTTGGGTGCGCCGCACAGATTTCCGGGAGAGTTGGGGTGGAGGGTCGCTTGCAAGCACGTGCAAGACAGATCGGCGCGCCATGAACTGGCTTACCAACTTCGTCCTGCCGAAGATCCGGGCGGTTGTTACCAAGAAGGACGTGCCGGACAATCTCTGGCACAAGTGCCCGAGCTGCGAGCAGATGCTGTTTCATCGCGAGCTCGAGGCGAATCTGTTCGTCTGCCGCAACTGCGGGCATCACCTGCGCCTCGACGCCAAGCGGCGCCTCGGCCTCTTGTTTGACGAGGGGCAATACACGCAAGTCGAGCTCCCCAAGATGCCGCTCGACCCCCTCCGCTTCCGCGACCAGAAACGCTACACCGACCGCCTCAAAGAGGCGCAGGCGCGGAACGGCGGCGGCGACGCCCTGCTGGTGGCCCACGGCAAGATCGGCGGCACGCCTGCGGTGGCTGCGGTGTTCGATTTCGAGTTCATGGGCGGATCCATGGGCGTCGCCGTGGGCGAGGGCCTGCTCGCGGCGGCGCGGCTCGCGGTGCTCCAGGAAGCGCCGCTCATCGTCGTGCCGGCTTCCGGCGGCGCGCGCATGCAGGAAGGCATCCTCTCGCTGATGCAGCTGCCGCGCACGACGCTCGCGGTGCAGGAGGTGAAGGCCGCGGGGCTGCCCTATATCGTCTTGCTCACCGACCCCACGACCGGCGGCGTCTCCGCCTCGTTCGCGATGCTGGGCGACATCACGCTCGCGGAGCCCGGCGCGGTGGTGGGCTTCGCGGGCGCGCGGGTGATCGAGGAAACCATCCGGGAGAAGCTCCCCGAAGGCTTCCAGCGCTCGGAATACCTGCTCGAGCACGGCATGGTGGACATGGTGGTGCCGCGCCGCGAGCTCCACGACACGGTGGCGCGCCTCCTCGATCTGCTGTGCCGGACGGCACCGCCGGCGCCCGTCGTGCCCCTGCTGCCGCGCCCGGAGGCCGCCTCCTGAGCAGCGACCGCATTCTGGAGCGGCTCTCTCGGCTGCATCCCAAACTCATCGACCTCGCCCTCGACCGCGTCGAGCGGCTGCTCGCGGCGCTCGAGCATCCCGAGCGGCGGTTACCGCCGGTGATCCATATCGCCGGCACCAACGGCAAGGGCTCGACCGTGGCGACCCTTCGAGCTTGCCTGGAGGCCGCCGGCTATCGAGTTCACGTCTATACGTCGCCGCATCTGGTGCGCTTCGCCGAGCGCATCCGGGTTGCGGGCACGCTCATCGAGGACGAACGGCTGAGCGCTTGCCTCGAGGAATGCGAGCGGGCGAATGCGGGCGCGCCGATCACGCTCTTCGAGATCACCACGGTGGCGGCATTTCTCGCCTTCAGCCGAACGGCCGCCGATGCCACGCTTCTGGAAGTCGGGCTCGGCGGCCGGTTCGACGCCACGAATGTCGTGCGCGACCCGGCCGCCACGGTGCTGACACCGATCTCGATCGATCATCAACGGTTTCTCGGCGAGACCGTGGCGTCGATCGCCTTCGAGAAGGCGGGCATCCTCAAGCCCGGTGTGCGCGGCATCGTGGGGCCGCAGCTGCAGGACGCCGCCGACGTGATCGAGGTGCGCGCCACCGAGACGGGCTCGCCGCTCTATTGGCATGGGAAGGATTGGCGCGCCGAGCCCACGGCGTCCGGCATGCGCTATGAGGGGACGCGCTGGCGCCTCGATCTGCCGGTGCCCGCGCTCGCAGGCCGTCATCAAATCGACAATGCGGGCGCCGCCATCGCCTGCCTCGAAGGGCTCGACGCGCCGCTCGCGGTCGATCCCGAGGCCATCGCCCGCGGCCTGCGCGGCATCGAATGGCCGGCGCGGCTGCAGCGCCTGACGCGAGGTCCGCTGGCCCGGATGCTGCCGCCGGACTGCGAGCTCTGGCTCGACGGCGGCCACAATCAAGCGGGCGGCGAGGTGCTGGCGCAGCACGCGACGACTTGGCGCGACCGGCCCCTGCACCTCGTCTTCGGCATGCTCAACACCCACGATCCCCGAGGGTTCCTGAAGGCGCTCGCGGGCGACGTCGCGGACGTCGCCACGGTCGCCATCCCCGGCGAGGCGAACAGCCTCAGCGCCGAGGACGCGGCGGGCGCGGCGCATAGCGTGGGTTTCGCGGCGAAAAGCTATCCGAGCGTCAGTGCCGCCGTCGGTGCCGCAACCGAAAAGCCCGGCCCGAGCCGCATCCTCATCTGCGGCTCGCTCTATCTCGCGGGAACCGTACTGGCGGAGAACGGCTGATCTCCCAGATTCTCGCGCCTCCCGGCGTGTGCCCCATGTCATAGTGCCGGGCGGGTGGAGTGCGGTACGGCTTATGCCAACCGACACGGGGGCTCATGTCGTATTCCTGGCTGCGCCTGCTGCTGATCCTGCTGCCGACCGCGTGCCTGGCCGCGTCCAGCGCCACCCACGGCGCGCTACCCCAGGACGCCTACGTCTGGCAGCGTCACTGGACGCCGGAAGTGGCGTCGGCCCTCGCTCAATCCGCCGATCTCGTCCGCGCCTGGCGCGTGCTCGCGGCGCGGTCGGACGGCGCGGGCCGCTTGCGGGCGACGGCGGCGGATTGGTCGGCGCTGGCCGCAACCAAGCGTCCGACCATCCCGGTATTTCGGATCGACGGCCAGCTCGCCCAATGGGACGAGGCTCGGCTGCTGGCCGATCTTCGAGAGGTCCTGAGCCGCTGGCGTGCGTCGTCGGTCGCCATCGTCGGCGTCGAGATCGACCATGATTGCGCGACCGCCCGGCTGCCGGCCTATGCGCGATTCCTGACGAAGCTTCGCGCCGAGCTCGATGGCACGACGCCGCTCTCGATCACCGTTCTCCCGACCTGGCTCGGCTCGCGCGAGTTCGATCGCGTGCAGTCCGTGGCCGACGAGACCGTGTTGCAAGTCCATGCCGTACAAGATCCGCACGTCGGGCTCTTCGATGCCGCGACGGCGCTGCGCTGGATAGAGACGCTCGGCTGGCGCTCCAGCAAACCGTTCCGCATCGCGCTGCCGGCCTACGGCACGCGGGTGAGCTGGGGCGAGGACGGCCGCATCCGCGCCGTCGAGAGCGAGGCGCCGCTTCTGGTCGGTACGGGTTCCGCGGTCGAATTGATAGCGTCCCCTCTGGAGGTGGCGTCTTTGCTGCGCCGCCTCGAACGGGCGCGGCCCGCGCAGCTCGCGGGAATCGTCTGGTTCCGATTGCCCACATCCGGCGACAGCCGGGCCTGGAGTCCCGCGACGTGGCGCGCGGTGATCCTCGATCAACCCTTGCGCGCTCGCATCGAGGCGCGGACCGCGGCGGGCGTGCAAGCCGGGCTGAGCAACCTCGTCCTGGTCAACGCTGGCGACGTCGACGCGGAGCTGCCGCAGCGGGTCGCGCTGCCCGGCAGCTGCGCCATCGCCGACGGCGTGAACGGGTACAGCCTTGCGCAAACAGGCGACGGCCCGACGCTCGAGCGCCTGCAGTCCGGGCTCCTGCATGGCCACCACCAACAGACGATCGGCTGGATGCGCTGCGGCGCCGGCCCGGGAGAGATGCATGTCCAACCCTAGACTGCTCGCCGCCGGGATCGTGCTCGCGCTCGGCGCCTCCGTGGCGCTCGCCTGCGGCCCCAATTTCCCCTGGCAACTCCTAGACAATCGCCAGACCACGCTCACGGCGACGCCGTCGAACAGCTTTGCTTATGAAGTCGCCCATTTAAGTCGGGCGCCGGCGGATTCTCCGAAAGCGGTGGAGTTCGACGAGTTTCAGCACGATCGGGCGGTGACGCTGTTCGCCGATGCGGAAGCCGCCGGACTTTCAGCGGAGCAATCCGCGGCGGTCGCCGAGATGCGCGCGGCCAATACGGGGGAAGACGCTTTCGCGAAGGGCGCCATCGTGCCGGCGGCGGTGCGGCTCTACACCGCGGGCGCAGTGGATTTCACCAAGGCCGACGAGGCGAAGGCGGCGGAGCGCTTTCAAGCCGTGCTGGATCTGCCATCGGACGACCAGCAATCGCGCGCGGTCTGGGCCGCCTACATGCTCGGACGGATCCAGAGGCACGCGGGCGACGCCGAGAAGGCGGCCGAGGCCTTCGCCCTCACCCGCGCGCTCGCCCTCAAGGGTGCACCCGACCCGCTCGGGCTTGCGGTCGCGAGCTACGGCGAGGAAGCGCGGCTTCACTTCGACGCCGCGACCGCGGTGCTCGGCGACGATGGCGCGCTGCCGACGGATGCGGACGCCGCCGCCACATTCAGCCACGAGATTGCGACCGCGGCGGCTCTCTATGCGGAGCAGGCGGCACGAGGCTCCGACAGCGGCGTGCAATCGCTCCGGATCATCGCCGAGCAGCTCATCGACAAGCCCGATCGGGTATCGGCCACCGTGTCGGAGCCGCTGGTGCAGCGATTGCTTGTCGCCTATGTGCTGGCGCGTGCGAGCGACGTGCCGCAGCAGACGCCGCAGCCTGATCCCAACGCACCGCAGACCGCGGCGACGCCCGATCCGCTGCTGGTTACGCTGGTCGAGGCGATCGAGCGGACCGGGCTCGACCACCCCGCGGGCGCCGATCGGCTGGCGGCGCTTGCTTATCGGATCGGGCGCTACGATCTCGCGGCCACGCTCGCCGCCAGGACCGCGAGCCCGCTCGCGTCCTGGGTCAAAGCGAAGCTCGCCCTGCAGAAGGGAGACCTCGCGGGAGCGGCGGGCTTTTACGCGGAGGCTGCGCGCGCGTTCCCGGCGGATGCGACGGGGTCGCTCGAGGATGTCGGCACCAAGCTCCTCGTGGGCGAGGGTGGCGTGGTGGCGCTGGCGCGTGGCGAGTACATCGATGCGCTCGACAAGCTCTATCCGGTCGCCTCGACCTATTGGGGTGATGTCGTCTACATCGCCGAGCGCGTGCTGACGGTCGACGAGCTCAAGCGCTTCGTCGACGCCAAAGTGCCGCAGCCACCCGCGCCGCCTCCGGCCTCGACCGATACCGATGCAAGCGCGGACGACGGCGCGGGCGCTCCGAGCGCGGCCGTGAGCAGCCCCGCGGCTCAGCTTCGGGATCTCCTGGCTCGGCGGCTTGCCCGAGTCAGCCGCTACGAGGACGCCCTCGCCTATTACCAGGATGCCGCCGTTCACGGCCAAGCCGCCGGGTACGCGAAGGCGCTCAAGGACGCGGAGATCGGGAAGACGCGCGTCGAGCAGGCGCGCGCCTTGTTTGCCGCCGCACGGCTCGCGCGCCAATCCGGCATGGAGATGATGGGGACCGAGGCGGCTCCCGATTACTTCGCCTACGACGGCAGCTTCGATACGGGTATCGGGCAGCAGGCCCTCGACGGCCCCTTCATCACCGACGACGAGCGCATGCGCTTCTCGGCGAGCGCGGCGATCCCGGATCAGCGCTTCCACTATCGCTATATCGCGGTCGACGAGGTGAGCCGCGCGGCGGACCTGCTGCCGCCGAGATCGCAAGCCTTCGCCGCCGTGCTTTGCGAGGCCACCGGCTGGATGATGGACACCCGGGGCGGGGATGAGCAGGTCCATAATCTCTATGCGCGCTACGTGCAGGAGGGCCCGTACGTTCCCTGGGCCGCGAATTTCGGCCGCGACTGTCCCGAGCCGAACTTCGAGGGCGCGGCGCAGAGTCACTACCTGCGCGATGCCCGCAATTTTCTCAGCCACTACCGCTGGCCGGTCGGTACCGGCGGCCTCGCTCTGATTGGCCTGATCGCGGCCGCATGGCTGGTACGGCAACGGCTATCGCTGGCGAAGTAAGCTCGAGGCATATCAGCTCGAGCGGAACGCCCCCTCACCCTCCCCTCTCCCGAAGGGGAGAGGGTTGCGCAGGCTTAGCGAGCGAGAGCGAGCTTAGCCGGAGCTGGGTGAGGGGGACCGTTCCCGGCTGCTGCTAACGGAACGGGCGCTGCATAACGAGCGGCGCCCGCACAAAGCTGACGTGCGATCTCCTTCTAGATCACCGACTCCACCCACTCCGCAAGCTTGCTCTTGGGGAGCGCGCCGATCTTGGTGGCGGCGACTTGGCCGTTCTTGAACAGCATCAAGGTCGGAATGCCGTTGACACCGTATTTCGTGGGCGTCGCGGGATTCTCGTCGATGTTGAGCTTGGCGATGGTGACCCGGCCCTTCATCTCGTTGGAGATATCCTCCAGGAAGGGCGCGATCATCTTGCAGGGCGCGCACCATTCCGCCCAGAAATCAACCAGCACGGGTCCGGGCGCCCGCAGCACGTCTGCCTCGAAGGACGCGTCGGTGGTCTTGCTCGTCATGCTCGTGTTCTCCGCTCCGTGTTGTCTTACGGGCCCTTAGGGACAAGAAAGCCGCGACGTTCAAGCCGCGGCCCTGTGTTCTCGCCAAAGATTAGGGGACGCCTCGAAGCTTCGTCAAGGCGACCGCCCGCCCGCGCGGGACTGCCTCCCGCACGAAGCATGCCCGGAGCATGCCGCCACCACTGTTTCGTGGAATTATTCCAGCCTTGGATGCCTATCTACCCTGCAACCTCTCGGCGCTCACGGGCATGAGGCGCGGGCCGTCGGTCCAGAGCAGCGCCGCGCGCACGCGCTTGTCGGGATAGATCGCCCGGATAGCGGCGACATAGGCGGCGAGCTGATCGAGGTAGAGCACGGGCACGTCCGCATCGCTCGCCGGCGCCGGACGCAGCGTCTTGTAGTCGACCACGAGCACGGCGTCCTCGGTCACCACGATCCGATCGATCTGGCCGGAGAACGCGCGGGTGCCGATGAGACCGACCACCGGGACCTCCGCCCGCGAGCCCGGACCAAAGATCGGTGAGAACTCCGGCTCTTCCAGCACGGCGAGCGTCTCCGCGGCGATCGACTCGCGCGTCTCGGCCGCGAGCCCGTGCACCGGAAGCGCAAGGAACCGCTCCGCCGCAGCCGCGCGGCGCTCCCGCGGCAGCTCTGGCAGGCTCTGCAGCAGCCGATGGATGAGCCGTCCGCGCTGGAACGCCGCGCCTTGATCCTCGCCCAGCGGCGAGCGCACGGTCGGCTCGGACGTTGCGGGCCGCGACGGCACCAGTGGCCGCGGCGGCATCGGCTCGGGCGGTGGCCGCACCTGCGCCCAAGCGGGCAGCGCCTCGCGCAGCTCCGCACGCTCGATCGGAGCGCTGTCGGCGGCGCCAGCGATTCGCTGCGACGTTTCCAAGACCAGTCCCTCGCCGGACCAGCCATCGGCGCCGGCGAAGCTCGTAAAATCCATCGGCTCCGCGCGTGCGCCGGAAGCGCCGGCGAGGCCTTGGCGCACCAGCTCGTACCAGCATCCGCTCGAAAGGGACATTTTCGGCCGCCAGCCGCAGACATAGAGCCGGTCCGCCGCGCGGGTCATCGCGACATAGAGCAGCCGGCGGTATTCCTGGTCGCGCCGGAGCTCTGCATCCCCGCGGGCTTGCGCGGCGAGCGTCACCGTGGCGTGCGCGCCCGCCACCAGCCAGAGCGGCAGGCCGCCTTCGGTCCATTGCAGCGGGTCCACCTGATTGGGCATCGAGGTGGTGTCCGGCAGGATCACGATCGGCGCCTCGAGTCCCTTGGCGCCGTGCACGGTCAATACGCGCACCTCGCCCATGCCCTGGTCGAGGTCGCGCTTCACCTCGGTCTCGCCGGCGACCAGCCAGTGCAGGAAACCCTGGAGTGAGGGCGGATGGTCCGCCTCGAACGCGAGCGCGGCCTCGAGGAACTCGTCGAGGGCGTCCTCCGCCTCGGGACCCAAGCGCGCCAAGAGCCGCCGGCGCCCGCCCCGCGCGCCCAAGACTTCCGCGAAGAGCTCGTAAGGCGGGGCGAAATCGGCGCGGCTCAGCAGCTCCGTCAGAGTGTCCCGCGCTTGCGCGTAGAGCGCATGCCCGTCAGCGCGCCGGAGCAGCTCGTGCCAGAGCCGTCCGCTCCGGCCATGGGCGAGGGCGAACAGGCGGTCCTCGTCGAAGCCGAAGAGCGGCCCCTTCAGCACCGTAGCCAGTGTGAGGTCGTCCTCGGGAAGAAGCAGGAAATTCCCCAGCGCGATCATGTCCTCGACCGCGAGCTGCTCGGTCAGCCGCATGCGGTCGACGCCCGCCACGGGCACGGCACGGTCCCGGAGCGCGCGCACGAGCGCGGCGATGAACGGCGTGCGCCGGCGCACCAGCACCATGATGTCGCCGGGACGAATACGGCGGTCGCGCGCCGGCAGCCGCTCGCGCTCGTCGAGCCAGCGCTTGATTGTCGCCGCGATCACCGTGGCGAGGCGCTGGTCTGGCTCGCGCGCGGGCTCGGACACGACCGGCAGGACCCAGCCCGCAGGCGCCTCGTCCGCCACCGGCTCGACCAGCGGCCAAAGCTCGACCCGGCCGGCATGATGCTTCCGGTGAGGCTCGTGCCGGATCGCGGCGCCGTCGAGCGCCACGCCGTCGGATGCCGCGACCCGGGAGAACACGGCGTCGATCGCTTGCAGCACGGCATCCGTCGAGCGGAACGACGTTTCGAGCGCCACGGTACGCCAGCCGGCCTGGGCTTGCGCCGCACGCTCCGAGAAATGCGCGCGCATGCCGATGAAGGCGCCGGGGTCCGCGCCCTGGAAGCTGAAGATGGACTGCTTGGCATCGCCCACGGCGAACACCGTGCGCGGGCGATCCCGCGCGCCCTCGCCGACGAAAAATTCCTGGGTCAGCGCCTGCACAACCCGCCATTGCTCGGGATTGGTGTCCTGCGCCTCGTCGATCAAAAGATGATCGAGACCGCCGTCCAGCTTGAACAGCACCCACGGCGCGACACCCGGTCGCTCCAGCAGCTCGACGCTACGGGCGATCAGGTCCTCGTAGTCGAGCACCGCGCGGCTCCGCTTGTGCCGCTCGTAGCAGACCAGCATGGCGACCGCGAGGTGCGTCACCCCGGCCGTCGTTTCGAGGAGCGTTGCGGCGGCGCGGCGCGCGCGCACCGCCTCGAGCCGCCGAGCCTCGGCCTCCAGGGCGCCGAGCACCGCCGGCTGTGCGATCGCGACGGCCTTCGCCAGCAATCTCGCCCGCGGCGTACCCTCCTTGGTGAGATAGGCCTCGCAATAGACCCCGAAGAGCTCGACCCGGCGGTCGGGCTCGGCGAGCCAAGCCGCGAGGACGCTGCCCCGCTCGCGGTCGCCTTGGCTTTGGCTTGTCTGCAGAACCGCGGCCGCGCGGCGCACGGCCTCGCCATCGAAGGCCGCGTCAGCACAGGCCTCGGCGATCACGGCGGCTTCGGTCGCGGTCGGCGCGAGATCGAGCCGGCGCGCGAGTCTCGCCAGGATCTCGCCGGGACCGCCGGCGCTCTTGAGGAGTCTCCGGAACCGGGTGCGCGCCGCGGCGATCAGGTCGAGCAGGGTCCAGAAGCGCGCCTCGCCGACCCGCCGCGCGAGCGTCGCGACCGCGACCGCCAGCTCCGGCGCCGAGCCCTCGCGCGCGGCCGCCAATACCTCCTCGCGGACGTCCGCCAGCAGCTCGCCGGCGGCACGCTCGTCCAACAGCTGGAAATGCGGCGGCACCGCCGCCTCGACCGGAAATCGGCGGAGCAAGGATTGGCAGAAGGCGTGAATCGTCTCGATGCCGAGTCCGCCGGGCGCATCGAGGACGGTGGCGAACAGCCGACGCGCATGGTCGAGCAGATCCTGGTCGGGCACCCGGCCCAGCAGCGCCCCCAACTCGCCCATGAGCTCGGCCTCGCCCAAGACCGCCCAGCGGCTCAAGCGCTCGTGCAGGCGGTTCGCCATCTCGGCGGCGGCGGCGCGGGTAAAGGTGAGGCACAGAATGCGCGTCGGGGGGCTGCCGCCGAGCATCAACGACAGCACCCGGTCGGTCAGCACCTTCGTCTTGCCCGTGCCGGCGGAGGCCGCCACCCAGACCGAGCTCGCGGCGTCGGCGGCTTGGCGCTGCAGGAGATCGACGGCGGAAGCGGTCATGTCTCGTCCACCACTTCGGTCGCGCGCCACTCCTTGACGCGCTCGAGATGCTCGTAGTCGGAATAACGCGGCGCGTTCCGCGCGACCGGCACCGCGCGATAGGGCGTGGCGGGATCGTCGAACCGCGCCACCAAGTCACGCAGGCCCGACAGCGCCTCCGAGATGAGGTCGCGCGCATCGGCGCCTTCGGCAATGCATCTCACCTCCCCGGCCACGGCCAGACCGCTCACGCGCCAGTATTCGAGCGCGATCACCGGCGCCGCCGGCACGCCGTCAAATCCGCCCGCTTCTGCGATCGCCGCCTCCAGCGGCAGCTGGGGCGCCAAGCCACGCGCCACCGCGGGCTCGCGCGGCACCGTTCCGGTCTTGTAATCGACGATCACCAGGCCGTCAGCCCGGCGCTCGATGCGATCCGCCGTGGCGCGAAGCTCGAAATCGCCGCGTGTCGCTGGAAGAAATAGGGTACCGCTGGTCTCGCTCGCCAGCGCGGAGAGCTCGCCGCGCCGCTCGCGCTCCTGCTCGAGGAACCAGCGGGCGATCCGCTCGAAGCGAGGCCACCAGAAGGCCCAGATCCCTGGCCGCGACAACAAGGCTCCGAAGGCATCGCGGCCGAGCGCCAAGAGCCGCGCCTCGGCATCCTTCGGCAAGTCACACGGAAACGCCGCGACGAACCTGTCGAGCGCCTGATGGATCAGCACGCCGCGCTCGCGCGCCTCGGGCTCCGCATCCAGGGGCTCGAGCGGCTTGAGCTTGAGAATGTGCCGAGCGTAGATCGCGTAGGGATCGCGCATCCAGGTCTCGATTGCCGTGACCGAGAGCCGGCGCGGTCGCGCCTCGACGGGCGGGCGCGGCGCGGGCGCCGCCAACGCAATGCGCTCCAGGCCGCGGTCGAGCGCCGCTTGCCACGTCAGAAGCCGGCGCTCGTCGACGAATGCCGTCTCTCGGCCAGCCGCGCGCAAGACGGTCTCCAGGCGGAGGAGCCAGCGGGAGGGCAGTGTCGGCGTGCCCGCCACGCGCGCGGCTCGGGTCAACACCACCTCGGGCGCGCCGCAGGCCTGGACGAAGTCGTGCGCGGAGACGCCGATGCGGCGCTCCGGTGACGCGATGCCGAAGCGGTCGCGCATCGGCCGCGACATCCAGGGATCGTCGGCGGGATCGCCGGGCCAGGTGCCCTCGTTGAGGCCGCCGAGGATCATCAGGTCCGCGCGCTGCAGCCGCGCTTCCAGCAAGCCCCAGATGAACAACCGCGGATGCCGGCCGAAGCGTGGCCGCACGACCGGCCCCGCGAGCAGGCTCTCGAACAGCGCGGGGTAATCGGCGCCGGCGCGCAGCGTGAACCCTCGCGCGGCCATCAACAGATCCCCCATGAAGGCGCTCGCGACCTCGCCGGCCTCGCCGCTCCAGAGCTGCCGAGCCCCCGGCTCGTCCGCGCTCTCCGCAAGAGATTCCGCCGCGGCGATATGCGCCTCGACCAGAGCGCGCAGCGGCAGATCGGAGGATGCGGCCGCCGCAATCAAGGGCGCCAGCCGGCGCTGCAGACGCGCCACGAATCTTTGGTGCCGCGGGGAATCGGGCTCGAGTGCCTGAAGGATGCCGTCGAGCCCTTGCGCGGGCCGCACGCCCCGGAGCGCCGCGCGCTCGAGGGCCCGGATCTCGGCGCGAAAATCCTCCGGCGCGAGGCCACCCGCGGCGAGCGGATGCTTCAGCGCCGCCAGCAACGGCACGGGCGCCGCGGCCTCATGGACGAGGTCCAGCACCAGGCGCAGAAAGACGCCAGGCGGCGTCTTGTTGAGCGGCACGCCCGCGGAGTCGTCGATCTCGATGTCCCAGCGCCGCAGCTCCGCCGCGACGCGCCGCGCCAGCGCGCGGTCCGGCGTCACCAGCGCCGCGGTCGCGCCGTCGCGGCGCTCCAGGCTCTGGCGCAGGAGCAGCGCGATCACCTGCGCCTCCTCCTGCGGCCCCGCGCAATCGATCCGGCGGAAGCCTTGGGTAGCCGCGGGTCCGTACGGGCGAGACTGGCGCCACTGCTCCGTGAGCCGCGCCGGCAACAGGGCGTCACCGATGAGCGCCATGCGCTCGGGCGACCCCGCGGCGAGTGCCCGCGCATCCCACGCCTCAACGGCGGCGGGCGCGATCTCGAGCCGGTCGAGAAAGCGCGCCATGAGATGCTGGGGATGCCCGGGATCCCCCTTGATCGCGTCCCAGTTTTCCGTCGAGGCCGAACGCTCGAGGCCGGGCAGTACCACCGTACCCATCGGAAGCCGAGCGACAACCTCCATCAGCGCCGCCACGGCCGGGATGCCGCCGGTGAGGCCGGCCGCGATGACGGGGTCGGCCGGCGGATTGGCTTTCCAGTGCTCGGCCTGCGCCGCGAGCAGGCGATTGCGTCGGTCGGCGGGATCGAGAGCACCCCGCTCCGCGAGCATCTCCGGCCAGCGCTCCGTGACGATGTGGAGGAATTTCAGCACGGCTTGCCAGTGCTCGGCCAAGTCCTCTGGCACCAGTGCCTCGAGCCGATCGAAACCGGCGCCCTCGGTCTGCGCCTCATCGAGGAAGCGCGCGAGAGCCCGCGCCAGCATCGCCGCCTGGCCCGGCGGAATGTCTGCGTTCCAGGTCTGCACCAGCAAGACCAGTAGCAGCCAGCGATCGAGCTCGGGAACGGCCGGGGGCAGGTCGAGCCCCTCGGCATCGCTCTCGTCGGCGAGAAAGGCGAGCTCGTCTGAGTCTAGATCGCCCACGGGCTTGAGGCGCGGCAGCAGGAGCGGCTTGCCGTTTCCCGCGCGCAGGAATGCCTCGGCGAGCGAGCGGCAGGCGCGGCGCGTCGGCAGCAACACGGTCATGCGCGAGAGCGCCAGTGGATCGGCGCCGGCGGCGGCGAGGAGCCGCGCGGCCAGCGTGTCGAGGAACGGCAGGTGAGCTTCGATGGTGACGACGGAGGCGCGCGCCGCCTGCGTCATCGCGGGAACCACAACTCGCCGAGGCGCGATTCCGTCGCCGCCAGGCCCGCGAGCGTGCCGACGTCGTACCAGGTGCCGTCGTGCACGATGGCCACGATGCGGCCCTGCGCGATCGCCTTGTCCCAGAGCCGGTTCATCGAGTAGGGCGCCACCGGCTCGCCCGCGAACAACCGGTGGCTCAGGAGCTGGATACCCGCGAACAAGAACGGCACCACCTCGTTCTCGCCGCGCCGGCGCGGCACACCGAGCGCATCGAGGAAGAAATCTCCGCGCCCTTCATAACCGACGGCGGGGACGGTCTCCTGCATCAGCAGCGCGGCATCGTGGCGCTCGGGATCGAAGACGCTGGCGAGCCGCGTCAGTGCCGGCACGCGCCCGTTGAGCCACACGGCATCGCTGTTGATGACGAAGAAAGGCTCGCCGAGATGCGGCAGCGCCTTCGCGACGCCACCGCCGGTATCGAGCAGCGTGGGCTCGTGAGAGATCGTGATCGCGGGCGTCTTTCGGTCCGAAAGATGGCGCTCGATCATCTCGGCCTTGTGGTGCGTGTTGACCACCGCCCGCTTGACGCCTACCGACTCCAGGTGATCGAGAGCGCGATCCAGCAAGGTGCGCCCCTGCACGGTCACCAGCGCCTTCGGTTTCGACTCCGTGAGCGGGCGGAGGCGCATGCCAAGCCCCGCCGCCAGAACCATGCCGGTCTCGACGGAGATCACGACCTCGCCTCGTGCGGCGGAATCCGCCGCAGCTCCTGCGGAACATGCCGGTCGAGCCAGTTGCGTAGGGGCGCCAATGCGGGGTGGCTGACGTCGCGGTCGACGAGCCGCCAGAGCCGCGGCGTGTGCACGAGATATTGCGACTTGCGGTCGCGCACGCAAAGACGCGTGAAGATACCGAGGATCTTGCAGTTTCGCTGCGCGGCGAGCACGGCCGCCGCGGTCGTGAAGGCCGCGCGATCAAGCGTGGAGAACGCCGCGAGATAGTGCTCCGACAAGTTGGCCGCGAGGTCCAAGGACACATCGCGCCGCGCATCCTCCAGGAGCGAAACCAGATCATAGGCGGGCGAGCCGATCACCGCGTCCTGGAAGTCCAGCAAGCCGCAGGCGGCGAGCCCCGTGCGGCCCTCGAGCAGCATGAGGTTGTCTACGTGATAGTCGCGCAGCACCAGAGTAGCGGGAATCGCGCCCGTGAGCGGCAGCAGCGCGCGCCACATCGCGAGATACTCCTCCCGCAGGTCCAGCGGCGTCGGCACGCCCGCGACCGCCGGCAGATACCAATCGACCAGCAGTGCCGCCTCCGCGAGCAGGCGGGCCTCGTCATAGGGCGGCAAGCGCGCGGCGCGCGCGGGCTCGAAGCGCCGGTGCAGCGCGATCAACACGTCGACGGCGAGCCGATAGAGCGCGGCCTCGTCGCCGCCCGCCGCCAGCAGCTTCGTATAGGTCCGGTCGCCAAAGTCCTCGAGAAGCAGCAGTCCCGCCTCGATGTCCTCCGCCAGGATCTCCGGTGCGCTCAGCTCCAGCTTTTGCAGCAGGCGCGCTACCGCGAGGAAGGGCCGCACGTCCTCGTGGGGCGGCGGCGCATCCATGAGCACGGCGCGGCGGCCCGGTGTCGCCAGCCGCTCGTAGCGCCGAAAGGACGCGTCGCCGGCGAGCGGCTGACGCGGCACGTCGGCCCAGCCGGCTTGCGCCAGGAAGGATCGGATACGCTCGGCGCGCTCGCTCACGGGGACGCCAAACTCGCGAGGCGGCGCGTCCAAGCGGGGCTGCCGCGGAGCCGGGCGCGGCGCCGAGTGGGCGACGCGCCCGCGGCGAGCTCGACGTCGAGCCGCTCGCGCGGCAGCAGCGGCCCCAGCCGCTCCGGCCACTCGATCAGCAGAATGGCGCCGCCGAGCGCCTCCTCGAAGCCGAGCTCGTAGACGTCCTCGCTCTTGCCGAGGCGATAGAGATCGAAATGACAGACCGCCGGAGCGCCCTCTGGAAATTCATAGATTTCGACCAGGGTGAAGGTCGGACTCGGCACCTCTTCGTCGCCCCGGCCGCAGGCTCGGATAAAGCCGCGGGCAAAGCTGGTCTTGCCGCTGCCGAGCTCGCCCCGAAGCGCGATCACGTCGCCGGCCTTGGAGAGGCGGGCGAGGCGCGCGGCGAGCCCGAGGGTCGCGGATTCGGACGGGAGATCCAGCGAAAGTGCGGCGTCGGCGGGTGCGGTGGTCACGCCGTCGTTTTAGTCCCTTCCCGCCGAGGGTCGCAACCCCAGCGGGGTTGCGTCGGCACGGCCTTGCCGCCATTCTGCGGCCCGCTTCGAGCGGCGAGGATTGGGCGATGAGCGAGACCGACGTGGCGATCGTGGGCGCGGGGCCGGTCGGGCTTTTCGCGGTGTTCGAGTGCGGCATGCTCAAGATGCGTACCCAGGTGTTCGACGCCCTCGACCTCCCGGGCGGCCAGTGCACCGCGCTCTATCCGGAGAAGCCGATCTACGACGTGCCCGGCTATCCCAAGATCGAGGCGCTGGCGCTGGTGGAAAAGCTCGCGGAGCAAGCGGCGCCGTTTCAGCCGGTTTATCATCTGGGCTCGCCCGTGACGGGGCTATCGGCCGTCGACGACGGCTTCCGGCTCACCACGGCCGCCGGCGTCTCGGTCACCGCGAAGGCCGTGATCGTGGCGGCAGGCGTCGGCGCCTTCGGGCCGAATCGGCCGCCGCTATCGGGCATCGAGACCTATGAGGGCAAGAGCGTCTTCTATCTGGTCAAGCGCCGCGAGGATTTCCGCGGCAAGCGGGTGGTGATCGCGGGCGGCGGCGACTCCGCGGTGGACTGGGCGATCTCCCTCGCCGAGGTCGCCGAGCGCGTGATGGTGGTGCACCGGCGCGCCAAATTCCGCGCGGCACCCGAGTCGGCGGCGCGGCTCGACGCGCTCGCGCAATGCGGCCGCATCGAGCTCGTGACTCCCTACCAAATCCATGGACTCGAGGGCGAGGACGGCCGGTTGCGCGTCGTCGTGGTGGCGGATCTCGACGGCAAGACTCGCGCGCTCGAGGCGGATTGCCTGCTGCCGTTCTTCGGGCTCTCGATGAACCTGGGCGCGATCGCGGAGTGGGGCCTGAACCTCGACCGCAACCACATCGCGGTGACGCCCGCGACCTGCGCGACGTCGGTGCCCGGCATCTTCGCGATCGGGGACATCGCGACGTACCCGGGCAAGCTCAAGTTGATCCTCACGGGCTTCGCGGAGGCGGCGCAAGCGGCGCACGCGATCTACCCGCTGGTGCACCCGGGCGAAGCCCTGCACTTCGAATATTCCACCACCAAGGGCGTGCCGGGCCGGGGCTGATTCGCGGCGCGGCTCAGCTTCCGGTCGAGGCTCGCTGAGCCTGGGCGAGATCTATGGCGCCGGCGCCGAGGTAGCAGGTAACGGTAGTGCCGCTGCCAGGGCTCGAGGTGAGCTCCACCCGGCCGCCGTGCAGCTCGATGAAGCTCTTTACCAGCGACAATCCGAGTCCGGGCCCCGATTGCCGGGCGAGCGGACTGCCGCGCTCGAACTTCTCGAAGATGCGCGCTTGATCTTCCTGGGGGACGCCGACGCCGGTGTCGATCACCGCCAGGGCGATCTCGCTATCGGTCCGCCGCGCGCTCAGCGTGACGCTGCCGCCGCCCGGCGTGAAATTGATCGCGTTCGAGATCAGATTGAAGAGCGCCTGCCGCAAGCGCCGCTCGTCACCCGTGAGCGTGCCGATGTCGGTGGGACAATCGAAATTGAGCGCCAGGTTCTTGTTGCGCGCGCGCTCCCGGGAGAGCGCCAGGACGCCCGACATCATCGCGTGAATGTCGATCTCCTGCGTCTCGAGCGTCATGTAGCCGGCCTCGATCGTGGCGAGGTCGAGGATGTCGTTGATGAGCGACATGAGGCGATGCGAGCTGTCGAGGATGCCGCGGCTGTAATCGAGCTGCCGCGGATTGAGCTCGCCGAAATACTGGTTCGCGAGGATCTCCGCAAAACCGATGATCGCGTTCAAGGGCGTACGCAGCTCGTAGGATACGTTGGCGATGAACTCGCTCTTGAGCCGACCCGCGGTCTCCAGGGCCTCGTTGCGCTCCCGCAAAGCCCGCTCGACGCGCGTGGAATCGGTGACGTCGAGATAACTGAGCAGCACGTTGCCGTCCGGCAGCGGCACGATCGAGGCCTGCAGGATCGAGCCGTCGCCGCGATGCAGCCGCTCGCTGGTCTCGACGCGGCCGGTCAGGCGCTCGATGATGCGCGCCTTGAGGGAGGGCCAGTCCTCTCGCGAGTTCTCGAACTCGAAGAACGCCCGCGTCTTCTCGACGAGCTCGCTCACATGCAGATCGCCCGCGAGATCCGCGGCGCTCAGCTTCCAGATCTGCGCATAGGCGGGATTCCAGAGCTTGAGCCGACCGTCCGTGCCGAGCACCGCCACCGCCTCGTAGAGGTTGTCGAGCGTCTCGCGTTGCACCTCGATCAGCGTGTTGTAGGAGCGCTCGAGCGCGAGCTTGTCGGTCACGTCCTCGTAGACGAAGGTGAGGCCGCCGAACGGATGCGGCGAGACCACCAGGCGCAGCGTGCGCTCGTCGGGCAGATGCAGCAGCTCCTCCTGCGGCTGGAGGAGCGAGGTGAACATGGCGAGCTGTTGCCGCTTGAAGGCGCGGAAATCCGCGTATTCCGGCAGGCGGCGGCGCTCGCGAAGCCGCTCCAGCAGCTCGTCGAGAGTGGGTTCCGCCGCGAGCCAATCCTCCTCCAGTCGCCAGAGCTGGGCGAAGGCCGAGTTGAAAAAGCTGAGCCGCGCTTCCGCGTTGAAGATCGCCACGGCCACCGCGACGTTCTCCAAGACCTCGCCGTGCGCGGCCACGTGGCGCGCCAGCTCCGACTGCATGGTCTCTAGGTCGGTGAAGTCGCGGGCAAAGCCGAGGATCTCCTGAGCGCCCTCCAGCGGCTGCTCCGTGAACTCCATCAGGCGGCGCTGGCCGCCCACGACGATGTGATGGCTCTCGGACTGCGCCACCTGAGTCTGGCGCGCGCGCTCGGCGAGCTCACGGCCGTGATCGCCCAGAACGCGGGCGCCGATCTCGCGATGCTCGGCGACCGCCTGGCCGGCGCTCGCCTCCATGGCCTGCGCATAGGCTCGATTGACCTCGATAAGCGCCAAGGTGTCGGTGCGCCGGCGCCAGATCGGCAACGGCAAGGCATCGAGGACACGCCGCAGCCGCTCGCGCTCGGCCCGCGCCACGTCACGCTCGGCCATGAGCTCGCCGGCGCTAGCGGGATCGAAAAACCAGACGATGTCGGCAGCGGCCGCCCCGTCCTGGCCGGCGATGCGCCGCCCGATCAGGTCGAGTCTCTCGCCCGTCGTCAGCGCCGACGTCAAAGCAAAGGCCGTGCCCTCGCTGCGCAGCTTTGCGACCGCCGCCTCGATCGACCCGGCATCGGGCGCGACAAAGCGCAACACGACGCCGCGGAAACCACCGTCGGTGCCCGCGAGCGCCTGGATCGGCCCGGCCTCGAACGATTCGGCGCCGCCGGCCGCCCAGCGGTAGCGCGCCGCCGGCACCGAGCCGAGCTCGGCCTGTTGCTCCGCGAGCTTTTCGGCGAGCTCCGCGCGCTCGGCTTCGAGTTGGCGCAACCGATGGCGCGCCCAAAAGAGCAGGGGCAAGAATGCAAGCAGAACGAGGAGCAGGAGGAACGGCGAGATCGCGCCGGTATCCCCGATGTCGGCGGCGTGCGCCGGCGCGGGCACCAGAGCCACCGCCCCGACCGTGGCCAGCCAATTCCTGCGCAACACGCCCGTCCCCCATCGCGCGCCTGCGTCGACCGCTACCGGCCCGACTCGGCGCGTTCCCGGAATTATCGCCCTTGTGCGTGAATTACCTAAGGGAATTTACGGGCATCCGAGGGATCTCGGGTCGGTGTACGCTGGCATACTGGCCGCCATGTGATTGGAAATCATGCCCAAGATCAGCGCCGGACTCCTGCTCTACCGACTGCGGCGCGGCAAACTCGAGGTCTTTCTGGTACACCCCGGCGGCCCGTTCTGGGTGAAGAAGGACGCGGGCGCCTGGTCCATTCCGAAGGGCGAAGCGGTACCCGGCGAAGCCCTCCTGGCGGCTGCTCAACGGGAATTTCGGGAGGAGACCGGCCTCGGCGTCGGCGGCGATTTCCGCGCCCTCGCTCCCGTGCGCCAGCCCAGCGGCAAGCTCGTGCACGCCTGGGCCGTGGAGGCCGATTGCGATGCCAACGCCATCCGCAGCAACACCTTCGCGATGGATTGGCCGCCTCGCTCCGGCCAACGGCACGAGTTCCCCGAGGTCGACCGCGCGGCTTGGTTCGACCTGCCAGCGGCGCGCGTCAAGATCACGAAGGGGCAGCTCGGTCTGCTGGACCAGCTGGAGCGGCTGATCGAAGCAATTAGTACCGATAGTGATCGGACTTGAACGGCCCTTGCTGGGCGACGCCCAGGTATGACGCCTGCGCGGGCGTGAGCTCGGTGAGCTTCACGCCGAGCTTCGCCAAGTGCAGAGCCGCCACCTTCTCGTCGAGCCGCTTGGGCAAGGTGTAGACCTGCTTCTGGTACTTGCCCGTGTTGGTGAAGAGCTCGATCTGCGCCAGCACCTGGTTGCTGAAGGAGGCGCTCATGACGAAGCTCGGGTGCCCGGTGGCGCAGCCGAGGTTCACCAGCCGGCCCTTGGCGAGCACGATGAGGCGCTTGCCGTCGGGCATGACGACCTCGTCGACCTGAGGCTTCACCTCTTCCCACTTATAGTTCCTGAGCCCGCCAATCTGGATCTCGCTGTCGAAGTGCCCGATGTTGCAGACGATGGCGCGGTCCTTCATGCGCCGCATGTGCTCGACCGTGATGACGTCGACGTTGCCGGTGGCCGTGACGAAGATGTCGCCGATCCCCACCGCCTCGTCCATGGTGGTGACCTGATAGCCCTCCATCGCCGCCTGGAGCGCACAGATGGGATCGATCTCGGTCACCATCACGCGTGCGCCGGCGTTGCGGAGCGAGGCAGCCGAGCCCTTGCCGACGTCACCGAAGCCCGCGACCACCGCGACTTTGCCCGCCATCATCACGTCGGTCGCACGACGGATACCGTCCACCAAGCTCTCGCGGCAGCCGTAGAGATTGTCGAACTTCGACTTGGTGACGCTGTCGTTGACGTTGATGGCGGGGAACAGCAGGCGGCCTTCTTTCGCCATCTGGTAGAGCCGGTGCACGCCGGTCGTGGTCTCCTCGCTGACGCCGCGGATGCTCGCGCCGAGCTTCGCGTACCAGCCGGGCTTCGCCGCGAGGTGCCGCTTGATCGCGGCGTAGAGCACCTCTTCCTCCTCGTTGGTGGGCTTGGCGATGACCGACGCGTCCTGCGCCGCGCGGATGCCGAGATGCACCAGTAACGTCGCGTCACCGCCGTCGTCGAGGATCATGTTGGGGGTGCCGCCGTCCGCCCACTGGAAGATGCGATGGGTGAACTCCCAGTACTCCTCCAGGGATTCGCCCTTGTACGCGAAGACCGGCGTGCCCGATTTGGCGATCGCGGCCGCGGCATGATCCTGGGTCGAGAAGATGTTGCAGGAAGCCCAGCGCACGTCGGCGCCCAGATGCTTCAGCGTCTCGATCAGCACCGCGGTCTGGATCGTCATGTGCAGCGATCCCGCGATGCGCGCGCCCTTGAGCGGCTTCTTGGCGCCATACTCCTCGCGGATCGCCATCAAGCCCGGCATCTCGCTCTCGGCGATCGAAAGCTCCCGACGCCCCCATTCCGCCAGCGACAAATCGGCGACCTTGTAGTCGGCAGTATCGGCCATGAAACGCTCCTGATCGGGGCGGAAGAAAACGAGTGGCGGCATATACCAGCGCAACCGCACCCGAGCAAGCTCGGCCGCGCATGGGAGTGGTCCCACGGAAGACTCGCGCTCGGGACCGGCATCGGTCGCCATTCCCTCATCAGTACACTCACAATATTTCGACAGTGTACTTACAATATTGGGCACGGGTTGCATTTGAGATCAATGTGCCGTAGGCTTCTTAATCAGACTTAAAAGTGACTGACGCCTTAGAATGTTGTTGAGTGTTCGATCGTTTCTGCCGCCGGCTCCTTGGCCGAGTCTTGCGCCACTGCCGTGTGGCGTGAGTCCGCCGTTTCCGTGATGTCACGTTCCAAGCTCAGGCAGCACCGGGGCGCCAGCGATCCCATCGCGGCGTTTGCATGCCTGCGGGATGCGGGTGTCCTTGGCGACTATTCATACCTCCACCTTTCCGCCGATCATACCGAGATTGGATGGGCGCCCATCGAGCACCTCCGACTCCTCGCGGGGCAGCCCTGTGACGATTGGCGGGACCAGCTCGCGCGCTTCGCTCTGCGGGCGGAGCAGCTCGGCCGCAAGGCGTTCGGATACATCGGGTTCGACGCCGTCGCCGGCCACGTCGGCACATTGCCTGACGGATCTCAGACGGGCCGCCCGCTCGTCGAGTTCATCATTCCCGGCAAGACCCTCACGTTCAGGGAGTCCGGGGTAACGCATCAAGGTCTCGGCGGCATCGATCTCTCTCGATACCTCGCCGCGAGCATGTCGCCCATGGCGTCACGCGCGGGCGCAGGTTCAATAGCACCCGTGGACGGCACCCCCGAGCAGGCCTACGTGGGGATGGTGCGGAAGGGGGTCGCGGCAGTGTCGGCGGGCGAGGCCAAGAAGCTTGTCCTCTCGCGATACCAAGCTTACGACGCCGACTTCGATCCGGTGCGGCTGTTTGCCGCCCTTTCACCGCCGTTCGTCGACGCATTCCTCATTTGCTTCGGCGACCTCGCGGCCGTGGTTCCCTCGCCCGAGCTGCTGTTGCACGGCGAAAATCGAGCGATCGTGACGAACCCGCTCGCGGGAACGCGACCGCGAGGCCCGACGCCGGTGGAAGACGAGAGGCTGCGCACGGAGCTAATGGAAAACCACAAGGAGATCGTCGAGCACGTCGTTTCCGTCAACACGGTGCTTGCGGAGCTCGCGCCGATCTGCGAACGAGACTCGCTCGTCGTGAGCCGGTTCATGGACGTCGCCCTGCTGCGCAAGGTCCAACATCTGAGCTCGGTAGTCCGAGGATCGCTCGCGGCGGGCCACCAGGTCCTCGATGCGCTTTGGGCATTGTTTCCGGCGGTCACGGTGACGGGTCTGCCGAAGCGCAAGGCCATCGAGATCGTCCGCAGCCTGGAGCCGACTCCGCGCTACCTCTACGCCGGCGCCATGGGGTGGGTCAGCGGCGCCGGCGATTGCCGCTTCTCCCTGGCGCTGCGCGGTCTCTTTCGCTGCGGAAGCCGCTCCTTTCTCCAGGCGGGCGCCGGGATTCTGGCGGAATCCGTGCCCGAAGCGGAGTTGCTGGAGACATCATATAAATTGAGCGCGATGAAGGACGCTTTGGCCGCGGCCGTCGGATTCGAGCCGGTCCGCCGAAACAGCGGAGACCGCGACACGCCGCGAGCCGATCGAAAGGGATTCGATCCCGGCGCGGCAGCGGACTACTGTCCGCCGGTAACCTCGATTGTCTGACCGGAAACGAAGGACGCATCGTCGGACGCCAGGAAAGCGATGACCTTCGCCTGATCTTCCGCTGTTGCCATGCGTCCCAAGGGAATATCGCTCAAGGTTATTTGTGGGTCCTTCGAAGCGCGCTTCGCGAGGAGCTGCTGGATGCGACCCGTCAGCGTGACGGTTGGCGCGGTCGCGTTGCAGGTAATGCCGAATGGCCCCAACTCGATCGCAAGCTTCCGCGTAAAGGCGCGTATCCCGGCCTTGGCCGTCGCATAGGCGGCATTGCTGATCCGCGTATCTCCGCGCCCGACGATGGAGGACAGATTGACGATGCGGCCATAGCCTTGCCGTTTCATCTGGGGAATCACGGCGTGCGTGCACAGGAACGTACCGTTTAGGTTGAAGGCTATGGTTCGCTCCCACTCGTCGCGCGTCAGTTGGTCGACGGACGTATTCGGGTTCGCCAAGGTCGTACTGCCGCCGACGGCATTGACCAGAATGTCGATGCGTCCATAACGATCCAGGACCTGCTGGACCATGCGGGCAACCGCCGGCTCGCTCAGCACATCGGTCTCGACCGCGATTGCGTCGCCGCCTTGAGCCCGAAGCGCCTGCAAAACCCGCGGGAGGTGCGTGGCATCGACGTCGGCGATGGCGACCTTGGCGCCTTCCCTCGCCAGAAGCAGGGCTGTCGCCTCGCCAATGCCGTTCGCGCCTCCGGTGATGACGCCGATCTTCCCGTCGAATCGCATGACGCGCTTGCTCCTGGGCTAGCTGTGCAGCCGCACGTGTCGGCGTCGCAGATGAGTTTTCATTCCGCGGTCAGGGACGCGGTGGCGCTCGCATCGCCCAACAGTCGCTCGAACGCCGGGCGCGGTTCCAGACCCTCGAAAGCAACGGCGTGGACGCATTCGGCCAGCGGCATCCGCAGGCCTTGCCGGGCGGCGAGCTCGCGGCCCGTGCGAATCGCATTGATCCCTTCGGCTGTCTCGTTGAGCTTTGCGAGTTGATCGACAATCGCGTCGAGCTTGACACCCCTTCCCAATTCCACGCCGACCATGTGGTTGCGCGAATAGGGGCTCGTTGTCGTCAGAAACAAGTCGCCAACGCCCGCCAAGCCCATGAACGTGATCGCCCGCGCGCCGAGGCTCGTGGCGAGCATTTGAATTTCCGCTAGCCCGATGGTGATGATGAGCCCGCGGGCATTGTGGCCGAGACCAAGCCCGGCGGCGATTCCGGCGGCGATCGCGACGATGTTCTTGAGCGAACCGGCGAGCTCGACGCCCACCAGATCGGAAGAGCCGAAGACATGCAGCGTCGGCAGCGCAATCAGTTTGGCAGCCAGCGGAAAGGCCCGGTTCGCTTGGGACGCGACGACGAGCGCGGTGGGCCGGCGCGCAATGATGTCTTGCATGCTGTTCGGCCCGGAAATGGCGCCCACTACTTGACTGCGCGTCTCCTCCTCGAGGAGCTCCGACAGGCGTTTGTTCGTTTGCGGCTCGAGCCCCTTCGTCGCCGAGAGCAGCACCAGGTCGGAAGGCACAAACGCGCCGATGCTTCGCGCAAGACCGCGAACACGGTCGGATCCAACGGCAATGATCGCGAGCTGCGCGAAACGCACGGCGTCCTCAAGACTAGCGGTCGCCGAGAGCGAAGGGGCGAGGACAACGTCGCTGAAATGACGCGGGTTTCGATGCGTCTCATTCACGCCACGAACCAGTTCGACGTCCGGCGACCACAAAACACAATCGCGGTCGCCGGCGGCGACGGCATCGGCGAGCGTCGTGCCCATCGTACCGCCACCCAGAACGGCTACATGACGCTTCATCGTGAATGACTTCCCCCGCCGCCGGCCCCGCATTCTTCGGTTACGATTTTGGGGAGCACAATATCACGGACCGCGGATCGCAGATGGAGCGCACATTGACTGAAGCGCTCGGGTTCCGACCCGACTTCATTCTCGCAACCCCTCACGCCAGCACGTTGAAATCGTCGAGCAGGCTGGCGATGCGGGCTTCGTCCATCTGATCCATGATGGCGCGGGCGCGGCGCTGAGCGGCGAGCAGATCGAGGTGGCGGATCCGGCGCTTGACGCGCGCGATGCTGCCGGGCGCCATCGAGAGATCGCGGATGCCGAGACCGAGAAGCAGGGCGGTGTAGCGGACGTCACCGGCCATCTCCCCGCAGACGCTGACGGGTATGCGCGCGCGCAGCGCCGCCTCGATCGCAAACTGGATGAGGCGCAGGACCGCAGGGTGCAGCGGGTTATAGAGATAGGCCACCTGCTCGTCGCCGCGGTCGATCGCGAGCGTGTACTGGATGAGGTCGTTGGTGCCGATCGCGAAGAAATCGCTCTCGCTCGCGAGCGCGTCGGCGGCGAGCGCAGCGCCGGGAACCTCGATCATCACCCCCAAGAGCGGCGGCGGATCGGCGATCTCCACCCCCCGCCGCTTCAGGCGCCGCGCCACCTGCTGCATCGCCTCGCGGACTCCGCGCACCTCGGCGAGAGTGGTGACCATCGGCAGCAGGATGCGTACGGGACCTTCGGCGCTCACGCGCAGAATCGCCGCGAGCTGAGCGTCGAGGAGCTTGCGCTCCTTCAGGGAGAGCCGGATCGCGCGCAGGCCGAGCGCGGGATTGCCACCCTCGCTCTTGAGACTTTCCGCCAATGGTGCCGCGATCTTGTCGCCACCGACGTCGAGGGTGCGGATGGTGACAGGCTTGCCCTCCATGCCGCGCACCAGAGTCCTGTAGGCCTGATACTGCTCCTCCTCGTCGGGCAGATCGTCGCGGTTCATGTAGAGGAATTCGGTGCGCACCAACCCCAGGCCTTGAGCGCCCGCCGAAATGGCCTGCTCGAGCTCGCGCGGCAGCTCGAGATTGGCCTCGAGCGTGATCTCCTCGCCGTCGCGGGTCACGGCGGGCACGCGCTTCAGCCGCGCGAGCTGGCGCTGCTCTTTGCGGAACTCCTCCCGGCGCTCCTCGTATCGCTCGATGGTGGCGGCGGTCGGGTTGAGCACGACGGTACCGGTCGAGCCGTCGATCACCACCGCCTCACCCTGCTGTATCTCGCCGAAGAGTCCCGTGACCGCCAACACCGCCGGCAGGCCGAGCGCGCGCGCCATGATGGCTGTATGGCTCTCCGATCCGCCGAGCACCGCCGCAAATCCCAACACGCGCCGGGGGTCCATGAGCGCGGTATCGGCGGGGCTGAGGTCCTCGGCCAGGATCACCGTGCCTTCGGGCAGGTGCTGGAACGCGGCGTAGGGGGTCTGGGTCAAGTTGCGCAGGAGCCGCGCACCCACCGCCCGCACGTCCTCCACGCGCTGGGCGAGGTAAACATCCTCCATGGCGGCGAAGCTCTCGCCGATCGCCCCGATCTCCATCTGCACCGCGTGCTCGGCATTGACGCGCTCTTCGCGGATGCGCCGCTCGACCCCGCGCACCAGACGAGAATTCGAGAGCATCGCCACGTGCGCGTCGAGCAGATAGCTCATCTCCTCGGCGGCCGATTCCGGCAGCGCCGCCGCCTTGCCCTTGAGCTTTTTCAGCTGCTTGAGAGAGAACTGGACGGCTTGCTCGAAGCGCTGGCGCTCGGCCGCGACGTCGTCGGGCTCGATCCGGCGCTTCGGTACGGGCACCTCGCCGTTCTCGGTGATGAAGGCGGGTCCGATCGCGATCCCCGGCGAGACGCCGAGCCCGCGCAGCACGCGCTCGGCGCGCTCCTTGCGGCCGCTGCCCTCACCCTTCATCGAAGCCGCCGGCGACGAGATCGGCGAGCGCCGCCACGGCGCGCTCCGCCTCCCGGCCGGTGGCGGCGAGCTCGATGGCGGTGCCGGGTCCGGCCGCCAGCATCATCAGCCCCATGATCGAGCGGCCGGAGACCGTGGTGCCGTTCTTGCGCACGGTCACCTCGGCATCGAACTGCCAAGCGAGTTTGACGAAGCGGGCGGCGGCGCGGGCATGGAGACCGCGTTTGTTGCAGATGGTGACGGTACGCTGTGCCGCGCTCGCGGGCTGATCGGCGCCGGTGCCCGCGGTCTCGACGTCGCTCATCCGCGCGCGTCGGCGAGGAGCTGGGACGCCACGTTGATGTATTTGCGCCCCGCCTCCTGGGCGCCGCGCACCGCGTCGGCGAGCGTTTCGGTCGAGCGGAGGCTGGCGAGCTTGATCAGCATGGGCAGATTGATACCGGCGATCACCTCGATCTTGGGCCGATCCATGACGGAGATCGCAAGGTTGGAGGGGGTACCGCCGAACATGTCGGTGAGCAGCACCACGCCGTCCCCCGTATCCACGGCGCGGACGGATTGCAGGATGTCCTGACGGCGCTGCTCCATGTCGTCGTCGGGGCCGATGCAAATGGCGGCGATATCCCGCTGCGGCCCCACGACATGCTCGAGCGCCGCGATGAATTCCGCGGCGAGACGGCCATGGGTGACGATGACGATGCCTATCATTGAGCGTCCTTGGAAGAGCCGGCGGCGAGGTCGCGATGGCGCACGCTCACAGCGCGGCCCCGCTCCCCGAGCCAAGCCGCAAGCCGCTCCGCCAGATAGACGGAGCGATGACGGCCGCCGGTACAGCCGATGGCAATGGTGAGGTAGCTCTTCCCCTCGCGCTCGAAGCGCGGCAGCAGGGAGTCCACGAGCGCGCCGAGATCGCGGAAGAAGCTGGGAAAATCCGGGTCGCCGGCGATATAGGCGCCGACCTCGGGATCGAGCCCGGTCTGGGGCTTAAGCGCCGCCACGTAGTGCGGGTTACGCAGAAAGCGAGCATCAAAGACGATGTCGGCATCACGCGGCAGGCCGTGGCGATAGGAAAAGGAGATCACCGAGAGTGCGATGCCGGGTGAGCGATCGAGCGCGAAATGACCGTGAAGGACGCGCTTGAGGTCTGCCGGGCTGAGGTCGGAGGTATCGATAACGAGGTCGGCCCGATCTCGCAAGGGCGAAACGTATTGCCGCTCGAGCCGGATCCCATCGATCACCGGCCGGTCCGCGGCCATGGGATGGCGCCGGCGCGTCTCGGTAAATCGCTGCACCAGCCGATCGTCGCCGCAGTCGAGAAACACCACGGCCGGCCGTGTTCCGCCGTCCCGCGCCAGCCGGTCGAGGGTATCGGCGAGGGCGGTGACGCCGAAATCCCGGGTCCGGACATCGGCTCCGAGCGCCAACGGCGCGCGGAGCGGCCGATGACTCATCAGGCTCGGAACTAGCGACAGCGGCAGGTTATCGACCGCTTCATAACCCAGGTCTTCCAAGGCCTTGAGCGCGGTCGACCGGCCCGCGCCGGACATGCCCGTTACCACCAGGACGCGGCTTGATGCCGCGGGTTGCGGGCCGTCCGAAACAGCCGCCGAGACGGGTGCCGGTTGCGTCATGGCGCCCCGACTATAGGGAGGACCGCGGTCTTTACCAAGCCAGCGAGGGCGAGGCGGATCTTGGCGGGCGTCGAGGCCTCGAAGGGCGCCAGCGCCAGCAGCGGCAGAGAGCATTGAAGGTAGTCGCAGAACTGCGGCTCCGGCAGGCGCTCCACTCGATTTGGCGCAACCAGGTCCACCACCAGCCGGAGCGGCGCGCTGGGCACCGCCGGTACCCTCAGGATGCCGACGCCCCGGACTTCCATGCGGCCGGCAATGCCGGGGGGCGAGCGCGCGATCAAGCCCTGCGCCGCGCGTCTGAGCTCGGTCTGATCGTCGGCGACCAGACGCGCCCCTTTGTCGATGAGCCGCAGGGCGAGGTCGCTCTTGCCGCTGCCGGAAGGTCCGCGCAACAGCACGCCCTCCCCTTCCAGCGCCACCGTTGTGCCGTGCACCAAAATCATGGCCGGTCTTAGGTGAGCCACCCCCGTCACGGTGTCAATCCTCTCGGCCGATCCGCCGCATGTTCATTGGATGTTCTTCAAACCGGATTTTCGCGGCTGGGTTCGCGGTTCCTTAAGGCTTGGGGTCGCATTCTCACCCTGCGCTGCTGCCCTGCGGCCCCAAGGGAACCAATGCGTCCAATCCGGATGGCCGTGCTGATCGCGCTCGTGTCCGGCATCGCCGGCTGCGTCCTGCCGCCTGCGTTCACCATAGCGTCCTTCGTGGCGGACGGCCTCTCGATGGCGTCCACCGGCAAGACCGTCACCGACCAGGCGATCTCGCTCCTCGCGCAGAAGGATTGCCGGCTCTGGCGCCTGATTCAGGGAAAATCCATCTGCGGATCGGACGCGAGCGTGGTCGCGGTCGCGGCGCTGCCGCCAGCCCTGCCGCTCCACGCGGCCTCGCCGGGCCTCACTTCGCCGGCGCCGGCCGTCGCCGCGACGGCTGCTCCGGTCGAGGAGGCGCCAGCTGAAACCGCGCCGACGCCCGCGGCGCTGCCCCCGCCGAGCCCGGCACCGTTGCTCGCCGCCTCGAACTCGCCGAGCGCGACCGTCGGTCCGCCGACAGCGGGCCCTCGGGGAACGATCGCGACGTCGCCTGCGGCACCCTCGCGCGGAGCGCCTCCGCCCAGCCTGGTTGCGGCGCCGCCAGTACAGCCGCCCGTGCGGCACGCCGCCAGCGATGTCCGCGTGCGCGGCGAGATGATCATCCGCAGCGGCACCGACGAGGCCGAGGCACGCGCGCTTGCGGAGTCCCTCCACGCGGTCGGCGCCACCGTGCGCCCGGTCCGCCACGGCGACATCACCATCTACGAAGTCGTGATGGGCCTCTCGGGCTGAGGGCGCGATCGGTCAGCTCTGATGCGGTTTGAGCTGCGGCCGCATCCAGGCGGCGAAGGCGCGCTCGTCGATGCGGCCTTCGGCGAGCGCGAGCATCGCTTGGAGGGCATCGACGATATCGGCGTCGAGATCGAGGCCGTTGAGGTCGAGGAAGACGACCGCGAGCATCCAAGCCGTCCGCTTGTTGCCGTCGACGAAGGGATGGTTGCGCGCGACGCCGGCGGCGTAGGCGGCGGCTAAATCCGCAAAGTCCGGTTTACCGTAGGCGAGCAGATTTTTCGGGCGCGCGAGCCCGGATTCCAAGAGGCCGGCGTCCCGCACGCCATCGGCGCCGCCATGTTCCGCCAGCTGTTCTTCGTGGATTGCCAGGGCGTCGCGGGCGGAGAGCCACGCGTAGTCCATGCGCTATTTCGCGAGCTCGCGCAGCAGTGGCCGCCACTTCTTCGCCATCTTGCGCGCCGAGGTCATGCGGCGCTCGAACTCGGGATCGTCCACCGTCAGGCGGTATCCGCCAGGCACCTCGGTCAGGCAGAGCGTGTCGCCCTCCTCGACCTTGAGACGCGCGACCGCCTCCTTGTTGAGGATGAGCGCCTTGGAATTGCCGACCTTGGTCACCTTGAGTTTGAGCATCTTGCACCCGCCGTTATAACGGATGTAAAATTAAGGGTGAGCAGCGCAGCTGTCAATTGGCCGCCTCTCACGCCGCCGGCAGCTCGACGATGAAGCGGGCGCCGACGGTGCCGCCTTGGTTGTCCCGGCGGTTCTCGGCGCGGATGGTGCCGTTGTGGGCCTCGACGATCTGCTTGGAGATCGAGAGGCCGAGGCCGCTGTGGGTCCCGAATTTCTCGCCGGCGGGCCGCTCCGTATAGAAGCGATCGAAGATCGCCTCGAGCTTGCCCTCGGGAATGCCGGGGCCCTCGTCCTCCACGGTGACGCGGACGAAATCGCCGTCGCGCTCGGCGGCGATCCGGATCGTGCCGCCGGGCGGGCTGAACGAGATCGCGTTCGTGATGAGATTGCGGAACACCTGGCCGAGCCGGCTTTCCATGCCGAGCACGGTGAGCGCCGACTTGGCGGGGCCCAGCGGCAGCACCAGCTCGAGCCCCGGCGCGCCTTCTTTCTGGGCGGCCTCGTGCACGTCGACCAGCGCCCGCAGCATGTCGGCCAACGGCACCGGCTCGAGCTCGATGCGGCTCATCTCGGCGTCGAGCCGTGAGGCGTCGGAGATGTCGCTGATCAGCCGGTCCAAGCGCGCGACGTCCTCGACCACCACGTTGAGCAGCCGACGCTGCTTCTCGGGATCGGTGACGCGCGCCACGGTCTCGACCGCGCTCTTGAGCGACGTCAGCGGGTTCTTGATCTCATGAGCGACGTCGGCGGCAAAATGCTCGATCGCGTCCATCCGGCGCCAGAGCGCATCGGTCATCTCGCGCAGCGCCCCCGAGAGCTCGCCGATCTCGTCCTTTCGGTCGGTGAGATCGGGGATCGCCACCTGGCGCCCATGGCCGCGGCGCACGCGCTCGGCCGCGATGGCAAGCCGCCGGATCGGCCGCGCGATGGTGCCCGCGAGATAGATCGACAGCAGCACCGTCACGCTGAGCACGATCAGGAACACCTTCAGGATCTCCAGGCGCACCTGGTGGATCGCGCGCTCGATGTCGTGGCTGCCGCTCGAGAACAGCACCGCGCCCAGAACTTTCTTGTAGCGCTGGATCGGCACGGCGACGCTGAGCACGAGCTCGCCGGTCTGGCGATCGCGGCGTACGGCGCGGGCCGCCTCGCCTTCGAGAGCCGCCGCGACCTCGGTATAATCCTGGGCCGTGGGCGCGACGTACTCGACATACGGCGGATAGTCCGTCGACGCCGGCAGCAGGCGCCGCACGCTGTTGAGGATCCTCTCGCTGAGGCGCGCGGGCGAGTTCTCGGCGTCGGGTGCCTCCAAAGCCTCCACCTGTACCGTATCGCCGGGGCCTGGGAGCCAGCGGCTGTCGGCCACCAGCGTGCCCGCGGCATCGAACAGCCGCGCGCGCGTCTTGGCCGGCTCGACCAGCCGCGTCAGCATCTGCCGGCCGAGTTCAGGGATCAGGTATTCGGGCTCGCCAGGCGTCTCGTACACCGCGCCCTCCGCCAGCGCCGCGGCCGAGATCTCCCCCTGGGTCTGGAGCGCGTCGAGTTGCGCGTTGATCAGGCTGGTGCGGTAGCCGCCGAGGTAGAGGAGTCCGAGGCCGAGCAGGGCCAAGGCCGCGACATTGACCGCGAGGATGCGGCGGGTGAGCGGCGAGAGCCGCCGCCTCCGTCGCTTCGCGCGGCGACCGGCGGCTTCCCGCGGCTCGGCGCTCGGAGCCGGTCCCTCCCGGTCGTGCCCGGCGCCGGCGCGGGGATCATCGGTCGCGGTAGCGATAGCCCACCCCGTAGAGTGTCTCGATCTGCGAGAATTCATCGTCCGCCGACTTGAATTTCTTCCGGAGCCGCTTGATGTGGCTGTCGATCGTGCGGTCGTCGACGTAGATGTGCTCGCCGTAGGCGCTGTCCATGAGCTGGTCGCGGCTCTTCACGTGGCCGGGGCGCAGCGCCAGTGCCTTCAGGATCAGGAACTCCGTGACGGTGAGATCGACGCTCTCGCCTTTCCACGTGCATTGGTGGCGCGCGGGATCGAGCAGGAGGTCGCCGCGCTGGATCACAGGCTCGCTCTCGCTTTCGCCTCCGCGCGCCATGTCGCCGCGACGCAGCAAGGCACGGATGCGCTCGATCAGCAGCCGCTGGGAGAACGGCTTCTTGATGTAGTCATCGGCGCCCATGCGCAGGCCCAGGACCTCGTCGACCTCGTCGTCCTTGGAGGTCAGGAAGATCACGGGCATCTTGCTTTGCTTGCGCAGGTGCGAGAGCAACTCGAGGCCGTCCATGCGCGGCATCTTGATGTCGAGGATCGCGAGGTCGACCGGCTGCTGCTGGATCGCCTTGAGCGCCTCGGCGCCATCGGCATAGGTGCGCACGGTGAAGCCCTCCGCCTCCAGGGTCATGGCGACGGAGGTCAGGATGTTGCGGTCGTCATCGACCAGCGCAATGGTGCTGCCCACGAGTCGGTCCTTCTGCTGTGCGGGCGGGGTCCGCGAGGGTTGCCCCGGAGTCCCCTTCATCACGACCGAGTCTCCACTGTCACTGTGGCACCTTTTGGGCGGGAATCCGACATAGGGCGAGCAAACTACTCACTTTGCCCGCCGTTTCAACCCCGCTCCCCCGAACGAGCCAGCTTGCCGGCCAAAGGCCCGTTTGCCGCGCGGATGGGCTCCGCTAAGATCGCCGTCGGCATGGCTCAGCCCGCTTCCAGCAACGCACCCCAAGCCGATACGCCCGCCCGACGAGCGCGCGCGGTCATGCGGGCGACGGACCGCGCCGCGCTTGCGACGTCGCAGGGCGGCTGGCCCTTCGCGTCCCTGGTCCTGGTGGCGCTCGATCACGACGCATCGCCGCTCTTGCTGATCTCGGATCTTTCCGAGCACGCCAAGAACATCAAGGCCGAGCGGCGGGTCTCGCTGCTGTTCGACGGAACCCAAGGCCTGGACGACCCGCTCACGGGTCCGCGGGTGACGGTTCTGGGCGAGGCCGCTCCGGTCGAGGATTCTCGCCTCAGGGACCGCTTCCTCGCGCAGCATCCGGCGGCGGAGCTCTATGCGGGATTCGCCGATTTCCATCTCCACCGCATCGGCATTACGCGGGCTCACCTGGTCGCGGGCTTTGGCCGGATCCATTGGGTAGATACGCGTGACCTTCTGGTGACACCGGACGGCAGCTTCGCCCGCGAGGAAGCCGCAACTCTTGCCGCGGTGAATGCGGACGCCAAGATGGTTGATGCTGCGGTGCAGTCCCTCGGACTCGACGGCGGCGGCTGGCGAATCACGGGCATCGACCCGGAGGGGCTGGACCTGCGCCGGGCAGGGTCGATCGCGCGGCTCGCCGTGCCTGTTCCGAGCCTCGCTGCCGAGGCGCTTCGGACGGCTCTGAGCAGCGGGGAATTATCGAGGTCCTGACCCCGTTCGCGGGGCACCCGAGCCCGATTGTGAGAGCGGCGGTGCTCGGCTATGGTCCAAACCAATAAGTCGACATTGAGGAAACGCGCGGATGGACGGAACATCGAGAGAGGTCGGACTCAAGGGCAGCATCGGCCTCGACCACCACGGCTTTCGCAAGCTCGCGACCGAGCATTGGAACCTCAGCGTTCCAATGCTCTATGAGCACGCCGTCCGGCGGGCGGAGGGCGAGATCGCGGCCGGCGGCGCGTTCGTTGCGCTGACCGGGGTGCACACCGGCCGTACGCCGCGCGACAAGTTCATCGTCGCCGATGCCGGGACCGAGGGCGAGGTCGACTGGAATGCGATCAATCAGCGCGTCTCGCCCGAGGTGTTCGAGAGCCTGAAGCTCCGCATGCTCGCGAATTTTCAGGGCCGCGAGGCGTTCGTCACGGATTGCTTCGCCGGCGCCGATCCCGAATACCGGCTCTCGGTGCGGCTGGTGAGCGACAGCGCTTGGCACAGCCTCTTCGCGCGCAACATGTTCCTGCGCCCGACGCACGCCGAGTTCAAGAGCTTCCGGCCCGATTTCACCATCGTCCATCTGCCGTACTTCGAGGCGACGCCCGCGGTCGATAAGCTGCACTCCGAGGTCTTCATCCTCGTCAATTTCACCGAGCGGCTGGTGCTGATCGGCGGCACGCGCTACGCGGGTGAGATCAAGAAATCGGTGTTCGGGCTCCTGAACTACCTGCTGCCGCCGCGCGACGTGCTGCCGATGCACGGCTCCGTCAACGTCGGGCCCAAGGGCGACAGCGCGGTGTTCTTCGGCCTCTCCGGCACCGGCAAGACGACGCTCTCCGCCGACGGCACGCGCACGCTGGTCGGCGACGACGAGCACGGCTGGAGCCCCACGGGGCTCTTCAATTTCGAAGGTGGCTGCTATGCGAAAGTGATCCGGCTCTCGCCCGAGGCCGAGCCCGAGATCTACGCGACGGTCAGCCGCTTCGGCACCGTGCTCGAGAACGTCGTGCTGGACCCCGCGACGCGCGAGCCCAATCTCGATGACGACAGCCTCACCGAGAATACGCGCGCCTGCTATCCCATCGACTTCATCCCGAACGTGAGCCTGACCGGCGTTGCCGGGCATCCCGCGAACGTGATCATGCTGACGGCGGATGCCTTCGGCGTGCTGCCGCCGATCGCTCGGCTGACGCCGGACCAGGCGGCCTATCATTTCCTCTCGGGCTACACGGCGCGGGTCGCCGGCACCGAGCGTGGCCTCGGGAACGCACCGCAGGCGACGTTCTCGACCTGCTTCGGCGCGCCCTTCATGCCGCGCCATCCCTCGGTCTATGCGAAGCTCCTGGGCGAGCGCATCCGGCAGCACAAGACCCACTGCTGGCTCGTCAACACCGGCTGGTCCGGCGGCGCCTATGGCGTCGGGCAGCGCATGAAGATCCAGCACACGCGCACCCTGGTGCGCGCGGCGATCGACGGCAAGCTCAAGGACGTCGCGACCAAGCGGGATCCGTTTTTCGGTCTGCACGTGCCCCAGGCCTGCCCGGGCGTACCGCACGATGTCTTGAATCCACGCGACACTTGGTCGGACAAACCCGCCTACGACGACACCGCCCGCGAGCTCACCAAGCGCTTCGAGAAGAACTTCGAGCGCTTCAAGTCCCACGTGACCCGCGACGTGGCGGCGGCGGGCGTCCACGCGGCGGACTGAGTCCAACTTTTTTCTTCCAAGAGATTAGAGCGCCCCCTCACCCTTCCCTCTCCCCTCGGGGAGAGGGTTGCGCAGGCTTAGCGAGCGAAGCGACCCCCGGGTCGCGGAGCCCGGGGGTGGGTGAGGGGGATGGCGCCGTTGCGCAGCAGCCAGCCTACGTAGCTTTGACTAGACTCAATTCCGTAACCACCGCGGGCCACCCCTCGCGCATGCTCGGGTATCTCGGCTGCCAGCCCGTCCCCTGTTTGAGTCTCTTGTTCGAGATGCGGAGCGAGCGCGCGAGCATCTCGCCCATGGACCCGAACAGCCGCGCGGCCCAGGGCGGCGGCAATCGCGGAGGCGCGACGCCGAGCGCCGCGGCCAGCGTATCCACGTAATCCCGATGGCTCAGCGGCTCGTCGTCGACCACGTTGTAGGCGCCCGACCGCGCGCCGAGCGCGGCGACGACCGCGCCCGCCGCATCGTCGTGCGAGACGGACGAAATGAAGCTCTCCGCTGACCCCGGCATCGGCGCCCAGCCGCGCCGGACCATTCCGATGAGGTCGAGCACGTGGGCGGCGTCCGGCCCATAGAAGGCGCCGAAGCGGAGCACGACCCCGATGCCTCCGCCGGAGGTGAACCGTTCCGCGGCGCGCTCCGCGTCCAGGATCGAGCGATTGAACGGCGCGGGCGCGAGCGGCACGCTCTCGTCGATCCAGCGCTCGCCGCGCGCGGGGTAGACGGGTGCAAAGGATTCCTGGATGAACCGCTGCGCCCCGCCGGCGAGCGCCGCCTGGGCCAGGATTGCCGACGCGGTTTGCCGAAGGCGATCGTTCTCGCGCCACACGCCCGGCAACAGCGCGCGCATGCCCGGGGGTATGTGGGTCGCGAGGTTGATCACGGTGTCGTGGCCGGCGACCGCGCCGCGCACGTCCTGCGGCGAAAACAAATCGACCGCCACGGGTTGGGCACCCGCGCGCTCGAGCTGTCGGCGTTTCTCCGGGCTGCGGCCGAGCGCCATCACCTCATGGCCGGCCGCGATCAGCAGCGGCACGGCTCGCGTGCCAATGACGCCGGTGGCACCTGCAACAAAGACCCGCATGGGCTCCAGCTCCGCGGCGCCGTTCAGGCGGCGGCGCTGGCGCGGGCGACGATCGGCTGCTTGCGGAAAGCGATTGCGAGCCGGTTCCAGGCATTGATCGCCATCACCGCGTAGGTGAGGTCGACCAGCTCCTTCTCCGAGAAGTGCTTGCGCGCCTCCTCATAGACGGCGTCGTGCGCGTGCCCTTGCGTCACCAGCGTCACCGCTTCGGTCCAGGCAAGCGCCGCGCGCTCCCGTGGGCTGAACACCGGCGCTTCTTCCCAGGCATTGAGAAGATGCATCCGCTCGTCGCTCTCGCCCATCTTGCGCGCATCCTTGGTGTGCATGGCAATGCAGAAGGCGCAGCCATTGATCTGAGACGCGCGGATCTTCACGAGCTCGAGCAGCAAGGGCTCGAGGCCGCAACCCGTGACGTAAGCCTGAAGTCCCGACATGGCCTTGTAGCCCTCGGGTGCGATCTTGTTGGCATCGAGACGCTGTTGCATGAGGAGTCTCCTCAGAGAAGAAGGGAGCACCAATTCTGACTCGCGCGCATCACTGCGCAAGCTGCAATCGAGCCGAGCAAGGCAGGCTTGCTTCCCGCGATGTCGCGATACAATGCTCGCGGCATTTCGACGGCGTGGCCACGGCGCAAGAAAGATCAGCGCCGGCGTGGTCGGTGCAGCGTCGAGATCAGGCGGCTTGCGAGACTCGCGCCGCTCAACCCTTGCCGATCCGGCGCAGCAAGTCGGGCAGGACGCGCAGGTCGTAGCCGTCGCCGGCGGCGCGCATCACCAGCTGATTCACGTCTTTCCCCTGGGCCGCTTGCGTCGCCGCCCACAGCAGATAGCAGCGCGTGCCCGACCGGCAATGAGCCAGGATCGGCTTTGGGCTGCTCTTGAGGGCGCGAGCGAAGGCATCGACGTCGGCGGCGGTGATCGCATCGGTGCGCACAGGCAGATAGATGTACTGCAGGCCGAGCTTCTCCGCTTGCGCGCGCGCATCGGCGGAGGCGAGCTGACCTGGCTCTTCGCCGTCCGGACGGTTGTTGATCAGCGTCTTCACGCCCTCCTTCGCGAGGTCCGCGATGTCGCTCGCCGTGACTTGCGGCGCCACGGCGAAATCCTGCTCGACCACGGTCGCTTTCATGGCAGCCTCCTTCTCGCGGCGCTCAATGCGCCTCTTCCCAATTCTGCGCCGAGCCGGTCTCCACCACCAGAGGCACCGAGAGGACATGGGAAGGCCCGACCGCGCTTTCCATGACCTCTTTCACCAGAGAGGCCACCTCGTTGGTCTCCTTGACCGGCACCTCGAAGACCAGCTCGTCGTGCACCTGGAGCAGCATGCGCGCCTGGAGGCCGGCCTTGGCCAGTGCCGGCGGCACGCGCGCCATGGCGCGCTTGATGATGTCGGCGGCGGAGCCCTGCAGCGGCGCGTTGATCGCCTGCCGCTCCGCGAAGGTGCGGCGGGCGTGGTTCCCGTCCTTGATGCCGGGTATCGCGCAGCGCCGGCCGAAGATCGTCTCGACGTAGCCGCGCTCGCGGCAGAGCTGCTTCATCCGCTCCATGTAGTCGCGGATGCCCGGGAAGCGCTCGAAATACGCCTTGATGTAGGCAGCGGCCTCCGCCTGCGGCACTTGGATCTGCCGACCGAGGCCGAAGGCGCTGATGCCATAGATGATGCCGAAATTGATCGCCTTGGCGCGCCGGCGCGTGGTCGGGTCCATCTTCTTCATGGGGACGCCGAACACCTCGCTCGCGGTCATCGCATGGATGTCGTCGCCGCGCTGGAAGGCGGCCTTGAGCGCTTCTACTCCCGCGACATGCGCGGCGAGACGTAGCTCGATTTGGCTATAGTCCGCCGACAGGAGGACGTGGCCCGGCGCCGCCACGAAGGCGCGGCGGATCTTGCGGCCCTCCTCGGTGCGCACGGGGATGTTCTGCAGGTTGGGATCGGTCGAGGAGAGGCGCCCCGTCACCGCGCCCGCGAGCGAATAGCTGGTGTGGATCCGGCCGGTATCCGGATTGATCTGCTCGACCAGCGTGTCGGCATAGGTGCTCTTGAGCTTCTGCAGCTGGCGCCAATCGAGCACGCGCTGCGGCAGCGGATGCTCCAGTGCCAACTCCTCGAGCACGCTGGCGTCGGTGCCGTAGGCGCCGGTCTTCATCTTCTTGCCGGGAGTGAGCTGGAGCTCGTCGAACAGCACCTCGCCCAGCTGCTTGGGCGAGCCGAGGTTGAACTCGTGCTTGGCGAGCTTGTAGATCTCGCGCTCGAGCTCGGCCATGCGGCTCCCGAAGTCCGTGGAGAGCTCGCTGAGCCGGGCGCGGTCCACCAAGATGCCCGCGCGCTCCATCTCCGCCACCACCGGCACCAGCGGCCGCTCCACCGTCTCGTAGAAGCTCACCATGTGCTCGGCGACGAGCCGCGGCCGGAGCAAACGATGGAGGCGCAGCGCATAGTCCGCCTGCTCGGCCGCGTAATCCCGGGCCCGGTCGAGCGGCACCGCGGCGAAGCCGATCTGGCTCTTTCCGCTGCCGACGAGGTCCTTCAGCTTGATGGTCTCGTGGCCGAAGTGGAGCGGTGCCAGCTCGTCGAGATCGTGGCCGTGCCGGCCGCCCTCGAGCACGAAGGAGAGCAGCAGCGTGTCGTCGACGGGCGCCATGGCGATGCCGTGGCGCCGGAACACTTCGAGCGCGAACTTGGCGTTGTGGCCGACCTTGAGGACGCCGGGATCCTCCAGCAGGGTCTTGAGGCGCTCGACGGCGTGATCGCGCGGGATCTGCCTCGGCGCGGGCCCGGCGCCGTCGCCGAGGTCGAGCCCTTCGACCACGGCGCGGTGGCCCACCGGGATATAGCAAGCGACGCCCGGCTCGATCGCCAGCGAGACGCCCAGCAGCTCCGCGCGCATGGCATCGGAGGACGCCGTCTCGACCGCGACCGCCACCGCGCCCTCGCCGAGCGCGCGAGCGATCCAGCGCTCGAGCGTCGGCAGATCCTGCACCAGCTCATAGACCGGCTTGGCGGTCGAGAGCCCTTCGGGCATCGCGACCGCCATCGCGCCGTTGGGACCCATCGGCGCGGCCGAGGGCGGCGCTGGACGGGCGTCGCGCGCGGCGGCGCCGTTACCCATGGCCGCCCTGAGCTGCCCGTCGAGCCGGTTCAGCAGCGAGCGGAAGTTCTGCTCCTGCAGGAACGCGCCGAGCTTCTTGCCGTCGAGCGGCCTGACCGCGAGATCGTCCAGCGGCAACGGCAGCGGCACGTCGGCGTCGAGCGTCACCAATTTCTTTGAGATGCGCGCCTGCTCCGCGAACTCGATCAGGTTCTGCCGTCGCTTCGGCTGTTTGATCTCCTCGGCGTGCTGCAGCAGGTTCTCGAGCGTGCCGTAGGCGCCGATGAGCTCGGCAGCCGTCTTGACGCCGATCCCCGGCACGCCCGGCACGTTGTCGACGCTGTCGCCGATCAACGCCTGCACCTCGATCACCTGCTCGGGGCCGACGCCGAACTTCTCGCGCACCTCGGCGGGGCCGATCGGCTTCTGCTTGATGGGATCGAACATCTCGACCTTGTCGGAGACGAGCTGCATCAGATCCTTGTCGGAGGACACGATGGTCACCGTGGCGCCCGCCTTGACGGCGGCCTTGGCGTAAGCCGCAATCAGGTCGTCGGCCTCGTAGTCCACTTGCTCGATGCGCGCGACGTTCATCGCGTCGGTCGCCTCGCGCACGAGCGCGAATTGCGGTACCAGGTCCTCCGGCGTCTCCGGACGGTGCGCCTTGTAGGCCTCGTAGATTCGGTTGCGGAAGGTGCGCTGCGATGCATCGAACACCACGGCGATGTGATCGGCGTCGGTCTCGCGCAAAAATTTCAACATGATGTTGGTGAAGCCGAGGACGGCGCCGACGGGCTTGCCGTCGGGACGCGTCAGCGGCGGCAAGGCATGATAGGCGCGGAAGATGTATCCGGACCCGTCGACGAGGTAGACGTGCTTGAGCTTCGTCAAGGCTTCGGCGCGGCTTGCGGTCCGCCGGCGGCGGGTCCCGCGGCGAGCGGTTGCCCGCGCTTCGACTCATGGACGAAAAGCCGCGAGCAATAGGGGCATTCGATCTTCCCCTCCGCGGAGAGGTTGAGATAGACCCTGGGATGGCCGAGCGCGCCGCCGCCGCCGTTGCAGGCGACGACCTCGGTTTTGACATAGACGATTTCGAAAGGCTGCATCGGGTCTATTTCACCATTGCGGAGAAGCTCGCGCGGCGGGCGCCGTTGACCCCGTCGGCGCGCGGATGATACCCATTGCCCCAGCACAATCAATGACCAGCTACCCTGTTCGCCTGACGCCCAGCAGCAGCGCGCCGTCCCGCGGCGGCGACCGAGCCCCGCCCGCCGCCGCGCTCGAGGGCGAGCGGCAGCCTGTTCTCGCGCCGTCCGCGGTCGAGGTGCGCGGCCTCGCCAAGGTCTATCGCGGCAGCAACCGGCAGCCGGACAAGCTCGCGCTCGAGGCGGTCGATCTCGCGATTCCCCGCGGCTCGATCTTCGGGCTGCTCGGACCCAACGGCGCCGGCAAGTCGACTCTGATCAACATCCTTGCGGGACTGGTGCTGAAGACCAGCGGCAGCGCCGAGATCTGGGGCATCGACATCGACGCAAACCCGCGCCAAGCCCGCGCCGCCATCGGCGTAGTGGCGCAGGAGCTCAACATCGACGCCTTCTTCACGCCCCGCGAGCTCCTCGACCTGCAAGCCGGCCTTTATGGCGTGCCGAAGTCCGAGCGGCGCACGGCGGAAATCCTGGCGTCGCTGAACCTGAGCCCGCAAGCGGACGCCTACAGCCGCACGCTCTCCGGCGGCATGAAGCGGCGGCTGATGATCGGCAAGGCGATGGTGCACGCGCCGCCCGTGCTGGTGCTCGACGAGCCCACCGCCGGCGTCGACGTCGAGCTGCGCCGCCAGCTCTGGGATCTCGTGCGCGCGCTCAACGCCGCTGGCACCACCATCCTGCTCACGACGCACTATCTCGAGGAGGCGGAGACGCTCTGCGATCGCATCGCGATCATCGACCGCGGATCGGTGGTCGCCTGCGACACCACCGCGGCGCTGGTCGGCCGCATCGACGCCAAGACGCTGTCGATCACGCTCGCCGAGCCGGTGGTGGCGCTGCCGCCGGGCCTCGTCGCCATGGGCCTGATGCTCGCGGCACCCGACCGGCTCGTCTATCACTACCGGCCCAGCGCCACCACGCTCTCGCCGGTGTTCTCTGCGATTCAGTCCCATGGTTTCATCATCCGCGACGTCCAGAGCGAGGAAACCGACCTGGAGGCGATCTTCCTGCAGCTGACGGGAAGCGCCGGGCGCGGCAGCAGCCCATGAGCGCGCGTACGGGCCTCGCGGCGATCCTCGCGCTGGGGCTGGTCGCCGGATGCGCCGGTCCCGAATCCGCCGGCCCGCCCGGACCACCCGGCAGCGTGGCGCCCGCGATCACCGAGACCAGCTTTGTCGCGGACGACGGCACGGAGCTGCCGCTCAAGTCCTGGCTGCCCGATGGCAAACCGAAGGCGGTGATCCTCGCGCTCCACGGCTTCAACGACTACTCCAACGCCTTCAAGGAGTCCGGCGAGGAGTGGGCGAAGCACGGCATCGCCACCTTCGCCTACGATCAGCGCGGCTTCGGGGCGGCGCCTCGGCACGGATACTGGGCAGACGCATCGAGGCTCGCGGCGGATGCCACCGAAGCCACCGCCGTGCTGCGCGCCCGCTATCAGGGCGTGCCGATCTACATCCTGGGCGAGAGCATGGGAGGCGCGGTCGCGGTCGTGGCGGAGACCGGGTTCGAGGGCACGCCGCCGCCGAGAGTGGACGGTCTCATCCTGGAAGGGCCGGCGGTCTGGGGCCGAGACACCATGACGATCTCGGAACGGATCGCGCTATGGCTCGGGGACCGCGTGCTGCCGGGCATGAAGGTGACGGGCCGAGGACTCGGCATAATGCCCTCGGACAACATCGAGATGCTCCGCGCCCTCGGGCGCGACGCGCTGGTGATCAAGGAGACGCGCATCGACTCCATCAAGGGATTGGTCGATATCATGGACGACGCGCTCGCGGCGGCGCCCCGACTGCACGCGCCGATGCTGTTCCTCTACGGCGACCACGACGAGGTCATACCCCGCGATTCCACCCGCCGGTTCCTGGCGGCGCTGCCGGCCGACGAGCCGCGCCGCATCGCCTTCTATCCCGCCGGCTACCACATGCTGCTGCGCGACCTCGAGGCGGACGTGGTGCGCCGCGACGTCGAGGCCTGGGTCGCCAATCCCGAGGTCGCCCTGCCGTCTGGCGCCGACCGCCACGCCGAGGAAGCGCTGGCGGCGGGGCGCTAGAAACGGGCCCATGCTGCGTTGGGTTGCTCGGGTGCCGGCGATCCGCGCCCGCCCGGATGTGCACCGGCCACGGCGTGGGCCTCTGCCGGCGGGTCTAGCCTTCAGCCTTCTCCAGCGGAACCCAACCCGGACCGGTGCCTGCTCGGCAAAGTCGGAGGCCCCGGGATCACGAGCTCGTGAGTCTGGTAACCTTTACTCGCCCGGACCGAACTTGGTCCGAAGGCATTGGCGCTGGGACAACAAGGACCGCCGATTGAGCGAGGCGTCAGACTCTATCGCCACGCGACGCGAAACTCCCGTGTTACGGGCTGCGTCCAACGCACGCGTGCCGAGGCGCGACTTCGCGCTTGCGGCCTATTTCTCGCGCTGGGATTCCGCCGTGCGTCATCACCTGACGGCTTCCGATTGCGAGACGCTGACGCTGGCGGATCTGCTGGCCATGGCCGATGACGGAGATCGGGAGCGCTGGGATGCGCTACAGCTCGGCTACACCGACCCCCGCGGCGCCGCGTGGCTCCGGCAGACCATCGCCACCGCATACAATCACGCAACCACCGACTCCGTACTCTGCTTCGCGGGAGCGCAAGAAGGCATCCATGTGGCGATGCATGCGCTGCTCGATCACGATGACCACGCAATCGTCGTGACGCCGAATTACCAGTCAACGGAGACCATACCGCTTGGCCTTTGCGCGGTCAGCGGGGTGGCGCTCGATCCCGCGCGCGGCTGGACCCTCGACATCGAGCGCCTTGCCAAGGAGATTCGACCGAACACGAAGCTGATCTCGATCAACTTCCCGAACAATCCCACGGGTAAGATCCTCGAGCGCGACCGGTTCGACGCGGTCGTTGCGCTCTGCCGCCGGCACGGCATCTGGCTGTTCAGCGACGAGGTATATCGGCTCATCGAGCGCGATCCCTCGATGCGCCTCCCACCAGCAGTCGATGCCTACGAGCGCGGCATTTCCCTCTGCGTAATGTCGAAATCATATGGGTTGCCGGGCATCCGAGTAGGTTGGATCGCGTGCCGCGACCGCGGGCTGTTGCAGCGGATGGAGCGGATCAAGCATTACCTGTCGATCTGCAACGCCGCGCCCTCGGAGGTCCTGGCCCAGGTTGCGCTCAAGGCGGGCGATCGGGTCCTGTCACGCAACCGTCGCATCGCGGCTGGCAATATCGAGCTGCTCAATGACTTCTTCGCGGCGCACGCCGATCTGTTCGACTGGTATGTTCCCGACGGCGGCGTCGTCGGCTACCCTCGCTACATGGGCCCGGACGGCGTTGAGGCGCTGTGTGCCCGGCTGGTGACGGGGAGCGGCGTGCTCTTGCTGCCCGCCAGCATCTACCGCTCCGAGCTGCTGCCGACTCCGGCGGATCGGTTTCGGATCGGCTTCGGCCGCTCCGATCTTGCGCGGGGTCTCGATGCCATGCGCGCCGGCCTCGACCGGCCTGTCGCCCGCGAGGATGCGGCGGTATCGTCGGCTTGGATCGAGGCTCTCGCATCGGACCGAGGCTGAAGATGCTCTCAGGGCTCAAACGCGCAGTTGGCGGACTGACGCTGTCGCTCCTGCTGATGGTCGAACCCGCGGCGATCGCGCCTGCGCGCGCCGAGTATGTTGTTGCGCCCGATGTAGTGGTGTTTTGCGAGCCAACCTTGCGGCACGCCGTCACCGATCTGGGCGCGGTGTGGCGGAAGCAAACGGGCATTCCCGTTCGCGTCTTTACCTCGCCGACTTGGGCGCTGCTGGAGCAGATCTCGCATCGGGCCCGCAGCGACATCGTCATTGGCGAGGGAGAGGCGGCCTCGACTGCCGCGACGGAGCGCCACCTCATCAAGCCGGAGACGCTTCAGCCTCTGTGGCGCAATCAGCTTGTCGTAGCGGCAACCGTCGGTGAGATCGCGAAGGCGAAGTCCGCCTCTCCCGCGCGAGCACACGATCTTGCGACCCTCGCCGGACACGACACGATCGCGCTCGTCGATCCCGCGACGGCCTTGGCCGGCGCGGAAGGCAAGAAGGCCCTGCAAGATCTGGGGCTCTGGGAGGCCGCGAGCGCCCGATCCGTCGGCGTGGTCGATACGGTGGACGCGTCGTTTCTGCTGGCCGAGGGCAAGGTGCAACTGGCGCTCGTCTACGCCACCGACGTGGCTGCGGACCCCGCCTTTGCCGTCACCGACAAGTTGCCGGCCGCAAGCTATGCGCCAATCGTCTATTGGATCGCGCAGACCGCCAATGCCCTGAGCCCGAATGCCGAAAAATTCGCGGCCTTCTTGCGCGAAGCCCAGACTCAGGAGCGGCTGCGAGCGGATGGCCTGGAGGTGTTGCCGTGACCGCGCAGTCCGCCGAGACGACGCCCGCGCGCGACGTCCAGCTTCATCCGCTGAGCCGGCGCGTCATGCACTGGATCAATGCGGCGGCGATCCTCGTCATGATCGGCAGCGGCTGGCGCATTTACGATGCCTATCCCGCGCTATCGATCGATTTCGGGTTTCCCTATTACTTGACGCTTGGCGGCGACATCTCCGTCTCGGAAGCGCTCAACAACGAGGACGGCCTGGCCAATGCCTTGGCTTGGCATTTCGGCGCCATGTGGGTGCTCGTGCTCAATCTTCTAGCCTACCTCACCGTGGGTATTGCGTCCGGACACTTTCGGCGCGACTTCCTGCCGGTCAGCGTCGGCGCCTTCGCGCGCGACTTCTTCGCGGCGGTTCGAGGCAGGCTCGACCACCGGCTGGGGCAATACAATGCCGTGCAGAAGGTATTCTACTGGGGCGTGCTGGCGGCCATTCTCGTGACGATCCTATCCGGCCTCAGCATCTGGAAGCCCGTGCAGCTCCAAGAGCTGACCTGGTTATTCGGCGGTTACGAGTTCGCGCGCGTCGTGCACTTCTTCGGCATGACGGCGATCGTCGGATTCCTGGTCGTCCATATCGCGCTGACCCTTTTGGTGCCGAAGACGTTGGTCGCGATGATCGTCGGCCGGGCCTCGAGTGCGCCGCACCCGCGGAATGGAGGTGAGCGATGACCCGTTCAATCCTCGAAGCCAAGCCGACGGTGACCGGCATCGAGCGCCGCCTGTTTCTACGTCAGACGCTGAGCCTGGGGGCGTTGACGCTGCTGACCGGCTGCGACATCTCCGATCAAGACGCGGTCCAAAGCGTCTTGAAGGCGATGTCGCGGTGGAACGACCGCGCACAAGCGTTTCTATTCGGCGGCCATCGGCTTGCCCCCACCTATGCGGAAACCGACGTCGTGCACGACTTCCGCTACAACGCCTTCTTCCCCGCCGATCAAGCTCCGAAGCTGACCGCCGCCGGCTACCAGCTGGAATTGTCGGGATTGATCGAGGACAAGAGACCCTGGACGATCGACGCGCTTTACGCCCTGCCGCAAGAGAGCCAGATCACGCGGCATGTCTGCGTCGAGGGCTGGAGCATGATCGGCAAATGGAGCGGCACTCCCCTCCGCGTGCTACTGCAGCGTATCGGCGCCGACCTCTCGGCGAAGTATGTCGGCTTCCAATGCGCCGACGGTTACTACGGCAGCATCGATATGCCGACGGCACTACATCCGCAGACCATCATGGCGTTCAAGTTCGCCGACGAGGTTCTGCCGCAAAAGTTCGGCTATCCCTTCAAGGTGCGCATTCCGACCAAACTCGGGTTCAAAAACCCGAAATGGGTGACCACCCTATACGTCACGAACCGGATGCCCGGCGGCTTCTGGGAGGATCGCGGCTACAACTGGTTCAGCGGATCGTGACGATGGACGCCACTTTGCCTAACACAAGCTGCGCCGTCGCGGTGATGGCGAAGGCGCCACGCGCCGGCGCGGTGAAGACTCGCTTGGTGCCGCCGCTCACGCCCGAGGCCGCAATGGCGCTGAGTGCCAGCTTTCTGCGCGACGTCACCGAGAACATCCGCTTGGCCGCGCGCCAAACCCCGATGAGCGGCTACGTCGCCTACGCGCCCGCGGGCCTCGAGGCATTGTTCCATGGCATGCTCGCACCCGGCACCCGTCTCGTGCTCGCGGACGGAACCGACGACCCGCCGCCGCGCGTGCAAGGCTTCGGCCGATGCCTGCTGCACGCCGCGCGCGCGCTCTTCGGCGCGGGAAACGGGGCTGTGTGCCTGCTGAATTCCGACAGCCCCAATCTGCCGACGGCGCTCCTCGTGGAGATGGCGCGCGCGCTCGCCGAGCCGGGCGATCGCGTGGTGCTGGGGCCGGCCGAGGACGGCGGCTACTACGTGATCGGGATGAAAGCGCCACACGCCCACCTTTTCGAAGACATCGAGTGGAGCACGGGTGCGGTCGCCGATCAGACCCGCGAGCGGGCACGCGAGATCGGCCTCGACGTCGTCGAGCTCGCGACCTGGTACGACGTAGACGACGTCGCGGCGCTGACACGCCTTCTGCTCGATCTCACGCTCGTGGCACAGGACGACGCCCTGCGCCCCTACGCGGCGCCGGCGACCGCCCAGTACATCAGGCGCCTTGGCCTTCTCGAGTCTCGGACCGCGGTTCCCGGCCGAACGAGGGCCATCTCGCCCGGTCGCGCCCACGCGGCCCTGGCCGATCTTCGCGTGGAAAAGGGGTAGCGGATGCCGACCACCGATCTTGCCGCGACCAGCCGCTACTTCGAGGCGGTCGGCGGTCGGCGCACAAAAGTCGCGGAGTCGCCGCCGATCTGCATCTACCTCGAGGTCACCAACCGCTGCAACCTGCTCTGCGAGACCTGCCCTCGGACCTTCGAGGATCTCGAGCCGCCGGCCGACATGAGCTGGGAGCTCTTCACCTCCATCATCGACCAGGTGCCGGACGTTGCGCGGGTGGTCCTACACGGCGTCGGCGAGCCGATGCTGGTCAAATCGCTGCCGCGCATGATCCGCTACCTCAAGGAGCGCGGCATCTATGTGCTGTTCAATACCAACGGCACGCTGCTCGCGCCGCGCAAGCGCCGGGAGATCATCGAGACCGGCCTCGACGAGTTGCGCGTCTCGCTCGACGCCGCGGAGGCCGAGAGCTTCCTCAAGGTGCGCGGCAAGGACATGTTCGATCGCATCGTCCGCAACGTCACCGAATTCACAGCCCTGCAGCGGGAGATCGGGGCCACCAGCCCGCGGGTCTCGCTCTGGCTGACGGGACTCAAGGAGACGGTCGATCAGCTGCCGGACTTCGTCCGCCTCGCCGCGCGGATCGGCGTCCGCGAGGTGCATTTGCAGCGCTTGGTCTTCGACGAGCTCGGACGCGGGCTCGCGCGGCCGGACTCCTCGCTGTTCGAGAAGACGCAGAAGGAGGAAGAAGCGGCGATCGCAGCGGCTCAGGCGCTCGGCACCGCGCTCGGCGTCACGATCGACGCCTCGGGCGCGACCGAGCCGGGCCTCAGCCTCAAGCGCGAGAAGCAGGATGCGCCGTGGTCCTCCTGCCGCCGTCCTTGGTCCTTGATGTATTTCACCGCGCACGGGCGGGCGCTCCCCTGCTGTATCGCGCCCTTCTCGGCGCGCGGCTACGAGAGCTATACGCTGGGCGACGCCACCCAGGAGACCCTGCGCGAGATCTGGAACGGCGCGGCCTATCAGCAGTTCCGCCAGGAGCTCACCAGCGACGCGCCGCCCAAGCCCTGCCAGAATTGCGGCCTCAGATGGAGCCTTTAGGCGTCGCGGTCGTCATTCCCGTCCTGAACGAGGCGGAGACGATCGCCGGCGTCGTGAGCGAGCTTCCGCGCGATCTCGCGCGCGAGATCATCGTCGTCGACGGCGGCAGCCGCGACGGGACGCCCGATATGGCGCGCGCCGCCGGAGCCAGGGTGATCGTTCCGGACGGGCGCGGCTACGGCCGCGCCTGTGCCGCGGGAGCCGCGGCCGCGGGCGGGGAATGCGAAATCGTCGTCTTCATGGACGGTGACGGCGCGGATCGCGGCGATCTCCTGGCCCGGCTAGTGGATCCTATTCGCAACGGCACGCATGATTTCGTCATCGCGTCCCGCACGCGCGGCTCGCGCGAGCCGGGCTCGATGAGCTGGCATCAGGTCGCCGCCGGCTATCTCGCTGGCATTGCCATGGGTTGGCTTTACGGCGTGCGCTATAGCGACATGTGCGCCTATCGCGCCATCCGCCGCGACGGCCTTCGACGACTGGACATGCGCGAGATGACCTATGGTTGGAACATCGAGATGCAGATGAAGGCCGCTCGGCTGGGCCTCCGTGTGCTGGAAGTGCCGATGCCTTATCGCCGCCGCCGCGGCGGGACCTCGAAGGTCGCGGGATCCTTGCCGGGGTCGATCCGAGCGGGTTGGCGCATCCTCGCGACTTTCTTCCGCGTGGCTATGGCACCGCACCCGCTCCTCGGTCGGGACCGGCGCCTCGAAGGGGCGAGTTAGCGATCCGTCGCGACGTAGATCCGCCATTTCGCGGGAGCCTCGTCGGCCAGCCGATAGTCCACGCTCCCGGCGAACGGATCGCGCGACCACGCCCCGTCTTGCGCGGAAACGACAACGACGTGACAGTCGTACCGCCGGGCCAGCAGGTGCACATCCTCCGCGGAGCCGCCGCCGGCAAAGACGCGGACGAAGAGCGCGTCCAGCGCATCGATCTCGGGTTTCGGCAACGCCACAAATGCTTGAGCCAGCGCCCAACTGGCATAGCAGGAGCGACGGTCTGCGAGCAGTGCCCAAGAAATGTTGATGGGCCACACCGTCAGGTCCGCGAAAGCCTCGGGGTTGTTGCCCACGCGCTGGTCGGGCGCCGAGTGCCGGCGCACCGCCCGCCATAGCTCCGGCGTATCCGCGAAGACAGTGGCGGAGGGCGCGGGATTGCCCATCGCATTGTCGTCGATGAATCGCAGGCCATCGGGCAGGCCGAGCAGAAAAAGCGCCATTGCCGCGGCGGCGATCGGTCTCGGATTGTGACGCCAGTCCGAAAATCCGACCGCCGCGAACACGGTCAGGACCATCACGCCGGCAAGAGTGCCGCGCCAGCCGAGATCGTTGTTTCCGATCGTGCTGACCAGAAGTGAGCCCACCGCAAAGCAGACGACAGCAAGCAAGCCGAGACCCGTTGCAAGCCGCGTCGATTGATCCGGTGCCTCCGGAGACGCGGCGGTTCGCACGAGCGCAACAGAGCCCATGACCAGAATCGCGGGAAACTCCACGAGCAAGAGCAGGAGCCAATACGCGGGCACGTCGAGGACGCGCCGGACGATCAGCGGCGTCCAAGCCCCAAGCACCTCGAGAGGCCGCAGAGCGATCGGCACCCCGGCCTCTCGGGCAACGGTCGCGAGGTACTCGTCGCGAATGAAGGGAAACGCCACCGCGACTGCCAAGACCGCGGCGATGCTCACACCCAGCAGGAACGGACGGCGCTGCCTGGGATCGGCGAAGGCTAGCAGCCCGCAGCAGACCGGGCCCGCGGCCAGCGCGAAGATAACGCCGCCGATCCAGGTGGAGCTCTCGAACCCCGCCGCGACCACGAGGGCGAGCACTACGATGACGAGCGCGCTGCTGCGCTCCGCGAGGCGGCACATCAGAAATACCGCGGTGATAGCGCACGCCGCGGAAGTCAGATGCTGCGGCGCCCAGCTCGCCTGCACGATCCAGGTCTGCAGGCGCGAATAGGGTGAGATGAGATGGTCCAGGCCCTGCTCGCCCACGACGATCGCCAGGATCGGCCGGAGCGAGCCCGCGAGGCTCAGCAGGAGCACCCATAGTGCGGCCGCGCGGCGTCTGCTGACCCAGACCGCCAGCCCCATGATGAGCATGAGAGAGGCAAATGCGCTGAATCCGGTGAGGCCGATATCGGCTTCCCAACCGCTCACCCCCAGAAGCAGAGCGAAGATCGCGGCGCTGAAGTGCCAGAGAAAATAGTAGGCCAAGCGCGGGGTCACGCCGGCCTCGCCGAAAAACGGGTTCCCCGCCGGCAGGCCAAGACGGGCGATGTCGTCGATGATGGCGACTTTCGAGTGATCGAAGATCGGCGCGGCGAGGAACACGCCTCCGCCGCCGAATTTGGGCGTGACGGCGATGGCCGCGGCGCTCGCCAGAAGGGCCGCGGCAGCATAGGCCCACCACGGTACGCTGGCCGTTTCGTGGTCTGGCGAGCGTCCCGTTGGTTTCGACATCCTCGCGACGACGAGGCTCGCGAGGAGAAACGCGCCCATCAGGATGGCGACCGAGGTGCGCGTAACGCCGACGCAGAGAAGAATAAGCAACGCCAAGGGGCTGAAGACCGCCCAGCCGACCACGGGAGCCATCGCCACCGAGAGCGGCCGCCGGGGCGCGAGATGACGAGCCAACGGAAAGCCCAGGCAAGTCCAGAACAGCGTCGCCACGACAACGCAAAGACTGACGTTCAGCGGCGAAGCCACTCGCTTGGCGCTCCCCGGGCTTGCGGCGCCAGTCTAGCACACGCGCCGCGCCGCCGAAGCCGCGGGGGCTGGCGGCTGCCCGGCCGATCGCGAGCGAACTGACCGCTCCGGGTCAAGGATGCGATGAATGGGGCTACGCTCAGTCAGAAAGACCGCGCGTCACCCCGACTTGACGATCCCACGCACCATTTCCGAGAAATCGCGCGCGAAGCGGCGCGGGTCCAGGAGCGCGCTGTCGACCAGACGCGGCCGGAGTCCGCGGCGCAGCTCGGCGAGGCGCTTGCGGTCTCGGGCGAGCTCGGCGGCGAGCCGGACATAGCCGTCCTCGTCCTCCGCGACGAGGTCCGCGAGACCGGCGTTGCTAAGATGGCTGAGCGAGTGCCGTCCGGCGAACGTGCGGCCGGGCACCGTCACCACCGGCACGCCCATCCACATGGCCTCGAGCGTGGTGAGACCGCCGCTGTAGGGCCGGCTGTCGAGCCCGATATCGACATCGTTGTAGCGGTTGAGCAGCTGCCAGTGCGGCGTCGAACCCTCGATGATGACGCGCGCCTCGGGGATGCCGGCCTCCGCGAAGCGCCGACGCAGGCGCGTCGCCACCACGGGATCGTTGAGTTTCTTGTAGGCGAGGATCAGCCGAGCGTCCGGGACCGCGTGCAGCACGCGCGCCCAGGTCGCGACCGATAGCGCGCCGGACTTGCCGACGTTGTGGAACCCGCCGAACGTGACATGGCCGTTGCGCTCGGCCGGCAGCGGCCCCACCACCGGCGAATAGGGCGGCGGTTCGTAGCAGACGTAATCGTTGGGCATGCGGAGCACGCGCTCGGTGTAGAAGCGCTCGTCCGATTCGGGAATCTGATAGCGGTCCGCCAGGATGTAGTCCATGGCGCCGACGCCCGTGGTGCCGACGTACCCGGCCCAGGTCACCTGCACGGGCGCGCCGCGCCGGGCGAAGACGCGCAGGCGATTGCCCTTGGTGTGGCCCGCGAGATCGAACAGCACGTCGACGCCGTCCGCTCGGATCGACATCAGCAGACGGTCGTCCGAGAACGCCCGCACGTCCCGCCAGAGGTTCACGTGCCGCTTGATGTCGGCCGAGAGATCGTCGAGCCGCGGCGTGGTCGAGTAGACCAGCGTGGTGAACCCGCGCCGGTCCAGATTGCGCAGCAACCCGCACACGAAATATCCGACCGGCGCGCGGCAGAGATCGGGCGAGACGAAACCCACCCGGATGGGCTCGCCGGGATTGCGTGGGCGCGGCGCCAGCTTGGGAGCGGGCTTCGGAGAGTAGCGCTCGTCCCAGCCGCGGCTCAGCTCCAGGAGCTTTTCCGGTGCCACCGTGGGCCGGTACTGCTCGTTCATGAGGCGGTTGCAATAGGCTTGGGAATAGCTGGGATCCCTGCGGATCGCCTCCTCGTAAGCCTCGACGCTGGCGTCCGCGTCGCCCTGCTCGATCTGGATCGCGCCCATGTTGTTCCAGATCGCCGCGACGGCGGGATTGCGCTGCAGCGCCGCCTGGAATTTCTCCTTGGCTTCCTCGAGCCGCTCCATCTCGTAGTAGCAGACGCCGAGGTTCGAGAGCGCGTCGACATTCTCGGGGTCGAGCTCGAGCGCGGTCTTGAACGACTCGAGCGCGCGCGGCACCCGGCTCAAGTTCATCTGGGCCCGGCCGAGCGCGATCCAGGTATTCGGCCGCCGCTGATCCATGCCCAGCGTGTGGCGGAGCGAGTTGATGGCCTCCTCGTAGCGCCCGAGCGCGATGAGCACGACGCCGAGGTGATCGTGATACTCCGCGACGCCGCTGTTGCTGGCGATCGCCTGCTGGATGAGCGAGATCGCCTCCATGTGACGGCCGCCCTGATGGGCCGCCATGCCCAGGAGATGCAGAGCGTCGGGGTTGCGCGGCTGGCGCGCCAGAATGAATTTGTAGAGCGCCTCGGCTTGATCGATCTCGCCGCGGCGATGGTGCGCGAGCGCCGTGCCGAGCACTTCCTGGACGGTGGCCATGGCGGTTCTTATAGCCAATGGCGGCGACCCAAGACCATTGCCAATCCAGATGGCGTCGCTTAGTTCTGGCGCATCGTCATGAAGATCGCGTTTCTCGACCCCATCGACTGGGATTACACGCCCTCTACGCCGCTGGAGCGGCCGCTGGGCGGCAGCCAGTCGGCGATCTGCTACCTCACGCCTGAGTTGGCCGCGTTGGGTCACGACGTCACGCTGATCAACAGCATCTCCAGGCCCGGCGTCTACGCGGGCGTCCGCTGCCCCGGCCGAGCCGGAGACATCGCTCCGGATTACCTCAACCAGTTCGATGCGGTGATCGGGATCAACAGCGCCATGGGCGTGAAGCTGCGAGAAAGCGGGGTCACGGTGCCCCTCATTCTGTGGTCGCAGCAAGCGACCGATCAGAAAGACATCCAGGGGCTGCGCGAGCCCGACGAGCGGCTCGCGTGGAACGCGTTCTTCCTGGTCAGCGATTGGCAAGCCGGCAGCTACGCTTCCGATTTCGGAATTCGGCCGGACCGCATTATGGTGGTGCGGAATGCCGCGGCACCCGTCTTCCAGTCGCTGCCGCCGCGCGCGCGGCCGTTCTTTCGCACGGGCAAGCCGCCCGTGCTGATCTACACCAGCACGCCGTTCCGCGGCCTCTTGCTCCTGCTCGTCTCGTTTCCCTTGATCCGCGCGGCCATCCCGCAGTGCCGGCTTCGGGTGTTCTCGAGCATGGAGGTCTACCAGGTGGCCTTCGAGCAAGAGCCGCTTTATCACGTCCTCTACGCCCTGGCCCGGGACCTGCCGGGCGTCGAATATCTAGGCTCGGTCTCGCAGACCGAGCTTGCCGCCGCGCTCGCCGAGGCGGACATGCTGGCCTATCCCAACATATTCCCGGAAACCTCCTGCATCGCGGTCATGGAGGCGATGGCCGCCGGTTGCCTTGTCTGCACCAGCAATCTAGGGGCGCTGCCCGAAACCACGGCCGGCTTCGGTTTTCTCATGGATTTGCCGACGGATATTTTGCAGATGGCGCAGACCTTCGCGGCCATGGTCTTCACCGTCTATCGGGAGGCTTGCGCGGCGCCGGATCGCTACGAAGACGCGATTGCGCGTCAGCGGGCGCACGCTCACACGCAGTACACCTGGGCGGCGCGCGCGCTGGAGTGGTCCGCGGCCCTGCCGCGCGTGCTGCGGTCGCCTTGAGCTCATAGCATGAAGATCGCCTTCATCGACGCGATCAACTGGGACTATACGCCGCTGACCCCGTTCGAGCGGCCGCTGGGCGGGAGCCAATCGGCCGTGGTCTATCTCGCGCGCGAGCTGGCGGCGCGGGGTCATGGGGTGACGCTGTTCAACAACACCAGCCATCCCGGCTTCCATGCCGGCGTCGACTGTCCGGGCATGTCGGGCGGGCTATCCTCCGATCGCATCAACGGCTTCGATGCGGCTGTGGTCCTGAACAGCGCGACCGGTCAGCGCTTGCGCGCCGCCGGCATCGCCGCGCCCCTCGTCCTGTGGTCGCAGCATGCCGCGGACCAGGCAGCGGTGAATCCGCTTGTGAGTCCGGAAGAGCGGCTGGCTTGGGATGGTTTCTTCCTGGTCAGCCAGTGGCAGGCCGATTCCTACGCCGCGAGCTTCGGCATTCGGCCGGAGCGCATCACCGTCCTGCGCAACGCGGTGGCGCCCGCGTTTCAGTCGCTGGAGCGCCGTCACCCGCCGTTCTTCCGCACCGGCGCACCGCCGGTTCTCGCCTACACGAGCACGCCGTTCCGCGGGCTCGTGATCCTGCTGGCGGCGTTTCCGGCGATCCGCGCGGCGATTCCGGATTGCCGCCTGCGCGTCTACTCGAGCATGGGCGTCTACCAGGTACCGGATGCCTCCGACGATTATCGCGTCCTCTACGATCTCGCCCGCGCCTTGCCCGGCTGCGAGTACGTGGGCTCGCTGCCGCAGACCGCGCTCGCCACAGCTCTCGCGGACGCGGACGTCCTCGCCTATCCCAATGTCTTTGCGGAAACCTCGTGCATCGCCGCCATGGAGGCAATGGCGGCGGGATGCCTCATCGCGAGCACAAAGCTGGGCGCGCTCCCGGAGACCACCGCGGGCTTCGGCTTCCTGATGGATGCGTCGACGGAAGTCGTGGGCATGGCCCGGGGATTCACGGGTATCCTGACGTCCCTGGTCCACGCGGCACGCGAGAAGCCCGAGCAGTTCGAGGACGGCATCCGGCGGCAGGTCAGCCACGCGCGCGCCGCCTATAACTGGACGACGCGCGCGCAGGAGTGGGAGCAGGCGCTACAGCGGCTGCGGCGGCGGGCGTAACGGCGGCTGCCGCTCTATCGCACGGCGACGATGACCTCGATCTCGACGGGGATGCCGCCCGGCAACGAGCTCATGCCGACCGCCGAGCGCGCGTGGCGGCCGCGCTCGCCGAATACCTCGACGAACAAGTCGGAGCAGCCGTTGATGACCTTCGGATGATCCGCGAAATCGGGCGCGGCGTTGACCATGCCGAGCACCTTGACGATGTCCTCCACGCGGTCGAGATCGCCACCGAGCGCGTCCTTCATGGCCGCGATCAGCACCAGGCCCACCTGGCGGGCGTGCCGATAGCCGTCCTCGATCGCCATGCCGGCGCCGAGCTTTCCCTTGGGCATGGCGCCGTCGGGCGAATGCGGCCCCTTGCCCGAGAGGTAGAGCAGGTTACCCACGCGCTTGGCGTGGACGTAGCTCCCCATGGGATTGCCGACCTTGGGAAGCGCGATCTTCAAGTCCTTGAGGCGCTGCTCGATGCTCATGGGTGTCCTCTTATCGTTTACCGAAGGCGATCTCGTCCGAGCATAACGAGGAGGACTTTCGAAAGGGAGTCCGGACGGACGCAGGCGCGCTCGCCCTTGCACGCGCAGGGTGCCCGCGATTATGGTGGCCTCGGCGCAGGACCCGTAGCTCAGCTGGATAGAGCGCTGCCCTCCGAAGGCAGAGGTCGCACGTTCGAATCGTGTCGGGTCCGCCAGTTAATCCGCTCAGCGTGCTTCTTTTGATCGCTCGCTCGGTGAGCCCGAGTGCTTGCCGAGGGAGGCCTCTCCCCGACCGCCCGATAGGGGTATTCGGCAATCTTGACCTGAATCAACGCGCGGCCGCGTCTTTTGGCCTCTGAATGCGCTGTAACCGCGCATTTCCCCTCCCGACGCGTCGACTAGGCTCACCATGGCCGCGAACAGAAAGGAAACCCAGATGGCGAAGGACGAGGATACGCCGGCGCCGGAATTGAACATCAGCGCCGACAAGGTCTGCTACATCGTCCTCAAGGCACGCGAGTTCGACGCGAAGGTCGAGCCCTCGGAGTCCGATCCGGGATCGAATCCCTCGGACAGCGGCGAGCGAGAGATCCTGGAGGACTACGCGGACGATCCGACGCTCGCCGAATTGCGCTCCGCCATCGATGACCTCAATGACGACGAGGTCGTCGACCTCATCGCGCTCGCCTGGGTCGGGCGGGGCGACTTCGGGAAAGAGGGTTGGCTCGAAGCCAAGGCGCTGGCCCGGGAGCGGCACAAGCGCCATTCCGCGGCTTATCTCGTGGGTATGCCGGCCTTGGGCGACTACCTCGAAGAGGGCCTCGCCACGGTCGGACATTCCTGCGAGGATTTCGGCATCGGCCGCTTGTAGTCGATCGCTTCGGCGACGACACGGGTTGAGCGATCGAGCGCGGACGCCCGAGCCGACGCGGCGCGGCCCTACCTCGGCACCACGCCCGACGCGAGCACGGCCTGATAGAGAGCGAGCTCGGCGCTCTCGAATGCATCCGCATCGGCCAACGCATTATAAAGGGCAAGCTCGGCGGTCTCGGCCAAGCCGGCCGTCGTATTCTGGCGCCGCTTCGCCTCGAGCGCGCGGGCCCACGCCGTCGCCGCTGCGATGATCGATGTCTCCTGGTCGGAGACGCGGCGCACCTCGATCGTCTCCGAGGCGGAGCCGACTTCGGCGATGGGCGCCCTGGCCGTATCGATCTCGGTCAACATGTCATTTCCTCTTGGCGTTTGCGCGGGGGTCTCGCGGCTAGGCCGCACGGGCGTGAGGGAATGTCGGCGGCTCGGCCGCCATGAGGGCTCGCACGGCAGCGATCAGCTTGTTTCCCTCGAGGGGCTTCGGGACAGCGGCATTGGCGCCGAGCCGTCTGGCCATGTCGACGTAGTCCGAGTTTCCGACCGGACCGGCGCCGGACATCGCGATGATCCTCGCGTCGGGCCGCTCCCGCCGCATGGTGAGGATGGTCTCGATGCCGTCCTGGACGGGCATGACGATGTCCGTCAGCACCAGGTCCGGCTCGATCCGGCGAAAAGCCGCCAATCCCTGCGCGCCGTTGCGGGCGAGCGCGACCTGGTAGCCATAAGTCTCGAGCAGGATCTCGAGGCTCTGGCGGACGATGGGCTCGTCGTCGATCACGAGCACCGTACGGCATGTGGCGCCGGGCGCCTCCGTGGCACCGCTTTCGCCGATATTGTCGTTCAGATGATCGATCATGGGTCCGCTCCCCTAGCCTGCCGTTGAACGTTGGCCGCATCGAACCACGGCCGCGGGCGCTCGAAAATCCCGGTGAACTACGTATCAGTAAAAATACTTATGCGGGCTTCGGCGCCCTCAGGGGCTCGCGAGAGCGCGCTGGAAGAACTCCATCATTTCGGCGCCGAGCTCCGCGTGGAAAGCGGCGCGAGCGATGCCCGGCGGATCCGTACAGAGCCGCGGCGTCTGCTGCCGTAAGGTCTCGGGGCAGGGCGCGAGGTAGGCGTAGTGACCGACTCCGGGAACCAGGACGTACTCGGGCGGACGCGGCAACAGGTCTCGGATGCGCTCGCCGGCATAGGGCCGTGCCAGCACCTCGTCCTCGGCGGCATCGTCGATATGGATCGGTATCGTCACATCCGCCAGGCCGTCGCGCGTGAATAAATAGCCGGGGCCCGGCGCCATCAGATAGGCGGCCTTGATGCGCTCGTCGCGAAAGAAGCCGAGACCGGGCCGGATGACCGGCGGTCGGTCGGTGCAGGTCGCGGGAGCGGCGCCGGTGTCGCGGCAATATGTCGAGAACCGAGCAAGATCCGGCACGGCACCCGCGAGCAGCAACGCGGTATAGCCGCCCAACGAGAACCCGGCGACGCCGATGCGGTCTCGGTCGACATGGGCGCCGAACACGGGATCGGCCAGCACCGCGTCGAGCGCCGCGCGAAGGTCGTATTCCCGACCGACCAGCACGCGATCCGTGCGCCAAGCCGTGGGGTCGCGGTCGGAATCTCCGGGATGGGTGACGGCGACCACGACGTACCCGTGCCGCGCCAGATAGGTTGCGAGATCGTGGTGACTGAGCCGATGACCGCCATCACCATGCGACAGCAGGATCAGCGGGAAACGGCCGTCGGCCGGAGGCGCGTCCCGCAGAGCGTCCACGGTCCAAAGGCCGTTCCTGGCATCGCCCGGCGCGGACCAGGTCGGATAGAAGATCGCGCCGTCCATGCCGGCCTCGGGGTCGATCGGGTCCTTGAAATCGACCATCGTCAGTCCCGCCCCGTCCGGCGGGCGATCATCGCCCGCGAGGAAGGCTCGGACCGCGCCTTCCCATTTCGCCGTCCATTGGAAGAGACGCGTGCCGTAGGCCTTGACGTCGCGCGGATCGGGCGCAACGACGAGGCGCGCACGCCCGCCCGAGGCCCGAAAGGCCGCAAGCTCCTCCTCGACATGAGAGAGCGGCGTAAAGGCATCGCCCTCGGCATAGAGCCAGAGCATCGGCGCCCTCGCGGTGCCGCCGGCGTCGGCGAATTCCCCGGTATTAATCGCGCCGACGCGATAGGTCTCGGGCCACCATCCGCCGGAGAAGTTCAGGACGGCACTGACCTTGCCTGGATGCCGCGCGGCATAGACGACGGACAGCAACCCGCCGTGCTCCTCGCCCGCCAGAACGATCCGGCTCGGATCGACGGAGGGCTGGGCGATGAAATAATCGACGACCGCGTCGATGTCCTCGACGCCCGAGTCGATCTGGACGCGGGGCGGCGGCGTCTGAAAGTCGTCGGACTCCAGCATCGGGCCCCCAGAGCGACCGCGGCCTTTGCGCATGGGCACCGCGACGGCGTAGCCGAGGGAAAGGAAATACCGGGCCTGCTCCTCGAACCGCAGGGTCCGTTCGGGATCGATGCCCGCGGTCGAGCCGTGATTGATGATGACGAGAGGCTGGCGGCCGGGTGACGCTCCACGGTAGACAGCCGCTCGAAGGGTGATCCTCTGGCCCGCCGCGGCGCCGACCTGGGAGCGCTCGGGGATCTCGACCTCGCGCCAGAGCGGATCCGACCGCTCGGTGGCATCGGCGATGGCGGCAGCGCGATTGCGCCCCGCGGCGCGCCTCAGCAGAATATAGCTGCGCCAATCCGTCTGGTCTGTGTCACGGCCGATCAATCGCCCGTCGGCCGCCAGCGAGAAATCCGCGATATGGTCGTCGGGCAAGCCGAAGATCAGGTGACCGTCGTCGCTGATCCTTGCCGAGAGCCGCCGCCAGCCTTGGGTGCGGTGGGCATCGAGGTTGGCGCCCCAGGCATAGACGACGCTGGCCGTGCCATCGGGGGCGATCCGCTCGACCGCGAGCGCCTGCGGCAGCGCGCCGCCATCCCAACGATCTCCGCCCCAGAGACCCGCGAGACCCGCGACCTTCGCCGCAAGATCGGCGCCGGGCGGCGTCAGCGCGAGATCGTCGGGCAGGAGAACGCGTGTGTGCCGGTCCGCGAAGGCGAGCGCCCAGAGCCCGAGCGCGGTCAACGCCGCCAACACGATGGCGCCCGCTACGGCTCCGATCCACCCCAGTCTGAAACGCACGGGCATGGCTCCGTCGTTTCGTCTTTCGCGCATCCTATCACCGTCTGGACCGGCGCGCGTCTCCACGCCACACTGCCGGGATCAACGAGGTCACGACAAGGAAACCAGATGGATCAGGCTCAGCTGAAGCAATTCGTCGATGGCTGCTGGCGCGACGAGATCGTCCCCACCCTCGTCGAGTACATCCGGATTCCCAACAAGTCGCCGTCGTTCGATCCGGATTGGGAGGCGCATGGCCATATGGATAAGGCCGTCGCGCTCTTCGAGGGCTGGGCGCGGAAGAAGATCGCGGGCCTCAAGGGCGCCACCCTCGAGGTGGTGCGGCTCCCCAAGCGTACGCCGCTGATCCTGATCGAGGTGCCCGGCACCGGCAGCGATACCGTCTTGCTCTATGGCCACCTCGACAAGCAGCCGGAGATGGCGGGCTGGGACGAGGGCACCGGCCCTTGGACCCCCGTCATCAAGGGCGACAAGCTCTTCGGGCGCGGCGGCGCCGACGACGGCTACGCCATGTTCGGCGCGCTCACCGCGATCGCGGCCTTGCACCAGCAGGAGATCCCGCATGCGCGCTGCGTCGTGGTGATCGAAGCCTGCGAGGAATCCGGCAGCTACGATCTACCCCACTATGTCGATCATCTTGCCGACCGGATCGGCAGCCCCTCGCTGGTGGTCTGCCTCGATTCCGGTTGCGGCAACTACGACCAGCTGTGGCTCACGACCTCGCTGCGCGGCATGTACGCGGCCAATCTCACGGTGCGCGTGCTCGACGAGGGCGTGCATTCCGGCGACGCCTCCGGCGTCGTGCCCTCGAGCTTCCGCATCTTCCGCCAGCTGCTCTCGCGGCTGGAGTACGAGTCGACCGGCGAGGTCCACGCCGAGGGGCTGCACGTCCAGGTTCCCGCCGAGCGCATCGCGCAGGCGCGCCGCGCCGCGGCGGCACTGGGCCAGCAGGTCTATGCCAAATTTCCGTTCGCGAAGACCACCAAACCCGTGACGGACGATCTGGTGGAGCTGGTGCTGAACCGCACCTGGCGCCCGCAGCTGGCCGTTACGGGCATCGAGGGACTGCCCGCGCCGGGCAATGCCGGCAACGTGCTGCTGCCCTACACCACGGCGAAGCTGAGCCTCCGCCTGCCGCCGACGCTCGAGGCGAGCAAGGCGGACGCGATCGTTCGCGAGCTCTTCGAGGCAAACCCGCCCTATGGCGCGGAGGTGACGTTCGAGCGTCAGAGCATGGCGACGGGCTGGAACGCGCCCCCGCTCTCGCCGTGGCTGGAGCAGTCTCTGACCCGTGCCTCCGAGGCGGCGTTCGGCGCGCCGCCCGCCTTCATGGGCGAAGGCGGGACGATTCCCTTCATGGCCATGCTGGGCGAGAAATTCCCCAAGGCCCAGTTCGTGGTGACGGGCGTGCTGGGTCCGCGCTCCAATGCCCACGGACCGAACGAGTTCCTGCACATTCCCACGGGCCAACGCGTGACGGCGGTGATCGCCCAGGTGCTCGCGGACCACCACGCCAGAACCCACCGGCTCTGACATCGAGCGTGTTACGCTTGGCCGAATACCTTGCGCAGCGCGGCCTTGGCGCGTCGGCGCCTCAATGTCCGAGGCGCTTGAAATATTGCACCGCGCGCTCGTGCCTCTCCGCGGCCTGGCTCGTCGGGAAGGTACCGAGGTTGCGACCGCTTGCCCGTCTTGGGGTTGATCTTTCGCGAATAGAGCCGGTACTGGCCGGACTTGAGCTTTCGGATCATGGGCCCGCTCCGGGTTGGCGAGATCAACGGAGTCCAGGCCGAAAAGAGGGCCAGGCGCAAGCGCTTGCGACCGCAATCAAAGGTTGAAAATGAGTTTGAATGAAATCTTAATAGGTGGCCCCTAGGCTGATAGCATCATGGAATCCTTGGATCTCTCGCCGGCGCCGGGCGGATTGGCGGGATTTACCGAGCCGCGCCTGCGGCGGCTCTACGACTATTGGCTGCACCGCAAGGGCGCACGGCGCTTTCCCACGCGAGCCGACATCGATCCGCTCGATTTCGCCTACCTCTTGGGCAGCATCCTGCTGGTCGACGTGCTCAGGAACCCCCTGCGCTTTCGCATGCGCGTTCACGGCACCGAGATGGCGCGGCGCGCGCAGTACGACTTGACGGGCAAGTTCCTCGATGAGCTGCCGATCGTGGACTACCGGAATTACGTGCTCGAGCGCTGCACGCGCCTGGCCGAGAGCGGCGAGCCCGCCCTCGTTCATGGCGAGCGCGTCCTCGATGGCCGGCGCCACCGATACGAGGCTCTCTGGCTTCCGCTGTCGGAGAATGGCGCCGAGGTGACGATGCTGCTGTGCGCGCTCGTCTACAAGGACCACCGATGATTGCCCAGGGCGCGTGAGCCCGGACATGGGTCGGCTCGCGTGAGCGCGGTACGGATATCCTCCGGTAGCTTCGTCTTCATGGCGCGGTTCGAGACCGCGATGGCGCCGCGCACCTGCGCAAGGGTCGAGGGCCTGCTGCCCTATCGCCAGCGGATCATCCATGTGCGCTGGAGCGGCGAGGCCTGCTGGATCCCGCTGGGCGATCTCGACCTCGGCCTCGGCCCCGAGAACGCCACGAGCTATCCGGCGCCCGGCCAGATCCTGCTCTACCCCGGCGGCGTCAGCGAGACCGAGATTCTGCTCGCCTACGGCGCGGTCGCCTTCGCCAGCAAAGCGGGCCCGCTCGCCGGCAATCATTTTCTCACGGTCACCGAGGGCCTGGAACAGCTCCGCCCGCTCGGCGAGCGCACGCTCTGGCAGGGCGCGCAGGAGATATTGTTCGAGCTGGTTTAGCTCTTCTCGACGTTCCACATGAAGAGCACGGGCGCCACGATGACGCCCTTGAGGCTGTTGCGGAACGCGGTCGGGATCACGAACTGGCCGGTGTGGACGTGCGGCACCGCCTGGAAGGCCTCGATCTGGATCTCGGCCGCGATCTTCTGCTGTGTCGCAAGGTCGGGCGCCTCGAACCACTGATCGCGGAGCGCCTCGGTCTTGGCATTGGCGGGCCAGCCGAACCAGGCATTGGCGCCGTTGCCGCGAAGCTGGGAGTGCACGGCGGGATTGAGCAGGTCCGGCGCGGCGCTCCAGGTGAAGAAGATATTCCAGCCGCCCTTGTCGATGGACTCGTGGGACGCGCGCCGCGTGATCAGCGTGCCCCAATCCATCGCCTGCAGATCGGCGTTGATGCCGAGCTGCTTCAGGATGTCCATGGTCACCAGCGCCTGCGCATAGACGATCGGCTGATCGGTCGCGGCCATCACGACAACCGTCTCGCCGGCATAGCCGGAATCCCTGACGAGCGCTTTTGCCTTCTCGAGGTCGCGCGGGCCGGAGAGCGCCTCGGAGCCCGCGTCGCTCGACATCGGCGTACCGCAGGGGAAGAACGAATAGCAGGTCTTCCAGTACTTGGAATCGCCGGCGACCGCGGTCATGTAGTTCTTCTGATCCACCATCATCTGCACGGCCTGGCGCATCTTCACGTTGTTGAACGGCCTCTGCTCGTGATTGAAGCGCAGCACGCCCATGTTGCCGAGCGGGTCCGTGGTGGTGACGGTGATGTCCTTGTTCTTGGCGAGAAGCGGCGCCAAGTCTTGCGGCACCAGCTCCCACCAATCGACCTCGCCGGCGTTGAGCGCGTTGGCGGCGGTCTGAGAATCCGGAATGGTCTGCCATTCCACCCGATCGACCTTCACGACCTTGCCGCCGGCCGCCCAGCTCGGCGGTTCCTTGCGCGGGACGTAGTCCGTATTCTTGACGAAGACCGCTTTGGCGCCCGGGACCCATTCCGAGGCCACGAACTTGAACGGACCCGAACCGATCGATTCCTTGATCTGTGTGTTGGCGTCGGTCTTGGCGACGCGCTCGGGCATCATGAAGGGCGTATTGCTGGAGATCTTCGCGAGCGCATCGAGGAAGAGGGCGAAGGGCTTCTTGAGCGTGATCGTAAAGCTCGCGGCATCCACCGCCTTCATCTCGCCGATCACGCCCGGCAGCGCCTGGCCCAGCACGTCCCGCTTCATCCAGCGATCCAGCGAGGCGATGCAGTCGCTCGACGTCACGGGGGTTCCGTCATGCCACTTGAGGCCCGGGCGCAGGGTGAAGGTGTAGACGAGCCCGTCCTCGCTCACCGTCCACTTGTCCACCATCTGCGGCTGCACCTTGAAGTGCTCGTCGGTCGCCAGCAGCGTGTCATAGACCATGTAGCCGTAGTTGCGGGTGATGTAGGCTGTGGTCCAGATCGGATCGATGCTGCGCAGATCCGCCTGCGGCACCAGTTTGATCGTGCTGCCGGAGGATTGGGCATCGGCGGGTGCGGAGAGGCAGAGCAGCGTGGCGGCCGCGAATGCCATGTGCGCGGCCCTGCGCTTGGAATTCCAGCGTGATTCGCCCATGGTGCGCCTCCCTCGAAGCCGACTTGCCTCAGCCCTGTCTCACTGGAAGCAAGACTCGTGCCGATCAAATCATGCGCCTGAGACGCGACGCTACGACCGCAGCACCACGCCCGCCGTGGCACCCGTGAGCGCGCCCTTCGCATAGGTCACGGCGCCGTTCACGATCGTGTATTCGATGCCGCGGGACGGCATCACGATGCGCTTGCCGCCGCCGGGCAAGTCATAGCGGCGCTCGCCGCGGTTGGCGGAACCGATGGTCGCGGGATCGAAGATCGCGACGTCGGCGGCGAGGCCGGGTGCGAGCCGTCCGCGGCCTTTGATGCCGAAGAGCGCCGCGGGCTCCGAGGTCAGGCGCTCGACCGCACGCTCCAGCGTCATCACCTGCCGCTCGCGCACCCAGGTGCCGAGTAGATACGTCGGATAGCCGGCGTCGCAGAGCATGTCCAGATGCGCGCCGCCGTCGCCGAGCGCGATCAGCACGGCGGGATCGTTCAGGATCTCGGTCATCCGGTCGATCCGCGTGTTGTAGGACGACATCGTGAACTCGATCTCGAGATCATCCTCGAGCGTGAGGTCGAGGAAGGTGTCGACGCCATCCTTGCCGTGCTCGCGAGCGATCTCCGCGACCGAGCGGTCTTCCAGCGGCTTGAGCGCCGGGTTCTTGGCCTGGTAGACGACGATCCGCTCCCAGTTTCCGAAACCCATGGGACGCTTCAACTCCGCGCGGAACGCGTTGCGGAAGGCGGGATCGCGGTAGACCGCGGCCTGACCCTCCTTGGACTGGTCAACGAAGACGCGGTTCCAGCTCGGGTACGAGGCGAAGGAGAAGGGATTGCGCATGTTGATCTCGCGCGTGAGCGGCAGCGGCGAGGTCTGCGGACGCGCGCCGCGCTTGAGCAGCGGCGCCGCCTTGCGGAGCGTGTTGCGCACGGCGTCGGGCAGATCGTCGCGATCGAAGAGCGCCAGGAAGGTGACGGGACGCGCGCTCTCCGTCAGCAGGAAATCCAGCAGCTCGTACTGCTCGTCGTCGAGCACCGAGGTCTGCCGCGTGAGCGCGATCTCGATCGCGCCCTTGCCGCGCTCGCGCAGTACGTTCGAGTAGGCCTTGAGCTCGTCGCGGCCGGCGTTGCGGCAGGCGAGCGGCCGGCCCTCGAAGCCGACATGCTGATTGAGGATCGTGCTGGAAAAACCGAAGGCGCCGGCGTCGACGGCCTCGGCGAGGAGCGCCGCGATGCGCCGGGTCTCCTCGGCGCTCGCCTGACGCTCCATCGAGGCCTCGCCCATGACGAAGTGGCGGAACGGCGTCAGCGGCGCGAGGAAGCCCAGGTTGAGCGCGGGCTTGCGGCGCTGGGCGGCATCGAGGAACTCCGGAAAGCTCTCCCAGTCCCAGGTGATGCCTCGATCGAGCACGTCGAACGGAATCCCCTCGACATTCACGAGGTCGCGCATGGCGATCTCGCGCGCCTTCGCCGTGCAGGGCGCGATGCCGACGCCGCAGTTCCCCATCACCACGCTGGTGACGCCGTGCCAGGAAGAGGGCGTCACCGCACCGTCCCAGCAGATCTGCGCGTCGTAATGCGTGTGCGGATCGATGAAGCCGGGCGCCACCACGCAATCGGCGGCATCGATCGTTTGGCGTGCGGCGACGCCATCGAGCTTGCCGATCTCGGCGATCTTGCCCTGCGAGACCGCCAAATCGGCGTGGCGGCCGGGCGCGCCCGTGCCATCGACCACGAGCCCGTTCTTGATCAGGAGATCCACTGGCATGATCGCCTCCTCACTTCAGAATGGCGGCGGCGCTCAGCCCTGCGCGCCCGCGATGTTTCGCCAGAGCCGCGTCGCCTCGTCGAGCCCCGCGCGGGTGAGCGGCCCCTTGTTGGCGCAGCCAATGGCGGTCTCGAGCTGGTCGAGGGTCGAGGTGCCCACCAGCACCGTCGTCATGGCCTCGCTCGCGAACGCGAAGCGCAGCGCCGCCTCGATCAGGCTGCGCGCATACCCCGCCCCCACCAGCGCCTGGAATGCGTGCGCCCGCGCGACGTCGGCGCGGTAATCCGGTCCCGAGGCGATCGGGTCGACCGACGCGGCCCCGATCGGATGGCGCGTCTCGAGCCCGCTCAGGGCGCCGCCCGCGAGCACGCGGATGCCGATGGTGCCCATCCCGACGGCATGAGCACGGATCGCGAGCTTCTCGAAATTCTGCGCGGGAAAACTGGCGGGCAGCACCGTCGTGGCGCTGGGATTGAGCAGGTTATGGCAGATCTGCGCGGTGTCGAAGGCGCCGGAGTCGACCACCTGCTGCAAGGCGCGCGTATCGCCGATGGCGGTGATGCCGAAGAATCGAATCTTGCCCTGCTGCCTCAAGCTTTCCAGCGCCGGCACCACCTGTTCCAGCACCGTCGAGGCGTCGAGCGGCCGGTCGGAGCCGCCGGAGGCGATGCGGTTGTGCAGCTGCAGCAAGTCGACGTGGTCGCGCCCGAGCCGGCGCAGGCTCTGCTCGAGGGACTGCGCGATGCCCTCCGCGATGTTCTTCTTGTGCTCCGGCAAGACCGTGAACTTGGTGCTGAGGAAGATCTCGGGCCTGATGCTCTTGAGCACCCGTCCGAGGTTCTCCTCCGAGGCGCCGTTGCCGTAGGCGGGCGCGGTATCGAAGTAGTTGATGCCGCTCTCCAGGGCCCGGGCGACCGCGCGCTCCTGGTCGGCAGGAGCGCCGCGCACCATCAGCCCGCCGACGGCGCCACACCCGAACCCGAGCACCGAAACCGAGGCGCCGGTACGGCCCAAGACCCGTTGTTCCATCACTCTTGCTCCCTTGCGCTCAGAACGCGCAGACCCGTTTTTGCGCTAGGTTAGCACGAGACACGCACCGCGACGCGGTGTGGTCTTGGGGTCATGATGCAATTTTTTACGTTTTCTCGAAGTCGATCCGCTCGGAAACCGGCAGGCCCTGGAGATGACGGCGGAGGCAATCGAGGCCGAGCTCGATGGCGCCCAGACGCACCCACTCGCGGCCGCCGATCACTCGGGCGCGGCGAGAAACGGCCTCGCTCTCGGTCGCAATCGCGATGCAGATCGTGCCGCCGAAATCGATCCGGTCCGCGCCCTCGTCGAGATCGACCAGCACCGCGAGTGCATGGCTCGCGCCGGTCGACGACCGGGCTGCCTGCGCCGCGGCCTCTGCGGTCTCCTTCGTGATCTCGCCGATCGCAGGCTGGAGGCGGACGGCCGCACTGAGCTCTGCCAGATCTCGCGCCACCACGCCACGGCGAAACACCACCTCCGCACCCGAGAGAGGAGCCAATCGTGCGGCGATCTGGCCGCCCGTGAATCCCTCGACGACGGCGAGCGTGCCGCCGCGCTCGGTCAGTGCCGCGAGCACGACGCCCTCGAGCGTCTGATCGTCCTCCGCCAGGATGAAATTGCCGAGCCGCTTGCGCACCTCCGCCTGCACCGGCGCGAGCTTGCTCTGGATGTCCGCCATATCGGTGCCGCGCACGGTGAGTTTGGTCTCCAGCTGCGGATAGTGCGCGCGGAAGCCCAGCTTGATGCTTCGGTCGGGCACCAGATCCTCCAACCCCGCGAGCAGCGTGTCGACGTGGGATTCGCCGAGCCCGTAGGAATGGAAGCGCTTCAAGTGGATGGTCGACTGCAACCCGCTGCGCGCGAGGAGGCGCGGGATCACCTGCTCCTCCAGCATGCGCCGGAGCTCCCGCGGCACGCCCGGCGTGAAGAAGAACCGGGCCTTGCCGATATCGACCGCGAAGCCGCAGGCCGTGCCGATGGGATTGTCGAGGACCTCGGCCGTCGCCGGCAGCATCGCCTGCTTGCGGTTGTTGGGCGGCATCACGCGGCTGCGGCGGGTGAAGTAGGATTCCATGCGCGCGAGCCAGTCCTCGTTGAGGGCGAGATCGACGCCGGCGGCGCGCGCCGCCACCTCCTGCGAGAGATCGTCCACGGTGGGCCCGAGGCCGCCATTGACGATCACGGCATCCGCCCGCGCGGAGGCCAGCCGGAATGTCGCCAGCAGAGTGTCGCGGTCGTCGCCGACCGTGGTGCCCCAATGGACCGAGAGCCCGGAGTCCTCCAGGCGCTGGCTGATGTAGCTGAAATTGGTGTTGACGATCTTGCCGGTGAGGACTTCGTCGCCGGTGCAGACGATCTCGATCTTCATCGAGCCGCCGGTCACGCGACCTGCTGCGCTTGCTCCACCGTCGGCGCGTCGCCCGCGACCGTGGTGCGGTGCATGTCGCGCACTTGCCTCTCGTCGAAGCGGCGCACGCGGTGCATGGTCTGGCGGTTGTCCCACATCACGAGGTCGTGGCGCCGCCACTTGTGCACGTAAACGAATTGCCGCTGGGTCGCCTGCTCCGTCAAGTCGCGGATGAAGGCGCGCGCCTCCGGCACCGGCCAGCCGATGATGCCCCCGATGTGGGAGGCGAGGTACAGCGACTTTCTCCCGGTGACGGGATGCCGGCGCACCAGGCGCTGCCGCACGGGCTTGAACATCACCCGCTCCTCGTCACTGAGCTCGGCAAAACCCAGCGCGCCGCGCGAATACATGAGCGAATGCTCGCAGACGAGGTCCTCGATCTCGGCCTTCGTCTCCTCATCGAGCGCATCATAGGCGGCACGCATGTCCGCGAATTCCGTGTTGCCGCCGCGCTCCACGATCACTTTAGCCGAGAGCAGCGAGTATTTCGCGGGGATGGCGCGGAACGAGCTGTCGGAATGCCAGAGCCGATTGCCGAGATTGAACATGCGGCGGCGGTCGTCCCGCGGCAGCGGCTTGTTGTCGAGGCCGAGGTTCGAGAGGTCGTTCACCAGCGGTCCCAGCCGCTTCTCCTGGGCCTTGACGGTGATGTGACCGCCGTAGGAATTCTCGATCGCGCCGAAATTGCGGGTGAAGGCGACCTGCTGCTCGTCGGTGATGTCCTGGTCGTGGAACACCAGCACGGCGCAGCGGTCCATGCCCGCCTCGATCGCCGCGACCTCGGCCTTGGAGAGCGTCTTGGTGAGGTCGCAGCCCGAGACCTCTCCGGCGATGACGGGCGTGAGCGGGCGTGTGGCGATGGTCATGGGCCCTCTCTCTAGCCCCCGATTGGCCTTAAGAACATAGCAATCTCGGGCCGAGCTGTCATGCCGAGTGCCGGACGACTCCCGATCAGCGGAGGAAATTTCAATCGGGTGGAAGCACCCCCCTCACCCAGCTTCGGCTAAGCTCGCTTCGCTCGCTAAGCCTACGCAACCCTCTCCCCGCCGGGGAGAGGGGAGGGTTAGGGGGCGCTTCCGTCAAAATGAAAAGGGCGCTACGCGGCCTTGCGCAGCTTCACCAACTCCTTGATCGCGGATTCCCAGGCGTCGTGCGCATGGCGGATGTCCGCGGCGTCGTGCGCGAGAGAGATGTAGTATTTCGACTCGCCCTTGAGGATGCCGCGCTCGCGCAGCAGGCGGTTGAACTGCCGCATCATCTCGGCATCTCCGCGCAGAGCGTCGCGGTAATTCCGGATGTCGCCCGAGGCAAACACCACATCGAAGAGCGGCGGCTCGCCCGTCACCACCGCCGGAATGCCCGCGCGCTTCAGAAGCTCGGACAAGGTACCCATGAGCTCGCGGCCCGTGGCGAAAATGCGCTCGTAGGCGCCAGGGCGCTTCAGGATCGCCATGCTGGCGAGACCCGCGGCGGAGGCCACGGGATTGCCGGAGAGCGTGCCGATCTGGACCAGGAAGCCCTCGTCGCCCACCACCGCGCGATCGAAATGCGACATGATGTCGTCTCGGCCCGCGATCGCCGCCAGCGGGAAGCCGCCGCCGATCACCTTGCCGAGCGTGCAGATGTCGGGCGTCACGCCGTAGTACTCCTGCGCACCGCCATAGGCGAGGCGGAAGCCCGTTACGACCTCGTCGAAGATCAAGGGAATGCCGTGGTCGGCCGTGAGCTTGCGCAGCGCCTGCAGAAAGCCCGGCGCCGGCGGGATGATGCGCTGGAAGGGCTCGACGATGACACCCGCGAGCTCGTTCTTGTGCTCGCGGATCAGGCTCGCGACCGTCTCGATGTCGTTGAATGGCGCGATCAGCATCTCGTCGCGCACGCTTTGCGGGATGCCCGCGGAATCCGGGATCGCCCGCGGAAAATTGCCGGGCCGCTTGGGCGCCAGGCTCATGAGCGAATAATCGCTCATGCCGTGATAGCCGCCCTCGAATTTCAGGATCTTGTCCCGCTTGCGGAAGGCGCGCGCGAGGCGCATGGCGTAGGCATCGGCCTCGGAGCCGCTGGAGACGAAACGGACCTTCTCGGCGCAGGGCACGGCATCGACGATCGCCTCGGCGAGCTCGATGCCCTTCCGGTTGTTGGCGAAGAAAGTGGTGCCGTGCACCACCTGCTCCTGCACGGCGGCGGTGACCTCGGGATGCGCGTGGCCCACCAGCATGGGGCCCGAGCCCAGCAGGAAGTCCACATACTCGTTGCCGCTCTCGTCCCACACCCGGCCGCCCCGGCCTTCGCGGATCACGACGTCTCCGGACATGTTCCCGAAGCTAGCGCCGGGGAGCACCCGCTTGGCGGTCTCGATCAGCTCATGCTCGGCTTCGGTGTGGGTCTGCGTGGTCATGAGATCCTCTCGCTCTTTCTTCGCCCCGATCCTAGCGGACGGCGGTCTCTCTGTCGCCACTGGACTGGCGCTGTTTGACGAGACGATTTGACTAGCATGGGGTGCTTCGGTTCAATCGGCCGCGCTCGGCCTTAGGTGCGACTGGAACCCATGCAGAACGGCATTCATTTCATCTCGGGACTGCCCAGGGCGGGCTCGACCCTGCTCGCGGGAATCCTCCGGCAGAATCCGCGCTTTCACGCGGGCATGACCAGCGGCGTCGGCTCCCTGATGCTGGCGCTCCTGGGCGAGATGAGCCAACGGAACGAGTTCGGCGTGTTCTTCAACAACGAGCAGCGCAAGGAGATCCTGCGCAGCGTCGTGCAGGGATACTACAAGGACATCCACACGAAGAAGATGGTGTTCGACACCAACCGCTTCTGGTGCAGCCGCATGTCGCTGGTGGCGGGGTTGTTTCCCAATGCGCGGGTGATCGCGACGGTGCGGCACCTGCCCTGGATCATGGACAGCGTCGAGCGGCTGATGCGCCGCAACACCTTCGAGACTTCGCGCATCTTCAACTACGACCCCGGCGGCACGGTCTATAGCCGCGTCGAGGCCTTGTCCTCTGGCGCCGGGCTCGTGGGCTTCGCTTGGAACGCGCTCAAGGAGGCCTATTACAGCGACGAGGCCGACCGTCTCATGCTGATCAAGTACGAGACGCTCACCCGCGAGCCCGAGAAAGCGATCAACGCGGTCTACGACTTCGTGAACGAGCCCCGTTTCAAGCACGATTTCGACAACGTGCAATACTCGGAGCCCGAGTTCGACGCGCGGCTGGGCACGCCGGGCCTGCACGACGTGAATCGCCGCGTCACGCCGACCGAGCGCCAGACCATCCTGCCGCCCGATCTGTTCCGGCGCTACGAGAACGACAGCTTTTGGATGGACCCCGCGCTCAATCTCAAGCGCGTGCGCGTGGTCTAGATACATAGGAAAGAAAGGCAGTCCTGCATGTCTCTCGAGAGCGCCACGGCCGCCATTCGAGCCAAGGCGGCGCTTGCGCCGAAGCTCGGCCATCGCGTGACCTTCGACCTCGGCGCCGACGGCGTCATCTACTGGGATGGCACCGCGGTTCCCGCGGTCATCGGCAACGAGGCCGGCGAGAGCGAAACCACGCTCACGCTCAGCCTCGACGACCTGCAGAAGCTGATCGACGGCAGCCTCAATCCCACCCTCGCCTACATGACCGGGACGCTCAAGGTCGCGGGCTCCATGGGCGTCGCGCTCAAGATCGGCCAGCTGCTGGAGGAGTGAGGGCGGTCAGGTCACCTCGCCGTCACATGACAATGCCGTGACGGCTGATTTTCCGGCCGCCCGGGTCGCTTTTGCGCTTCGCAGCCGCGCGGTCCTGGGCTAAACCTCGACGCGCCTTTCAGGGATCGCACGGGGGATCGATGGCACAGCGGTGGGGTCTGCCGGTCGTCGCATGGCCGACGCGACTCAGGCCCAGCTTCTGGGACCTGGTGGCCTTGCCGCTCGTCGTCGGCCTGATCGCGCTCGTCGCGTGGGCGAGCGAGCAGATGAGCGTGCCCTACACCGGCGGGCAGGAAATCGCGATCTCGCTCTCTCCTTGGAAGCTGCCGGAATACGGGCTACGGACCGTGATGCGGATGGGTATCGCGCTCCTGGTCTCGCTGATATTCAGCCTGGTCTACGCCGCCGTCGCGGCCAAGAGCCGGCGCGCCGAGAAGCTGCTCATTCCCATCCTGGATATCCTGCAGTCGGTGCCGATCCTGGGTTTTCTCTCGATCACGGTCACCGGCTTCATCGCGTTGTTTCCGGGCAGCCTGCTCGGCTATGAGTGCGCGGCGATCTTCGCGATCTTCACCTCTCAAGCCTGGAACATGACGTTCAGCCTCTACCAGTCGTTCCTGGGCGTGCCCCAGGACCTGCGGGAGGCCGCGCGGATGTACCATCTCTCGCCCTGGGCGAGCTTCTGGCAACTCGAAGTGCCCTACGCCGTGCCGCAGCTCGTCTGGAACATGATGATGTCGATGTCCGGCGGCTGGTTCTTCGTGGTGGCCTCCGAGGCGATCACGGTCGCCGACCAAAACACGACGCTGCCGGGCATCGGCTCCTACATCGCGCTCGCGAGCAAGCAGGGCGACATCGCCGCGGTGGGCTACGCCATTCTCGCCATGCTCGCGTTCATCCTGATCTACGATCAACTGCTGTTCCGGCCGCTCCTCGCGTGGTCGCAGCGGTTCAAGATCGAGGCGATCACCGAGGGCGAAGGCGAGCGCGCCTGGTTTCTCACCATGCTGCAGCGCGCGGGCCTGTTTCAGTTTCTGGCCTGGGCCGGCGATACCCTTGCGGATTTTCTGAGCCGCACCGCCAAGGCGGCGCATCCCTGGAAACCGAAGCCCGCCAGGCCGCCGAGCCCGTGGACTCCCTGGATCGACCGAGTGTGGGTCGTCTGCTTGGCCTTGGCCGCCGCCTACGCGCTCTATTGCGTCGTCTTCTATGTCGGGACCGAGCTCGGGCTCGACGAAGTGGGCCATGTCTTTCTGTTGTCCATCGCCACTTTCGTTCGAGTGTCGGTGCTGATCGCGCTCGCCTCGCTCATCTGGGTTCCCGTCGGGGTGTGGATCGGGCTGCGGCCGCCGATCGCCCACCGCGCGCAGCCGATCGTGCAGTTCTTGGCGGCCTTTCCCGCGAACCTTTTCTTCCCGATCTTCGTATTCGCGATCCGGGACTATCACCTCAACGTCGAGATCTGGCTCAGCGTGCTCATGATCCTGGGCGCGCAGTGGTACATCCTCTTCAACGTGATCGCGGGCACGCTGGCTCTGCCCACGGACTACCAGTACGTCGCAAGCAATCTCGGCGTGTCGCGTTGGCTCTGGTGGCGCAAGTTCATCCTGCCCGGCATTTTCCCGGCCTACGTCACCGGCGCCATCACGGCATCGGGCGGCGCGTGGAATGCGAGCATCGTCTCCGAGGTGGCGCAGTGGGGCGACGACAAGTTCGTCGCGACGGGGGTCGGCGCCTACATCGCCGAGTGGACCGCCACCGGCGATTTCCCGCGCATCGTGCTGGGCATCACGATGCTGAGTATCTTCGTATTGACCTTCAACCGGCTGTTCTGGCGACGCCTCTACACGCTCGCCGAAGAGCGGCTGCGCCTCGATTGAGAGAGAATCCATATGGCCGACGCGCAACCGTTGCTCGCCACGAAAGAAGTCTGCAAGACCTACCGCACCGCGGACCGGGCGGGCCGGCTCGTGCTCGATCACATCGACTTCACGCTGAGGGAGGGCGAGATCGTCGCCATCCTCGGCAAGTCGGGCTCGGGGAAATCGACGTTCTTGCGCGTGCTCGCGGGGCTCACGCCGCAGAGCGAGGGCACGGTCACCTACCGCGGCACGCCGGTGGTGGCGCCCGTGACCGGCGTCGCCATGGTGTTCCAGAGCTTCGCTTTGTTTCCCTGGCTCACGGTGCTCGGCAATGTCGAGCTCGGCCTCGAGGCGCAAGGGGTGCCGCGCGAAGAGCGCCGCAAGCGCGCGATCGCCGCGATCGACCTGATCGGGCTCGACGGCTATGAATCCGCTTATCCGAAGGAGCTCTCGGGCGGCATGCGGCAACGCGTGGGCTTCGCCCGCGCGCTGGTGGTGAACCCGGACGTGCTGCTGCTGGACGAGCCGTTCTCGGCCCTCGACGTGCTCACCGCCGAGACGTTGCGCGGCGACCTCGCCGATCTCTGGACCGCGCGGCGCGTGCCCACCAAGGGCATCGTCTTCGTCTCGCACAATATCGAGGAGGCGGTCGAGATGTCCGACCGCGTAATCGTGTTCTCCAGCGACCCCGGCCGCATCCGCGCGGAGCTGCCGGTGCCGCTGCCGCGCCCGCGCGATCACGCGAACGCCACCTTCCGCCAGATCGTGGACGAGGTCTATACGCAGATCACCACCCAACCCGGCCGCGAGCCCGGCAAGCGTGGCGCGCCCGCCCAAGCCGTCGGCATCTCCTATCGCCTGCCGCCGGCATCGATCCAGCAGCTGATGGCTTTGCTGGACACGCTCACGGCTGCGCCCTTCAACGGACGCGCCGATCTGCCGCATCTCGCGGAGGAGCTCGCCCTCTCCGTCGACGACCTCTTCCCCTTGATCGAGACGCTGCAGCTCATGGGGCTGGCGCAAGTGGGCGGCGGCGACATCGAGGCGACGGCCGCCGGACGCACCCTCGCCGAGGCGGACATGCTGAAGCGCAAGCAGCTCTTCGCCGAGCACCTCTTGCGCGCCGTGCCGCTGATCGCCCATATCCGGCGGGTGCTCGACGAGCGCCCCGGCCACACCGCGCCCAGCAGCCGGTTCCTCAGCGAGCTCGAGGACCATCTGAGCGAAGAGGACGCAAGCGAGGTGTTCGAGACCGTGGTCAACTGGGCGCGCTATGCCGAGCTCTTCGCTTACGATTACGATAGCGGCGTGCTGAGCCTCGAAAACCCCTGAGGCCGGCGCCCGGATCGACATGCTGAAACCCCAGTCCTGGGGCCTTACGGTACTGTTGGGCGCGCTCGCGGGCATGACCGCCCTCGCCGTCGACATGAGCTTGCCGTCGCTGCCCATCATCACCAGCCGCTTCCAGGCGAGCCCGCAGAGCGTGCAGCTCACGCTGAGCCTGTTCCTGGTGGGCTACGCGGGGGCGCAGCTCTTCTGTGGGCCGCTCTCCGACCGGTTCGGACGGCGCGCCGTGCTGATCGGCGGCCTCACGATTTATACGGTCGCGGGCTACGTCTGCGCGGTCAGCTCCAGCATCGACATGCTGGTCACCGCGCGCCTCATTCAGGGCTGCGGCGCCTGCGTCGGGCCGGTGCTCGGCCGCGCGGTCGTGCGCGACCACATGACGGGTCCCCGCGCGGTGCAGACCCTCTCCTACATCACGCTCACCATGAGCATCGCGCCGCTGGTGGCGCCGATCGTCGGCGGCTTCCTGATCAACCACTTCGGCTGGCAGGCGATCTTCGTGTTCCTCGGCACTTTTGGTCTGCTGTTGTTCGCGGCCACCGTGCTGCTGTTCCCGGAATCCCTCAAGACCCCGGACTTGCACGCGCTCCGCTTGAGCCGCTTGATCGCCAATGCCGGCGCGTTCTTCAGCAACCGACGCTCGCTCGGCTGCGCGCTCATCAACGGCTTCGTGTTCGCGGGTCTGTTCTCCTTCCTGTCGGGCTCGCCCTTCGTGCTGATGGACATCTACGGCGTGCCCGTGGGCCAGTTCGGGTTCTATTTCGCACTGAGCGCGGTGGGCTTGGTGGTGGGCGCGTTCACCAACGGCCGGCTCGCGCACCGCTTCTCGAGCGAGCAAGTGATGCGTGGAGGGTTTGCGCTGCTGCTGAGCGCGGGCGCGGTCGTGGTGGCGGTCGCATGGTCCCGGATCGGCGGTCCGGTGATCCTGATGCTGCCGATCATGGCCTACGTCATGGCGCTGGCGCTCATCCTGCCCAATGCGACGGCGGCGGCGATGGAGCCCCTGCCGCACATGGCGGGGCTCGCGGCCTCGCTCATGGGCGCGATCCAGATGGGCAGCGGCAGCCTTTCGGGCCTCGCCGTCGCCGCGCTCTACAACGGCACGCCATTGCCCATGAGCGGCACCATCGCCGCCATGGCCGTGGGCGCTTTCCTCTCTTACTACTGGCTCGTGCGGCGGCGAAACTCGTAAGGAGCTCCTAGCGCTCCAATTCAGACGGAGCGGCGGTTCGCTCAGAGAGCTTGTCGGTGAATTGAAGCGCTGCGAGGCGCGCATAAAGCCCGCCCGCCCTGATGAGCGCCTCGTGCGAGCCTTGAGCCACGATGCGCCCTTCGTCCATGACGACGATGCGATTCGCCTTCAGCACCGTGGCGAGGCGGTGGGCGATGACCACCGTCGTGCGCGCCTTTGACAGACGTTCCAGCGCAACTTGCACAGCGCGCTCGGACTCGGCGTCGAGCGCCGATGTCGCCTCGTCGAGCAGAAGAATCGCGGGGTCCTTCAGGATCGTTCTCGCAATCGCTATTCGCTGTCGTTGTCCGCCGGACAGCCTGACCCCTTTTTCGCCAAGGAACGTGTTGAAGCCGTCCGGCAGCTGCTCGATGAACCCGTCGGCGGCGGCGACCTCCGCGGCGGCGCGGACCTCGGTCTCGCTCGCTTCGGGTCGCCCATAGCGGATGTTTTCCAAGGCCGAGGTACTGAAGATCACGGGATCCTGCGCGACAATGCCGATGCGTCGACGGAGCTCCTTGGGATCGACGTCTCGGATGTTGGCGCCATCGACGCGCACGGCGCCGTGAGAGGCTTCATAGAAGCGAAGCAGGATCTGAAAGATCGTGGTCTTACCTGCACCGGAGGGGCCGACCAGCGCGACCGTCTCTCCGGGTGTGATGGCGAGCGAGAAATCATCGAGGGCCGGGCGATCGGGCCTCGCCGGATAGAAGAACGTAACGGACTCGAAATCGACCTGACCCTGCGGCGGCAGCGGGAGCGCAACGGGATGCTCAGGGGCCGCGATGTCCGGCTTGATGGCCAAGAGCTCGAGCAGCCTCTCCGTGGCTCCCGCCGCGCGCTGAAGATCGCCGAAGACTTCCGAGAGCGTGCCGACCGCAAAAGCCACAAGGATCGCGTAGAAGACGAAGGCCGTGAGCTGACCCCCGCTCATCCGAGCTTGCACGACATCATATCCGCCCACCCAAAGCACGAACGCGACGGCTCCGAAAGCGAGCAGGATGACGACGGCAGTCAGGAACGCTCGTACCCGAATCCGGGCAATGGCGACGTCGAACGATTCCGCCACGCGCGCCCGAAAGTCCGCCCGGTCGAAGTCCTCATGGGTGAAAGCCTGCACCGTCCTGATCGCATTGATCATCTCTTCGGCATAGGCGCCGACGTCGGCGAGCCGATCCTGCGAGCGGCGCGAGAGCGCCCGTACTCGGCGGCCGAACGTCAATATCGGCACGACGACGATGGGGACGACGGCAAGTACGATCCCCGTCAGTTTGACGCTGGTCACCGCCAGCATAACCAAGCCGCCGAGGAGTACGAGCAGATTTCGCAAGGCAAGCGACACGCTCGACCCGATCACGGTCTGCAACAGGGTCGTATCGGTCGTCAGCCGCGACAGGACCTCACCGGTCTTGGTCGTCTCGAAATAAGCCGGGCTCATCGCAATGATGCGATCGAAGACCGCTTTGCGAAGATCGGCGACGACCCGCTCGCCTATCCACGAAACCAGATAAAAGCGGAAATAGGTCGACAGCGCCAGCACCAGGACCGTCGCGAGCAGGACGCCGACGGCCCGATCAAGCAGGTCGGTATTCGACGTCTTCAGCCCCAAATCGACCAGATAGCGTAGGCCTTGGCCGAGCACGAGCACCGTGGCCGAGGAGATGACCAACGCGACACTGGCGCCGATGATGCGCTGCCAGTAGGGCCGCAAGAACCGATAGAGCGGCCAGAGTTGTCCTGCGACGCCCAGCCGCCCGCGTGGAGCAAATAGCTTTCCATTCCCCATCCTGTCTCTCGGTCCGGGCCGCCGGCGGTTCGGCATATTTGATTTGGCGGATGGTCTGCAGCTGTAACAATCGTCGACCGCGAAGCATATCTCAAGACATGGGCCGCGTCTGAGCGAACAGCTCTTGCGTAGCCCCGTGTCAATGACCCGAGCAGGGAGCGATTCCGGCCTGACGATCAGACCAAACGCTTGGCGATTTCCTCGAGCATCACCTCGGTGGCGCCGCCGCCGATGGATTGCACACGGGCGTCGCGGGCCATGCGCTCGATGGCGGTCTCGCGGATATAACCCATGCCGCCGTGGAACTGCAGGCAATCGTACATGACCTCGTTGACGAGCGTGCCGCAGAGCGCCTTGATCATCGAGACTTCCTTGATGACCTGCTGGCCTTGGGCGTCGCGCCACGCGGTCTCGTAAACCAGCGCCTTGGCGGCCTCGACCTCCGCCGCACGCATCGCCAAACGATGCCGGATGGTTTGGTTCTCCCACAGCGTCCTGCCGAAGGCCTTGCGCTGCGTGGTCCAGTCGAGCGCCAATTCGATGGCCTTGGACGCCTCGCCCATGGCCTGGGCGCCCATCACGATGCGCTCGTTCTGCAGGTTTTTCGTCAGGGCGTAGAAACCCTTGTTCTCTTCGCCCAGCAGATTGCCGGCGGGGATGCGGCAGTCGTCGAACACCAGCTCCGCGGTGTCGCTCGACAACCAGCCCTGCTTCTTCAGTGGGCGGGCGACCCTGAAGCCCGGCGTCCCCTTCTCGACGATGAACATGGAGATATCGCGGTTGCGGCCAGGCTCGCCTGTCTTGGCGGCCACGAAAAAGATGTCGCCGTGAACGCCGTTGGTGATGAACATCTTGGAGCCGTTGAGCACCCACTGGCCGCCCTCGCGGCGCGCGGTGCTGCGCATGCCCGCCAAG